>JAUIIK010000158.1 GCA_030431755.1 Chloroflexia bacterium
CGGTCGAAGGCCACCCAGGTCGTGGTTCTTCCGGGAATCGCCCGGCTGGATACCATGCCGGTGCTGACCTGCATGGGCCGCGTGCGATGCGCCGCATAGGCCGCATACTCGAGCGAGCCGAACGTCCGCTCGATCCCGGCACGAAACCCGCTGCGCTCCTGCGACTCGGCCATTGCCCGCCTTCGCTATGTCCAGTTCGGCCAGAGTTGCGCCTTGGCAGGTGTCCAGGCCACTACGGGAGCCGTTCCATGATCTCGGCGAACTCGTCAACCGAGTGAGCCTTCATCGTCATCGTTCGGAACAGTCCCTGTTGGTTCAGCGCGAGGACCGCCCGGATCTGCGACTCCTCGTCCGGCGACTCGATGATGCAAATGAGATCGTACTGGCCCATCGTGTAGTACACGGCATGGATGTCGAAACCGTGGTCCTCGAGCCAGTGGACGACTTCGCGCACGCGCGCCGGCGACTCGCGCATGGCCTGGAGACCGCTCTCGGTGAAGTTGAATAGGCCGACATAGACTGGCACGATGACGCCCCCTGTCACATTGCACTTGGACTATCCTACGATGGGCGGGTCGAGCCTGTGAACGGGAAATTCTTCGGATATGCCGTACATTGAAGTGTATCGCGTGAAATAGACGGAGTGTGCTGTGGAGGTTGGTATCTTTCTGCCGGTAGGCGGCGAAGGCATGATGGGCGGCGAGACGGCCAACTACGACGGTCTCCGGGACATGACCAGGCGAGCCGAAGCGCTCGGCTACGACTTTGTCGGCGTTCTCGATCATCTGCTCTTTCATCATTGGGAGTGCTGGACGATGATGGGCGCGCTGGCGGAAGCGACCGAACGCATCAAGCTGATCTCCTACGTCACCTGCACCGGCTACCGCAATCCGGCGTTGCTCGCGCGCATGGTCCATACGATGGATGAAATCAGCGCCGGCCGCACAATCCTGGGCGTTGGCGCTGGAGATTCCGAGACGGAGCATGAGAACTTCGGGTATGCGACGGATCGGCTCGTTAGCCGCTTCGAGGAAGCCATGCAGGTGATCGGGCCGCTCGTGCGCTCCGGGACAATCGACAGATTCTCAGGGCAGTACTACGACGTTCATGACATAACATTCGCGCCGATAGGTCCAACCTCAGGTGGCGTGCGGATTCTCGTTGGGTCGCTCGGCGGACCGCGCATGATGCGCCTGACAGCGCGCTACGGGGATATCTGGACTGCCGCGTTGCCC
The DNA here is from genome assembly GCA_030431755.1 of Chloroflexia bacterium. GTDB lineage: Bacteria > Chloroflexota > Chloroflexia > Thermomicrobiales > CFX8 > JAUIIK01. The sequence goes on from JAUIIK010000158.1 coordinate 1,236, forward strand.
TCGACGAACGGAAGTGTCCAGGGCTTTGCCGAGGCGTCAGAGCGATTTGACAGTATTTGCGTGGAAGAAGGGCGCGCGCCTGAGACGGTCAAGCGCATGGCCGAAGCCGTGGTCCGGTCGCCCGGCGGCGCGCCGTCGTCCTGGTGGGAAGGCCACACCGTCGAAGGGGACAGCGATGCAATCGCCGAGCAGCTGCAGGGCTTCGCGGACGCCGGTGCGGACTATTTGATGCTCTGGATTGAGCCGAACTCCGTCGCCGGGATCGAGGCGCTCGCCAGCACTGTGCAGATGGTGAAGAGCGCATAGAAGCGTTGTGAGCGATCAACCCAGCTGCGGCGAACGGCTCCAAGGGAATCCAAGAATTCTGCCGTGCGTAGTGCATTCGCCAGACCCTGGCGGGGGCGTCGACAGCCGGGGCAGGATCGTACTGGACCTCTCGTTACTAGCCTCTGCGGATAACTGCACTTATCCGCATTATAGAATCACAGGCGTCGCCGCGTGTTGAACGTCGCGCTGCCAGTTGAGCTTGAACAGGCGCTGGAGACGCGCCTGCGGGACCACCGTCCAGCGGATTTACGACGCGCTGTCGATTCGCTGTCAGAGCGCTACCGCGGCACCCGCACGGGCGGGCCATTGATTGGCGAAGATATCGAGGCTGCTGCCTACGCTGCCTACCGTATGCCGGCGACGTTTGCGGCGATCTCCGCCGCGCTTCACTACACAACACAGCGGCTGCCGGATTGGGCGCCCGACACGCTGCTCGACGTTGGCGCAGGCACCGGGTCGGGGCTCTGGGCCAGCGCCCGGCAATGGGACTCGGGGTTTCGCGCCACAATGATCGACCGCGCCGACATTATGATCAGGCTTGGCCAGGAGCTTGCAAGCCACGTCGGCGATCTGCGGGTCACGGGCGCAACGTGGCACGTCGCAGAGTTGGATGTTCTGGGGGCGTCCGCTACATATGACCTCGTGCTCGCATCTTATGTCACGAACGAGCTCGCCGCAGAGCGTCGCCCGGAAGCGGTCGCCGCGCTCTGGAAGGCCGCCGGAGAGCTCCTCGTCATCGTCGAGCCGGGAACACCGGCTGGATTTGAGGCCGTGCGCCAGGCACGTGAGCAGCTGATTGCAGCGGGAGCACATATCGTTGCGCCCTGCCCACATGCCGATGTGTGTCCGATGGGAGCTGGCGATTGGTGCCACTTCGCCGTGCGCCTACCGCGAACACGCCTGCATCGCGAGGTCAAACCCGGGGAGCTGGCCTACGAGGACGAGAAGTTCTCGTACGTCGTCGCGTCGCGGTCGCCAGTTGCGCCTGCCGAGTCCAGAATCCTCCGCCATCCAATCCACCGCCGTGGGCACATTGAGCTGGTGCTGTGTGGCGATGACGGCCTGAGCCGGCGGACGGCGACGCGACGCAAGGATCGCGACGCCTTCCGATACGCCCGCAGGGCGCACTGGGGCGATGAGTTCCCCTACTGACGGACGCTGGCGATGCTACGATGCCTGCGCCTAATTCATAGAAGGAGCTTTGCGAATGACCTTTACCCTCGTAGCGCGATGCAAGCGAACCGGCATGCTCGGCATTGGCACATCGACGAACGCGTTCTGTGTTGGCGTGCGCGTGCCCTTTATTCGCGAACGGCTTGGCGCTGTCGCGATCATGGCGATTGCCGACGAACGGCTTGGTCCGACGGCGTTGCGCTTGCTGGACCTGGGCTACAAAGCGCCTGGCGCTATTGAGCAGCTTGTGGCTACTGATCCCTTCGCCGAGCACCGGCAGCTAGCGATCGTAGATGACGATGGGTTCGTCGCAGCGCGCACCGGCGCAGACAATGTCGACTGGGCCGGACATCGACTTGGCGACAACTACGTTGTGCTCGGCAACGCGATTGCAGGAGAGGGCGTCCTCGATGCGATGGAAGCCGCCTATCTTGCCGATCCGGACGATGATCTTGAAGGCCGGCTGATGGATGCAATTGAAGCCGGCCGCGACGCGGGCGGCCAGCCAAATGGCCAGCGGTCTGCCGCGCTGCTTGTTTATGACAAGAAGTCCTACTCGCGGGTTGATCTGCGCGTCGATATCCATGATGAGCCGGAGGCCGAGCTGCGCCGTATCTTCGACCGCTACCGGCCAGCGATTCCCTATTACGACATGCGGCAGACAGACCCGCGCGTCCCACGGCTGGACGACTGGCTCTCCGAGAATAGCTAGGTCGAAGTCGTCCACTCGCTCCCGCGCAGCGGCTCAGACTGTGCGGTGAATTTGGCCCCGATGTACCACGGCGAACTGGCGCATTTCCGTCGATGATTGATGCGGACGGTAAAGCGAGGTTCCGGGCTCATGTAACCGGGACGCCGTTCGCATGATTCGGTGGATTGGCTGGCCATGCAACAGCAGGACTCCGGGCCGCTCTGGCGCTTGCTCAACCGACTGTCGCTCAAGGCGAAACTCATCGGCGCGCTCGCGCTGGCGGGCGTCTGCCTGGCCGTGCTCGCATACGTCGCTATGGGTTTCGTCCTATCGGGCCAGGTTGAAGACCGCAAGGCGCACATGGCCGATGAGCTGGCGCAAGCACTGGAAGTAGCCTCAGCAGAGTCCGAACTTACACCCTCACTGGCTGCCGGCATCGTCCAGCTGGACGACGTCAAGACCATCGCGTTCGTGGAAGAACAGGGCGACGGGCAGATTGTGGCGCTTGCGTCCGATGGCTCTCCAGCCCTAAGCGCTGAGCTTACAGCTGCCGGCTCTGACCTGCGGTTGATGCTCGATGCTGGCGACGACGCAGCGGCTACGCCAAACGGCTCGCTCATTCGCTCGGTATCGACTGGGACATCGGGTGGCGGCGTTGGGGGCCGGTCATATCTGGTCGCGTTCGACCTGGACGAGGCGGCGATGGTAGCGGACCTCCGGGGCCAGGTCTACCGCTCACTAGCGACACTGATCGCCGGGATCATCGTAACGATAGCTATTGCTCATCTTCTCATGGAGTTCCTGGTTACGCGCCGCGTCAGCGCGCTTGGTGAACCGGCGGCTGCAACCGGCGGGAAAGCTGCTCCGCCACCGGTCTCAGCCGGGAGCCGCGACGAGATCGCCCGGGCGCGCGAGCGCATTGACCAGCTTGCGGCAGCGGAGTCGATCTGGGCTTCCCAGCGCAGCGCCGAGACAGCGTACACACTGCCCGATGGATTGCCGGGCCTCTGGCTCGACCTTAATCGCGATCTTCAGATCATCGAGTCACGCGTCGACAATGGCCGTACCGCGCCGCTCAACGTCGGACACCTGTCGGACCTGCTCTCTTCAGATATTGTCGAGCACGTCGCGGAGACGATCGGCCTGCTCAATCCAGGCGACGAAGACGAGTTCGAGTTCGCTGTTGGCATCAAGTCGTACCGCGCGCTCATTGTCGGTACGCAGCGCGGCGCAACGCTCGAGATAGCCGAGTCAGCGACCGGAGTTCACTCAATTGACGCGCCGTCGGTCGAGGCGGCGCAGATTCTCGCTGCTTTGCTCGAGGAGCTGCCGTTTGGCGTCATGGATGCCGATGCCAACGGGACCTTGCGCTATGCGAACCTGAATGCCTACAACCGCAGTGACAAGGATGTTGTCGGCCGCAAGCTGACGGAAATCGTGCCGTCCAGCGTGGCGGGCACGGCGATCCAGGCATTGCGCGATGCCCGCAACACGTTGCAGCATCAGTCGTTCGTCATCCCGCCAGACACATTTCGTGAACGTCCACGAATTCGGACTCATGTGGTGCCGGTTGAAGAAGGCAATGACCTTTCCTTCTTCCTACTGGCGCTGGAGGAGACGCCGGATCACGCATCAAAGGTCGAGAGCGATAAGGTCGCCGCATTGGAGGAGCAGCTCTGGGATCTCGAACTGCAGATCGCGGAGCTGGAGGGGCAGTTGGCTGAGCGGCCTGTCAACGAACACCCCGCAGCGAACCAAACGACGGACCTGGCTGAAGAGGTTGCCTCCCCCATGCAACGGCTCCTGGACGCGCTGGTAGCCTTCAAGGAGAGTGAGGAACTGGCGGCGTCGGCGAGCGGAACTGGAGAGTTACAGGCCGCCGTGCTGGGCGTCGCCTCGGTGCTCGACCGTAAGCTCGGGACTGAGCTCGTCGACCAGTCACGCGCGCTCGAACCACAGCCGGAAAGCCGCTTCCATCTCGCAACGCTGCTCGACGAACTGGCGATTGCGGCAGGCGAGGAGGAGCGCGGTCCCGGTTCAAGGATCAGCGCGTTCGTCCAGCCAAGCCTTCCGAAGTGGCTCTATGGCCACGAGCAGGAGGCGCGCGCGGCGGTGCTCCAGATGATCCACTACGCTCAGCTCGTGGCCAGTGACCGGCCGCTCATTCTCGCGGCGATTCAGGATGCGAACGCCGGTCGTTCGGTCCTGGTGCGCTTCGAGGTCCAGATTCCGCCGCCGATGTTGAGCGATGACGACATTGCTGTCCTGCGGGGGTGTATTGGTGGCGACCTGCCGGACGACGACGTGCCCTCCTCCGTGCGTCTCGCGATAGAGGCGTCGCAGGCAGCGTCGTTCGAGGCTCTCGACCTTGAGCTCGTGACGATCAATGATGAAGCTCTGGCGATTCGCTGCTCATCGAGTTTCGAGATTGCCGAAGACCTGGAGTCCGAGCACGCCTGGGTGCGGGGTCTGCGCACGTTGATCATCCAGCCGCGGGACGCCAACGACAACGGCATCCAGACAGCGCTCGACGCATTCGGGATCATTGGCTATGCGGTAGCGGACGAGGAGTCGCTCACCACGGCATTGAGCCTCGCCGAGGAGTATTCGAATCCGTACAGGTTCGTCCTGGCGGATGTTGACACGCCGCGGCTCGAGGCGTTCGCGCATCGGCTATTCGATGGCGATGCCCCGGTCGTCCTCGTCGGCAAGCGCAGTGAGGCGGCGATGGTCGGCGCGATTTCCGCTGGCTATGAAGGGTACCTCCCGAAGCCCGTTCGGCAGGTCGACTTGCTCGAGGTCATCCTGAGCACGGTAGAGCCGCCTGAGGATACGTCAAGCGACCTGCGGCGCGCTTCCGCCGCCTAAGGGCCTCAAGAACTCGCCGGCGTCGTGACCGCCCGCGCCAGGTAGAACTTCGGGAACTTCAGGGCAGCGCCGAGGAGCACGGCTACGAGGAGCGCGCCCGAGACGGCGACAGTGATCGACACGCCGATCTGATCGACGATGATGCCGATCGGCAGCACCACCGCGGGCACAAGCGACCAGGTCATCATGTAGACACTCATAACGCGTCCAAAGAGATGCCGCTCGGTGTTCTGCATCACCAGTATGCGGTTGATCGTGAGATACCCCTGGCTCGCGAAGCCGACGATGATCAACAGTCCAAGCGATAGCAGAAACGATGTCGAAAGCGCGAAGACGGTCAGGCTCAGGCCAAAGAGCACGCCTGCGCCAAGCTGCAAGCGCCCCTTGTCCGGGCGGTCCGCCATGAACGCTGCCAGCAGCGATCCAACGATCGCGCCGACGCCTACGGCGGTAAACATCAGGCCAAGCGCGCGCGGTCCAACGTCGAGGACATCCTTCTGGAAGACCGGTAGCAGCTGTTGGAATGGCATGCCCAGGATGACAACCGCGAACGACAGCAGCATCAGCGCCAGGAGCCGCCGCCGTTCAGCGATATAGCGGAAGCCGACGGCGATCTCGGAGAGCGGGCTGCCCTTCAGCGCTTCGCCGCGGAATCCCGATGGCAAACCGATAAGCGTGAGCGTCGCTAGAGCATAAGCGACGAAGATTGCATAGAACGCCAGGGTGGGATCAACTGCGATCAGAATTCCAGCCAGGGCCGGCGCGGCGACGCGGTTGATATTGCGTCCAGTCGAATCGAGCGCCAACGCATTGGGGATCTGTCGCTCGCTGACGAGGTGCGGGACCAGCGCTGTCCGTGTCGGCATCGTGAACGGGTGTGTTATGCCCTGCACGACTCCGATGACAAACAGGTGCCAGATCTCGATAACGCCCATATGCACGAGAATCGCATTCCCGAGCGCAAGGAGCGTCAGGACGAACTGCGAACCGATCAGCAACCTGCGTTTGTCGAAACGATCGGCGGCGACGCCCCCGACCGGCGCGAGACACAGCTGCGGCAGGCTGCGCGCGGCGGCAACGACGCCGAGCATGAGGGCTGAACCAGTGATGTCATACGCGAGCCAGGAGCGCGCCACGATGTTGATCTGCATGGCGGACATTGAGAAGAGCATCCCGAACCACAGGAAACGAAAGTGCCGAATCGACAGCGACTCGAATGTCTTGGCAAATCCAGCGGTTATACTGTGAATCAGTCTTCTGCCTGCAATTCACGTCGGGATTGTTCGCACCGGCTTGCGGCGCACCCGTCCGAGGCCAATGCTCCCCTTGACCAGCGTTGTTATGGCGAGGAATAGTACAGTATCACTTCATTGTTTACCAGCGCTCTCATAGTTGTGGGTAGAATGGGGCCATGAACGACCAGCGCTCAGAACAGTTGATCGATGCCGCGCACCTGATCGGTCGCGCGACGCGCCTGTTGGATCCGATCCGGCTCCAGGTTTGGGATCACCTCGGCATCGCCCAGCCGCAGTTGCGTATCCTCTTTCGCGTGCGCGCAAACCCTGGAATCGATTTGCGCGGTCTGGCGGCGGAGCTGAACATCAGCCCCTCGGCAGCCAGTCAGCAGGTCGATAAGCTGGTTGCCCGGCAGCTCGTCGAGCGCAAGCCTGACGAGCGCGACAGACGCCGCTTGCAGCTGACGCTAACTGAGCTGGGCAACGCCGCGACCCGCGCGATCTCCGGCGCGGCTATTGATTATGTCGTGTCATTACTGGTCGACCTCGACGACGCAGAGCTGGAGACGCTGCGCAGTGTCCTCGAATCGGTTGTGCAAGCAGCAAGCGAAGCCCCGCCACCGTCGCTAGAGCAGCTTGACGGCATCGAGCTTTCCCAACTTCAGATGCGCCGCTAGCGGGCGGGTTGCCTTTCCGGCTTCGCAAAGCCGATCGTGATGGCTCCGGCGACGACGAGCAGCGCCATTACCATGAGCGCGAGTGTGTAGTTGCCGGTCCAGTCGTGCATGGCTGAGAGCGGCAGCGGTCCGATTGCGGCCGCAGAGATGCTGATCATCACAGCCGAACCCTGGATGCGGCCAAGACCGCGCCGGCCATAGAGATGCGCCCAGGTGACACCGTTGACGATCTGCCAGCTTCCCCCTGAGACGCCCAGCAGCACTGCGTAGACGGCTGCCATCACCGGCGTCGACACGACCTGGATGAAGAACAGCGCGACGAGCAGTATCACGAGGTTGAACCTGACGAGCTTGACCGGTCCGACGCGGTCCACGAGCGGCCCGGCGATCAGCGCTGTGATGGCGGATGTCACCGCCATGACTGGGAAGATGAACGCCGCAACGTCGGCACTGAGACCACGCTCCTCGAAGATCGACGTCTGATGGAAGATGATCGCGGTCACGACCAGTGACGGCGTTGAGAGCGGTAAGGCGATGAGCCAGAACTGCTTGGACGAGAATACCCGGCGGTTGTCCGGCCCCGGGCGGTTGCCAGGCTCCAGCGGCCGCTCGTCCTCGGGCGGAGCGTCCGCGCCATCTGGGAAGAGGCCGATGTCCTCCGGTGCATTGCGTACGAGGAGGAGAACGCCTGGAATGACGAGCACCCAGACCATGACTCCCAGTACGACGTACGCCTCGCGCCAGCCTATCGAGTCGATAAGCATCCGTCCGAGCGGCGGGATAATCGCATTTGAGGCCGCGAAGCCCAGACCCATGATCGCCATCGCTCGCCCGCGTCGCGCGACGAACCAGGTGGCTGTCAGCAGCGTCGCGTTGATCGGCAGCGAGCCCTGCCCGAGGGCCCGTAATGCCGCGAAGGCGAAGAAGAACTGGATGCTGCCAACGGCTCCGGCCATCGCGAAGCAGGCGAGGCCCATCAGCAGGGCGACGAGCGTCGCCATCGCCCGCGGGCCGTAGCGGTCCGCGAGGCGGCTCACTCCGGCAACCATCACGGCGCTGACGCCAGTGCCGATGGCGTATAGCAGGGATATCTGTGTCCGTGAGAGCGCGGTGTCCTCAATAATCGAGTCGAGGAACACCGAGAATCCATAGGATTGCCCGGGTCCGGAGCTGAAGGCGATCAGCGCCCCTACGCCAACGATCACCCAACCATAGAACGGCCGTCTATCTCCTAGTAGCACCGCCAGACCATGCTCCGCCCTCCCCTTGGGACATCATGCGCCGAGCTATTCTCGCGAATCCGAGACCGAATGTCGAAACTTTTCGTAAGATACCCTTGAGGTGTACGGACACAGTCGCCGGCATTCCTGATTGGAGCTTGAGCAACATGCGCGGTCGAGTGGCTGTCGTTGTGGCGCTCATGATCGCGACGCTGGCCCAGTATGCCAGCGTCGTCGCCGAGCATGGCGATGCTGAAGAAGCGTTCGAGGAGACCTGGCAGCGCACGGATCTGCCGGTGTTGTCGGACCTCGCCCAGCGTACCTGGATCTGGGGGCCGGAGCCGGTCTCCGACATCATTCACGAGCCATATGAAGAGGCTCAGGGCGGCGAACGTAGTGTCCAGTATTATGACAAGTCTCGCATGGAAGTCACGGATCCAAACGCCGACCGCAACGATGTCTGGTATGTAACCAACGGCCTGCTGGTCACGGAGTTGATGACTGGTGAGATGCAGGTTGGCGACGATGCGTTTGTTGACCGGACACCGGCGGAGATCAACGTAGCCGGAGATGTGAACGATGTCTTTGGCCCGACATACGTGACGATGGCGGTCGTCCGCGACGAACCGCCTTCTCCGATTGGCACGCCAATCAACCAGCGCTTGTCACGGTCCGGGGCGATAACGGTCGACGTTGCCCTGAGTGGCCAGGGCATTGATGTCGCGACGGTGACCCCGCAGACGGGCCACGCGATCGCCGCGCCATTCTGGGACTTCATGAACTCGAACGGCATGGTCTTTGCGAACGCTCAGTTTGCCGACGGGCCGATGTTCGAGAATCCCTACTTCGCGACGGGCTTCCCGATGACCGAACCGTACTGGGCGGATGTAGTGGTCGGCGGCGTCTCGAAGCTGGTCCTTTTGCAGTGCTTCCAGCGGCGCTGCCTGACCTACACGGCCGACAACGAGCCAGAATGGCGCGTCGAGGCCGGCAATGTCGGGTTGCACTACCGCAGCTGGCGCTACGATCCTGCGAACGATCCGGTTGACGGCGCAACGTTGCCCGATTGCGACCCAGGTGACGGCGCAGACTTCGCCGGCCAACGATTCGTCCAGCCAATGTTCAATTCGGGCAGCCTCGCCTGTGCCGACTTTGCCGGCGCGGTCATCAATCAAGGCGACTTCACCGGGGCGAACCTCGCGCTTGCCGACTTCAGTGGCGCAGAGCTGCGGCAACCGATCTTCCGGAGCGCGTTCATGGATAGCATCGTCTTCGAGCAGGCCGAGCTGACGCAGCCGGTCTTCAACGGCTCGTCGGTCGCGCGGGCAAACTTCAGTAACGCCACCCTGTCGCAACCGATCTTCAGCGGCGTCGACCGGCTCGTGATGCTCCTGACGAACACCCACTCGATTCGGGACGTCATCCTCTTCCCGCAGATGCGCAACGCC
>JAUIIK010000261.1 GCA_030431755.1 Chloroflexia bacterium
GCTGGGCCACCGAGATTCAACGTCTGGCGGCGTTCGATTGCGCGGTGCGCCCGATTGGCGCTGACGCATATGAGCGGGCCGCGACGCCCCCGGCGAATGGCGTCTTGCGCTCCCTCGCTGCGCCCGACCTGGCGGACGCGATGCCGCACTGGACGGACGCGCTCGCCCGGTGTCTCAGCTAGCCGCGCCACGGGTCGATGTCATCGTCGCCACCTACAACCAACCTGGGTTGCTGGCGAAGTGTCTTGCTGCGTTGCGCTCGCTGGAGTTCCGGGACTACCGCTTGATCGTCGTCGATGACGCCGGCGAGAAGCCTGCTGTCGAGGTCGTCCAACAGCACCACCCCGGCGCGACGGTGCTCCGGGCGCGGACGAACGGCGGTCTCGTCCGAGCGCTCAATCGCGGCATACGTCATGGCGACTCGGAATATGTCGCGCTACTCAACGACGACACCGAGGTCCAGTCTGGCTGGCTCGGCGCGCTTATCGACTCGGCAGACCGCCATCCTGACGCAGCCAGCTTCGCGAGCAAGATGCTGCTCTTCGACGATCCCCCGCGCTTTCACTCAGCCGGAGATGGATTCGGTGTCTGGGGGATGCCGCTCAATCGCGGTGTCTGGCTCGATGACCTGGGCCAATACGAGGCTGAGGAACACATCTTCGGTGCTTGCGCCGGCGCCGCGCTATACCGCCGCTCGGCGCTAGACGACGTCGCGCTAGCCCATGGAGACGTCTTCGACCCCTCGTTCTTCATGTACCTGGAGGATGTCGACCTCGCCTGGCGTCTTCAACGGGCCGGGCATGGCTGTGTCTACGTGCCGGCAGCCTCAGTCCGCCATCATCTATCCGCGAGTGGCGGAGGCATACTCGCCAGCTACTACGTGTCGCGCAACATCTGGCCGGTGTTGCTCACCTCTATGCCGCGGCCATTACTCCGCCAGCACTGGAAACGCATCGTCGCCTATCATGCCGGCCGCAATCTGCGACACCTCCGCCGCATCCGGGAGCCGGCCGCACGTGCCTCGCTGCACGGTACGCTGGCAGGAGCAATGCGCAGCACAGCGTTACTCCGACGCGCCGACCGGACATTGTACCAGCACATCGAGCCGCTACTTACCCATTGACTCAATGGCACGGCGCGAGAAGTATTATTCGTACTATGTCTGATGCGAGCGATAGCTACTCTGAATGCAGTGTCGTAGATGATGGACTGTCTGGATCACACCAGCCGTTTCTGAGCGTCGTCGTACCGGCGTACAACGAGCAAGCCCGGTTACCGAACACCCTGGCTGCCATCGCCGCATTTCTGTGTGCCCAGGAGTACACGTCAGAAGTCATCGTCGCCGATGACGGCAGCCAGGACGACACTGTCGCGGCTGCGCGGGCCGAAGCTGACTCCTTCCAGCATCTGTCAGTCCTGGAGCTCGACCACCGCGGAAAGGCGGCGGCGGTGCGGCGTGGCATCTTGGCAGCGACCGGGCGGAACGTCCTCTTTACCGACGCCGATCTGTCGACGCCGATCGAGGCGGTACAGGCGCTCCTCGATCAACGCGCCAATGGCTTCGACGTCGCAATCGGCAGCCGTGAGGGCGCAATTGCCCAACGCATCGGCGAGCCGCACTACCGCCACATCATGGGCCGGGCGTTCAACTGGGTCGTCCGCCTGGCGGCTGTGCGGGGTATCAAGGACACGCAGTGCGGCTTCAAGCTTGTCAGCCGGCAAGTGGCTTTGGATGTCGTCCCGCGCCTTCGGGTGAGTCAGCCGCGCAGCGCGATCTCCGGGCCGCGCGTCTCGGCCTTCGATGTGGAACTCCTGTTTCTCGCACGGCAGCGCGGGTACCGCATCGCCGAAGTACCCGTGGTTTGGACCCACGCGCACGGCAGCAAAGTCCGTCCAGGGATCGATGCGCTACGGATGTTTGGCGACGTCCTGGCGGTGCGCTGGAATGCACTGCGAGGCAAGTACAATTGACGCCTACAAGGACAGTTTGGCGGTCGCGGCAGGGGGAATCGGCC
>JAUIIK010000262.1 GCA_030431755.1 Chloroflexia bacterium
ATCGGAGACGTGCATCCTGCGCTGCTTATCTGGATCTGGTGCTGGCTGCCGATCGGCTCTGCGATTACGCTCTCGACCGACGCCATCGCCGGGGAACGCGAACGACACACACTCGAGTCATTGCTGGCGACGCGCATCCCGGCGCACGCGCTGCTCATTGGCAAGATCCTGTCGATCACCATTCAGGCGTGGATTTCAGCGCTCTTGCTTGCTCTGGGCGCGGTCACGGCGCTCAACGCTGCGCTGATCTGGAACGGCGAACTCTTTACCGTGCCCTGGGTTGTGCTACTCATCGGACCGTCGCTGAGCTTTCTTCTGACGATGCTCGGGACCGTCATCGCCCTGCTCATATCGATGGGCGCGCCGACGGTGCGCCAGGCGAATTTCCGAATCATCATCGCCACGTCATTCATGCCCGTGTTCGTTCTCGTACCGGCGCTGCTATTGCTCTTCCTGGCTATCCTCGGCTTCGCGTTTCTCGCCCAACTCACCTCATTTCAGATCGATCGTGCCTGGCTTCAGGTGAACTCGGCAACCACGACAGTGACACTCCTGTTTGCCTATGTGGGGCTTGCGGTAACGATTGGCGTCATGGTGCTCATCACAGCGCTGCGCTTCACGCGGGAGCGACTCCTGCGAGTAGCGCCACCAACGGACGAACATGGGCCCGCCGAGCCCACTTCAGCGCCACCAGCGTTTACCGCGCCACGGTTTGGGTTCGCCCTGGGGCCCGCCTACGGCCAGCATGATGGGTCTGCCGCTCTACGGAACGAGTCGACATGGATGGGCGTCGTCAAGGACACGCTCGTCGTCGCCTGGAAGGAGCTTGTCGAGGTTAAGGGCATGGCCCGCGAGTGGAGTAGCTGGATCGCGGTGATCGGCTTTGTGCTCGTTTCAATGATCGTCCAGGTATCGATCATCACCAGCTGGTACTGGGCGCAGGATGCCGACCTGTCGGTGCTCTACTGGATGGCAATGGCCGGCGCGCTGCCGCTGCTCATTGCGCAACGTTCTGCCGACGCGATCGCCGGCGAACGGGAGCGGCACACCGGGGAAATTCTGTTCACGACACGGCTGAGCCATACCGGTATTGTTCTCGGCAAGCTCTGCGTGACGGCGCTGCTCCCGTGGGCTGTGCTGCTCGTCATTCCGGTCGTTGGCCTGCTCTCAACGAACCTGATCCAGATTGGCAGCGGTCCACACTTCTACCCGCCGGTCGCATTGATTTCCGGGCTTGGCGTGACGCTTGGGTTGGCGACGCTGTTCGCGGCGGGGGGCATGCTCGTGTCAGTTGGCGCGCCAACCGTGCAACACGCCGCCCGTCGGATATCCTGGTTCGTCATGCCGGTGCTGATCGCTCCGGGACTCGCCATGCGCAGTTCGTTGCTGTCGGCCGACCTGAGCGAGTCGAGCAACCTGGAAGCTGAAGGAACACTGGGTTTGCTCGCCTCGGGCGACTTCGCGCGCTACGCGCTGGCAACATTGCCACTTCTCGCGCTGCTCGGCGCCGGGATCACCTACGTCCTGCTCAGGCGCTTCAGGCGTGGGAGCACCGTCTTCGACTAATCGGCCGCGTGAGAGTGGGCGCGCCCAGCGGAATCCTCCGTATCGAGGATCCAGACGCGCAACGCGATGCCGGACTCAGGTCCATGCACCTTCGAGGCGTAGAGCTCGAATATCTGGCTGTCGTCCTCCCAGACAACGCCAGTCAGCAGATCGTTGACGAACTTGAGCAGGTTATCGACATCTGTACGCAGGATCCGCTTGCCGCCGCTCAGGTCGTACTCCGGCGCGACGAAGACAAAGCGGTACTGCACGGCCAGGCGGCTGTGCCGCGCCAATGGACGCGGGAGCTGTTCAAGAACCGGCCGGAGATAACGGCTCTTGCGGTTGCGCTCGCGACCCGCGAAACCGCCAACACGCGGATGCTGCGGGATAAAGCACTCGAAGTCCGGGCAGCCTAACGCGGATTCCAGCACTGCATCGCGGGTCTCGCCGTCCATCGCCCTCG
>JAUIIK010000159.1 GCA_030431755.1 Chloroflexia bacterium
TGCTGCGGAAGATGGCGGAGGCGGCCGGCTATGCCGAGTTCATCATGTGCGATGCCGCGACGTGCAATGGCATGTGCGAGGCGCCGGAAGTGCATTTCGCGCCGGCCATTCAGCGCGCCCTCACCGCCGCCGCTGAATGCGGGTGGAAGCTGGTGCCGGTTGAGGCGACCGGTGACATGAGGTGCGCAGGCGGCGAGGCTCAACAAGTATGCATCGGCTCTTGGGGCGAGCCGCGCGTCGTCTGGGCTGCCATGCTCGCCGCCGCGCCGAAGGTGACGCCATGACCCCGCCCCCAGCGCGCCCTCATCCTGTCGGCGCTCGGGCTCACGCCGAGGGACGGGCGGCAACGGCGATGGAGCTATCGGAACCACTATTGCGCCTGCGTCGGTAGCGATAGCACGGAAGCCCTCATCACCGGGCTGGTCGATCGAGGGTGGCTGACCGCCGGCCGCGCGCTCAATGGTGGCCGCGATCGATTCTACCACGTCACCCGAGCCGGCGCCGATGCGGCCGGCGAACCGGGCGGCGTTTCGCGTCGGAAGGGAGCCGGCACAGCTACGGCGCCGGGCCGATATCACTCTGACGGCTACGAGCTTGCGACCAGCCATGCGTCATACCACCGTTGTCCCATGGTATAGACGCCTGGTCTATCGAAATGCACGTTGTCGCCGACTTCCGAGGTCGCCTTTGTCGGGCTGGTGCTGCTCGCAAACGCCGCGTTTGTGTTTCGGCTGCCGACTGCCGCTATGACATCCTGATAGTCCTGATAGCCAGGATTGCTGTCCACCCAATCTTGGGACATACCCGCCCAGACAACAGGCAAATTCGCAGCGCCCGTTATATCACTTCTGACATCTGCGATGAATGTATCCATATCTGTCTTGAACGTCGCCACGCCGCTGCCGCCGCCCGTTATTGTATCATTTTCCCCGAGTGCCATGATAAGCCCCTTCAAAGTAGCGCCGCTATTCAGGGCGATAGCGTCGTTGGCCTCGTCGACGAGGCGATTATAGTGCGTGCCGCCCTTTCTCCATCCGCCATTTGAGAAGCGCGTGCTGCCGTATGCGACTGGCACGAAAAGCACATTCCTGCCGGGGTTGGCTGCCAGGTATGCCGTAGCAAATGCCACATCCGGCCCCACGTCGCCCGCATCGTCGTCCGGGTGATTCAGTGGCACGCTCGCGTTGAGCACGCCGCCGCCCGTCGCCGTTTGGTAAGACCCGGACACGGGCGTGTCGCCATCCGCCGTTGCGCGGCCAATCGCGTTGGATTGCCCGCCGATAATGAAGACATCGAATTCGTAAGGAAAGATCGAGTGCCTGTAATAGGTGGCTATTCTGGATTCTATGCTCGCTCGCTCAGTGTCTAATACATCGCGCTTTAGGACGAGACTACCGTAATCCTTGCATGTGGATAAGGACGACTGGCCGATATAGCAACCGCCTATAGCAGTACCATCCCATGCCGTCGTTTTTGTCGACTTGGTGCCGCTATTGACGGAACAGTCATAGACTGTTGCCCGCAGCATCGAGCTGATAATCGCGAACTCGTCCTCCGGCATAGACCCAAGAAACCCGACTGTATAGGAATTCGATATGCCCTGACCAGATGCGCCAAAGCGCGCGTAAGCAAACCCGCCGTATGAAATGCTGGACTGTAATCGATGATGGTTATCGTTGTCGGCAGCAGTCGCGAACGTAAAGAATGAGTCGTTATTCTCCATGACGGCGAGCAGGTATTGCGTACCTATCGAATAGGTCGATGCGCTCTTAGTCTGGTCGTCAACGCCATCATATGACAGATAGCAATGGCCGTTGCTATCCTGCTGCAGTGTCGGGCGGGCGGCGTCTGACACCGCGATCCGATGCCGGCCGTTGCCGGACTTGTCGATGATTGTCCCGACCGGATCTCCGATCTCTGCGAGTGTGGTCGGGCTCGCCCTCTCCTGATAGAGATCAACGCCTGACTTAAACGGCAAGCCGTAGAGGGCGCCGTCGTCGCCCTCCCCAAAAATGTCGGTGAGATCGAGGACAGGAGAGCCCCCACCCCGCGTCCACCCCAGCCCCAACCTGAGCGTCCCGAACGCCGCCATCAACTTCTCCTTACGCGACGACACCCCAGCCGCCAGCACACCAGACACCGCCCCCGCACGTAGCCGCGGCTCACCTCGGGCGGCAGCATCTCGCAGGTGCCGGGCGGGCAGGTCATGGCGACCCCGGAAACGTGAACGGCCTCGACTGCACCGGCTCCAGGAACCGGCCGTGCCTCTCGCCGTCGATGATGATGAACGCCGCCCGCTGGGTCGTCAGGTCGTACTGTTCGCCGGGCACCATCTGGCTGAAGCATGCCCCGTTGTCCCCGGTGTAGTCTGCCCATGTTGAATGGAACCGAATCGGCACGCTGGTCGTATATGCGGCATCGCGCGGCCCGGTCTGCGGCATGGTGCAGATCAGTGCGTCGGTGGCGACGTGGCGTAGCCTGGTGATCCATCGGCCGGGGAAGTCAGCGAGGATGCGCGGCCCGTCGAACAGCGGCCCTTCGACGACGCGGGTGCTCTCCATCGTCGGGCCGATATGCACGGTAAGCTCAGTCGGCGCGTAGAGCGGGGCGGCCATCCATGCGGCAAGCTCGGCATCGGCCTCGAGGCGGTCGCTGCGCTGCTCCCAGAGATAGGCGCCGAGGGCGATGACCGAGACGATGTTGAGCAGTGCCATGGAGGCCATGCCGCGCCCGGTGCGCGTCCATTCGATCAGTCTCACCACCCCGCCCCGCTCCATTTGAGGTAGGCTGTAGCCAGCCATCCGGCGAGACCAAGAAGCAATGCGCCGAGCAGCGTCTTCCATGCCAGTTCGAACGCCTGTTCCGCGCGACGCTCCCACCTGGCCACGCACTTCAAGAGACTGATCCCCCAATGCCATGGGTTTTTGCCTCCTACCTCGTTCTCGGCGAGAATGTCGGTGAGGTATGCCCGGATCTCCCGCCGGATTGCTTCGCGGTCAATCTCGTCACTCCTCTGCATCGGTCCACGTCATGTCACGCCGTATGCACCGGGACGACCACCAGCCGAGACCCCAGAACGCCGCGGCGAGCAGGAGAGCGCCCAAGGAAAGAAGCACAAAGTAGCTCTCCTGCATGCCGCATCGCCCTAGACCTTGTTCGCCCTTTGGTTGTACCACAGTACGGGATAAACCGCGATCATGGCGAGGAAGCTCGCCGGCATCGCCCACGGGCCATAAGCCTGCCCGATCGCGCTATAGGCGACTTCCGGCCCGAACGTGCCGCGGTTGGCATTGCCGAGCAGGAACATGGACAATTCGATCACCCCGCCGCTGAAGTAGCCGAGCCAGAGCCAGTCATCGGCGATGCGCCACACGATGCAGAGCAACGCCACGATGTTGAGCCCGTAGATGAGCCGCGAGAGCTGCGCGTCGCCCCCCAGGGACGCCGCAGAGGCCGCCATGGCGATCAACACCATGGGGGAGATAGCGGCGTCTGGAACGGGCTTGATCCGGCTCAGGAGGATGGCGACGGCGACGAAGACCCACACGTACCAGACGCGGGCCAGCTCGCCGCTCGGCATCGCCCGGTAGAAATTGAGAGCAATGGGCGTGCCGAGCGCGAACCAAATGGCGGGATGGACCTTCACGGCCCGCCTCCCGCTCCCCAGCCGCTCTGCGGCTTGAGCTTGGTCAGGATCTGCCCGGCGAGCTGGTTGGCCTGCTGGACCGGCTTGAAAGGCGTCATCACACACGGGTAGTCGACCGTCGCGCCCTCGGGAAAATCGCCGGTCGGGTTGATGTCCGCCATGCCGATTGACCAGCTCCGTTCCGTGGCATTGGAGCCGTAAGGCAGGGACTTCAGCGTGCTGAACACCTCATCGAGGTAGTAGTTGGCCAAATCGATCGGGAACGGGCCGACAACGACCGGCTTGGCTACCGTGTCGACGGCGCCGAAAGCCTTGTCGGTATAGCCGATGCGGTACGTGCGCAACGTCTCGCCGCTCGGGGTTGTTGGATATGCTTCGCTCATCCCATCAATCCTCGTAGAGCAGCGCCCGCACGGCGCAGTCCTTGGCCTCAAGCAACTTGCGGAGCCCGGCCGTGCGCTCGGGATTGCGCGGCAGCGTCTCGACCATCTGCTCGGCGAGCAGCCCGAACGGCTTGCTCACCGCCTGCAGCTTCTCCGGCAGATGCGCGTACTTGAAGAACTGGAGCAGCGGCTCGCTCACGGACGGACCCCCTTGATGCAGTAGGCATGGCCGAACTGCGCGCGCGTCGCGGCGAGCACGTTGACCGGCGGATTGATCTTCAGGCTGTGGCGCAGTTCGGCGATCTTCGCCACTATCTCGCGCGGGTCTTTCTTTTCCGCCTCGCGCCAGATCCGTTCATCTTCTGCCGACATACCCATCAGTTCGCTTCCTCTACAGTTAACCCCACGCGATCAGCGACCCCGCCGAGCGCGCTGGTAACTTTATCGAACCCGAAAGCCCACGCCGCAAGGAAGAACATCACATAGAGCAGCGCAGTCGCGCGCATGACGGTGCCGGGCGTTTGGGCGAGGAGCCATTGTTTCATGCTAATTCAGCCTCGCACGGTTGCCGGAGCACTGGATCACCCGACCCTGCGTGCAAAGGAGTCCGGCTTCATCCCTCAATCTGTCGAAGCGGTTCAATGCGATCTCTATCGCCTCCAGATATGTCCTCGCCCGCTCATAACCGGTTTCGCGATCGAGGTTTTCAAAGACGCTGAGCCCGGCAGAAACATGCATTCGGACTCTGGCGAGTTCATCGAGCATGGACTCGGTAAGGCGGTCCCCGCTCACAGCCCCGCCCCCGTCGCCACCAGCCGCGAGCCGATCAGCGCATCGAGCAGCCGGGCGTTCATGGACGCAGCCGCCGCGGTGTCGGCGTCGCTGCTGTAGCTGGCATCAAGCTCCGGCGTCGTCAGGCTGGCGCTCGTGTCCGTCCAGAGCCGCCACGAGACGAGGCGGGCGTCGCCGTAGGACACGTCGGTGTAGGTGCAGCCGGCGAGGGCGAGCGCGGCGAGGATCGCGGTGATGGCGAGGGTTGGATAGTGGTGGGTCATGCCGGAATACGTTCCTCTTGCATAACAGGGCCAATGGCCCTATAGTCGTTGTCATCAGCAAGGGAGATAGAGAGATGCACCAGTACCAGATCATCGAGAGCAGCCGCACCGACATCATCTGGGCGCGCGTCGTTGCAGGCTCGCCGGCTGATGCTTGCAGGATGGCCACGGAACAGACCGGCTATGGCGCCGACTTCGCAGATGTCACTTGGGCGCCCGGTCGCGACAAGAACGGCTGGCACTTCAAGGTTTCGCGCGCCGATGCAGACCGCCTTGTCGACTGTGGCGATTGGCACGTTGAAGGCGAGTGACACCCCCAGCCCCGGCTCCGGCCGGGGCGCAACCACCGATGGAGATGAGAGATGACTGCCATGGATGTCTGCAACTTTATCTACTGCACGATGAAGCAGGACAGAGCCCCGGTTGGGTCTCTGCCCTGCGTCGGCTTTTGCGCTTGGTGGCTCAGGATTGGCTTGCAGTTGCCGCGCAATGCCTGACCTCCGCACCATCCGCGCCGGGCTCGGCCTCTCGCAGGCCGGGCTTGCGGCGCTGCTCGGGCGCGATGCCCGCACCGTGCGCCGATGGGAGAATGGCGAGCGCGTGCCGCCGCCTGAGTTGTGGCTGCTCATCGAGGCCGCGCGCCGGCTGGTGCCGCATGCGGGTGGGAGCGTGGCAACGGTGCTGGGGTCGCTCACTCTCCCCACTCCTCGGCTGGAATGCCCGCCACGGTGACGTGGCCGGTCAACATGATGTCGCGATTGCGGACGCCGCGGCGCTTGACCTGGCGGAAGTAGGCGGAGTCCTCGATCTCGGCCGCGGCGGCCGCCCAGTCCTGGCGCTGGATCGCGGCCTTGAGCCGGACGAAGCCGTAGAGCTTCGGCGCCCCCATCATCGCCATGTCGATCAGGACGGCCCGCCGAGCATCGGAGAGGGCCAGCCAGACCACCGGCCCGACAAAGGCCCGCGCGGTCTCCTCGCAATCCACGAGGTCGACCGCCAGCAGCGCCTCGGCCTCGTCGTCCTCGAGGCCCTTGCCGGCGAGGTTGCGCCCGTAGCCGATGGTGGGGTTGCCAACGAGCGTATCGCCGGCCCGGATGGGCTTGCCGGTGGCGTCGTCGTAGACGACGTGGACGCCGCCGACCTTCACGACGCCTTCGCCGTCCCTGATCAGCCGGGCGGCGAGCTCGCGGTGTGTCGTCATGCGTCCCAAGCCGTGTTTGCAGCCAGGGGCGTGCCGCCGCCGGCCGGATAGGTGAGCGTGCCGGCCGAGCCGGTGAGCACGGCGCCGGCCGTGACGGTCCCTGTGGCGCCCGTGACCGAGTTCGTGACCCGGTAGAGGTCGGCCCAAAGGATCGTGCGGATGAAGGACACGAAGGCCGCCTTGAGCGTGACGTCGAGCACACCGTCGGCCCGGAAACTGATCTGCCCGGCGCTGTCCACAACGTAGATCCCATAGTGGCAGAAGGCCGTCGCATACCGACCGAGCATCTCCTTGGCCGCCGACGAGACGGCCATGCCGTCGATCGCCGTCAGGACAGCCGACAGGCGGGAGGCCTTGATCGCCAGGAGCTCGCCATAGGCGCAGGGCGCCGTCGTTGAGTTGGTCTCGGCGAAGCCGTCGGTGCACACGGCCGGCAGCTGAAATCGCCTGTTGAGGAACGCATTCGGTGCCGTCCAGGGCAGCGCGATATGGTGCGCATGGCCGATCACCAGTCCGGGCGTCTCGAATTCGTGCTTGCGGATCGTGCCAGCGAAAACCGCATTGCCGGCGGCGCTGGAGCCGACCCGGTTGTCCCAGCCGGCCTCCGTGCCGTGGCCGAGCCCGCGGATGTCGAACTCGCGATGAATGGCCGCCTTTCTGACGCCGGACCGCGTGTCGATCTTGTAGATGTCATGGCCGATGAAGAGGTCGTTGACGACCGTCGCGACGCAGTCATAGGTCGGATCTGTGACGTAGGTCGGAAAGCCTGACGCCGGAAAGCGGATCGAGAACGGCAGGCCGACGCCGCTGAGCGCGCCGGACCATGTGAAAGTGACGGGCGCTCCCTCGGTGACGAGAACCGACTGGTTCGAGAACACATTGTCGTCGGCGACCGTTCCGTCCGAGTAGCCGGCGAAGGGCGCTGTCGAGGAGAAGGTGGCCCCGGTGCCGATCGGGCGATGGAACGCGCTTTCGGAGCTGAAAGGATTGAGGAAGAGTGTCTCCACCGTCACCGTCGGCTCGAGCCAGTAGGCGAGCGAGAGGTCGGTGCGGTTGCTCGTGTAGAGCGTCAGACCAGACCATGAGCCGCCACCGTTCGTCGAGCGCTCGACATAGGAGAGCAGATCGGGATTGTTCTGACCAGCGCGCGCCGGCAGGGCTGTCCGGGGCGGCCCCGGGCTGTCGGTCGTGTCCATGGCCGTCAGCGAGTGACGCGCCGCGAAGCAGGTATAGAGCCGGCTGCCGTCGGTGCTCGAGAGCTCGAGGCGGTAGTCGTTGCCTGAGGTGATCGTCCGCGCGGCGCCGAGGTCGAAACGCACATAGTCGGGATAGCTGGACGAACTGTGCAGGGTGCCGCCGAACGGGTGCACCTTCGTCAGGTCATCTGTCCCGCCGACCGGCTGTGCTGGCGCACTGGCGACCCACGTCGTCGCCGTCGTTTCGTCGACCAGATTCAAGGTCAGGCTGGAGCTCGGAGCGGACCCGGCATAGTAGCAGGGCAGCCAGACATAGCGGCAGCTGAAGGTATTGCCGAGGTGCCGGAAGCGATGCCGCAGCCGATTGCTGCCGCCGACGACCGCCTGGCTTCGCAGCCCGTTGCTCTCGCGCAGGCCGAGGCCGATCTTGTCGCCGTCGCTGTAGAGCAGCGCCATCTGGCAATATTCTGGGCGCAGCATGTAGCGCTTGTTCGCCTCGACGGCAGTCGTCGAGAATGTCTCGGTCGCGACGCAGCCGATATGGATGTTGCCCCCCTGCGGCGACCTGGCCCGGGCCGGGCTGAGGGTCCAGGGCGGCATCAGCTTCGACGCGCTATAGGGCGAGGTCGTCGGCCCGTTCGTGTAGCTGATATAGTCGCTCTCGGCGCCGGTGCTCTTAGCGTAGCCGACCAGGCATAGCCGATCCCCTGCCGTGACGTCGAGCGGCGTCGGCAGCGTCCACCAATGCCAGCGCCGCTTGTCGCCGTTGCCGAGGTTGCTCTTGCGATCGTGGTCGACCGAGCCCGTCCGCAGGATCTGGCTGAAGTCCGGCCGGATGAGCACGTCGGCGAGCGGCACGGAACCGAGCGGGAAGCATCGGCTGTCGATGGTGTCGCCGCTGATCGCGGGCTGGCCGACCGTAAGCTTGAGGGTCAACGTGTAGACCCCGGTGCCCATCGACTTGGTTCGCGATATGGGCGTGCCGTCCGGGTTGATGTCGTCAGGGTTGTTGCTCGCGATCTCGAACCCGACGGCCGTGATCGTCCCCGTTCGCGAGACGATGATGCCCTGGCTGACCGTATAGTTGTTGTACTTCATCACCCGCGGCATCACGCCCTCGACGCCGATCAGCGGGACGCCGACGCCGAAATCGATCGTGGTCGGGGCGGGCGGCGGGTCATAGACGGATGGGACATAGCCGCGCAGTTCCGACGACTGGTCCAGCATCGGCCGCTCGAGCGTCACGTCGCCCTGCAGCGACGGGCCGATGCGCAGGCCGACGGTGCCGTCGCCGACGGCCTCGACCGTCACCGCATATCGCTCGCCCGGCACGAGATCGCCGGCGGCGGGGCGCGAGCCGGAGACGATGTTGAACGCCGAATAGGGGTACCAGTTCAGCACCACGTTGTCAGCGCTCTCGTCGACAGTCCCGACGGCCTTGCAATAGATGCTGAACGTGTACTGGGTGCCATGGACTCGAGTGAAGTCCTGCCCGATCCGGGCGGCCGAGCCCGGATTGCCGCTGTTGACCAGCCGCACCGCGCGATGATCGGCCGCGTCGGCGGTGACGAAGCTGGCCGTGCCGTCGCCTGCGGTCAGGATGTCATAGCCGTAGGCCGCGCTCGAGGAGTCGCCGTCGAACGGCGTGTTGTTCATCTCGTTGACGCCGTCCTCGCCGCTCGGCGGAGGCCCGCCGCCGCCAGCGGAAACGGTGGCGCTGCGCCCGCGCATCGGGCGGCTCAGGAGACCGACCAGGACGCTCACTCGCGGACCCCGTCAGGCACGCTGCGTCACTTCCACGCCGATGCCGGCCGTCGCGTCCGGCGGGTCGAGGCTCGTCCAGCTGTTGTTCTGGGCGCCGCTCAGCAGCTTGCGGCTCGCCTTTCCGGTGAGGTTGGTGGTCTCGGTCACCGCCGTGAACGCGGTGTGGCCACTCGGCGCCGTGTAGGAGCCGGCCGGCGATCCCGTCATCGCAGTCCAGTTGAAGATCAGACTGCTCGCCGCGGGCGCCGACGCGAAGTTGAGGGCCATCGTCGAGTCCTCGACGCCATTGGTGACCCGCGGATAGCCCGAGAGGGTCAGCCCGAAGCCCTGCGAGACCTCGTAGACCGCGCAGAGCAGATTGAAGCACGAGCCTGCCAGATTGGCCCGCAGCGTCCCGCTCCCGGGCGAGCTCGTGCAGTAGGCCATCTGCAGCGCGATACCGACATAGCGGCTCTGGTCGGTGTCGACCTGGCTCTCGGTGATGGTTTCCCAGGCGCTGGCGATGTTGAGGCCGGTGACCGTCGGAGCGCCAGAAACCAGCGCATGCGCCTCAGTGTCATCCCGGGCTGCGACGCAGAAGAGGAGCAACGCGCCGGGGCTGGGCGAGATCGACGGCGTGGTGATCGTGGCCGCGGAGGTGGCGTTGCCAGACGTCAGCGCGGTCGGGTCCGTGAGGAGCGCCTGACTCAAGGGCAGCAGCAAGCCGGCACGAGCAGCGCCGATCGGCATCAGGCGGGCGCCTTGATGTCGGCGCCGGCCGAACTGACGATGATGTCGCCAGCCGAACCCGTGACCTCGATGACGAACCGCGACTTGGCGCCGGCCGCCGCGGTCGGCGTGACGGCAGCACCCCCGGGCGTCTTGTAGCCGGTCGGCCAGACGACCGTTCGGCTTCCCGTGCCGTCCTGGATGAGGGTCAGCTGGATCGTCTGGCTGTAGCCGTCCGGCGGGCGATTGCTCAGGGTGACCCCCGTGACGTTGCCAGTCAGCGTCTTGACCTGATGCTGCCCGGCCGAGAGGTCCAGCGTCGCAGCACCCGTCCAGCTCTCGGCCGCTACCTTCTCGTGGATGGCCGCGTCGAACGTCGCGGTCCCGCGAAACACCGGCGAGTCGTTGATGGTGGTCTCGTAATGCCGTGTCGAGCCCGCGAGACGAAAGACGCTGAAGACGCCCCGGTTGGGCGGGCTTATCTCTGCCTCCCCGTCGACCTCGCCCGCCGGGTCAGCACCGTCGTCTTCGGAGACGATCGTCACGGCGCCCGTCTGCGCCTCCATCACCCGGAAGGATGCGACCTCGCCACCGGCCGTCGAGCCGAAGGCGAGCCGCAACTCGAAGCCGACCGACGGGTCGGTTTCGTTGAGGAGCGGAATGACGCGGTTTTCGAGCGTCACCTCGTTGTCGGTCGCCGACAGGGCAGCTGCCAGGTAGGCGTTGGTGATCGTCATCACACCCTCGACGACCGGCGGCGGCGTCACCGGCCACTCCGCCGTCGCCGTTAC
>JAUIIK010000160.1 GCA_030431755.1 Chloroflexia bacterium
TCAAGCAGATGACACCCGGATTCAACTCCTTGCGCGGCCACATCGTGCCATCAACCCACCAGGGACCGTCGCGTTCGAGGTCGCCATTCGTGCCCAGGTTATAGGTGCACGGGAAGCTAGCGCGCGAGTAGAGCACTGGCCAGTCGTGCCACGACGCGTCATCTATCTCGACGCCGGGGTTCCAGCCGTAGTCGTAAACGTCATGGAGGCAAGAGGTCATACCGTCGTGCGGATACCGCGGTTCGCCAACTTTGTAGGTGAGTTCGCCGGAGATCTCGTTGTAGTCGCCGGTGATGTACAAGCCACCATTGGAGTGCACGGTACCATCAATGTCGATGTTGTTGCCGGAAAGCGTCACGGTGCCTTCCCAACAATGGTAGTCCTTCTTGGCGAGCACCGCTGTGCCGGCATTGATCTCATGCGACGCAACCGATCGCGCCGAGACATTGACCGATGAAAGCCCGAGCACCGGCATGAAGAACAGATTGACCTGCTCCTCGATTGAGACCTCAATCTGGCCGTCCTTGCCATCATATGGCACGGTCACGGAAACGCCTTCTTCAAAGCCGTTCTCGGCAGCGACATCGTTTGCAATGCTCGACGCGAGCCCCGGTTCATACGGCAGCTGACTTGCGCCGGCCAGGGCTGCGAGATCGGCGGCCCCCTGAATATCGCGGCGTGCATTGAACATGTGCGCCGCGTCAACGCCCAGTCCAAGCATGCCAATCAAGACGGGCAAGAAGAGTGCAAAAAGCACGATCGTCTGTCCCCGAAGCGGGCCAAAGCGGCCCAACGCCTGCGTTACTTTCTCTCTCGTCACGATCTACCTCGCTACTCGACCATCAACTCGCTGGTACCCGACACATGGATCGATGCGCTCGACCCGAAAATCACTGCCACGATCGGCGTGAAGTCGTGGCCCACGGTCACTGCAAGCCGGTCCCCGATTTCACGATCGCCAAACGACGTTGACCCGTTGTTCACCTCAACGTCGATGTTTCCGGCGTTGATTGACAGCGGATCGCCAGCCTCAATCGCACGAGTGCGGACCTCGGCAACTGAGCTGGTGCTGGCGAGAACGCCGTGGCGAGCGCCCTCCTGTGCGGCGTGGTTCACCGCGTTGTACTGATAGATGAGACGCCCACCCTCCAACAGACCAAACAGCAGCAAGACCAGAGCCGGGCCGATCAGTGCGAACTCAACGAGGTTCTGACCGTTTTTCGCGCGTCGACTTTTCGTTGTGCTTGCCACTATTCCCACCCGATTCTAGAAGTTGCCGTGTGACTGATTGTCAGGCTCCCGCCGCCCCAAACCTGCGACACGATCGGCACCGTGCTCGTGAAGTTGTACGTCGCGGTGACCGTCGCCATATCGCCAACCGTCCCCGAGGAATCAACATTCACCGTGGTCAGCTCAATCGACCCGGCGGAGTCTTCAGCCACCGCCACAATGTCGGCGGTCGAGTTCGACGGGTCCATTGCGACGCGTGCGCCGTCGCGGGCCGCGTTGGTGACGGCAACCGACGCGTAGTAGGCGCGACCGAACTCAACGACTGCAAAGCACATCGTGACCAGAATTAGTCCAATGAGAGCGAACTCCAGGAGCGCCTGCCCGCGGAGTGACTCCCGGGCGGATGTGCTCCGTTGAATTCGATCCATTTGAAACATCGATCGAATACGCATCGGGTCAGACCAGCTTCCTCGCTACTTTCTACGATGGTCTGCCAGGGACCATGACGAAAGGCCTATGCCACGAGATACATCGTATGGGCATAGGCGGGGTGCGAAGAAGGGAACTTTAGTCACAGAAAAGGGCGGGGAATCGAGTACTGGTACTTTCTACTGGCTAGCGCCGGGCCTGGGCTACTAGAGCCCACGCGCCACCGATTTCTGCCGATGTTTACGCAGCAATCCGCTACGCCACCACACCAAGTACTGCGCTACCAGCATGTCATCGTCTGATATCGTGATTCTGGCGGCGAAAACGACTTTCGCGGTACGAATTTCTACCCATGCACTCGACAGCACGAATCTATCGCAGCGCATTGTCTCGCGCGGTCGCGGTCGGCGTCGCCAAGTCACAGGCGAATGGCTTGCGTCAGGGCAGCAATTCGTCTCAGGTGTAGCCAATGAACGAGGAGCTTTGGACGCCGCAGTCTGTTTCCGAGGCCGCGCAACGGCGAATTCGCGCGGGAACGTCAAGAAACTGGCCCCCGGCTCTGCAGAGCCAGGGGCCAAGTGCGTCTCGTTGAACGCGCTGCTAGTCCGCGGGCGACTCGCGTCTGGCTACCGCCGCCGCGGCGGTCGCTGAGATCAGCGGGACATTGTGCCGCTGGAGCAACCCGGTGAACGAGCTCACATCGGAGTCTACGATAGAGTTCAGACGCTGCCGATAGGTGACCGCGTCCTCTGCCAGGTTGCCATACACCTCGTGGGCCTGCTGTGTCGGCGCGTGGTCGGACTCGTCGATCATCCCGGCGAGCGCGCCGAGCTTCTCACGCACACCGCTAGCGCCCATCTTCGGACTCCCAGTGTCGACCAGCATTAGCTCGTGCTCGAGCTCACTGAGCTTCTCCTTCAGCGAGTCGGCTGCCGCGCTGATCTCGTCGTTATCGTCTGCGCGCGCAACCCACTGGTCGACCTGGTCGCGGACACTGCTGAGACTATTGATGGTCTCGTTGACCTCGCTCAACCGGTCGCGAATCTGGGATTTCAGCTCATACTGCGCCTGGAGATCGCTTGCCTCAACCGTCAAACGCGGATCCGCCAGCAGGTTGAACGACTGCGTCAGCTCGACTCCGGGGGCCGTCAGCTTGACGGTGTACTCGCCCGGCGGGACCTTCGGCGTGGCGTTCATCATCATCATGTTGACCATACGGTTGCTCGATGTGCTGCCGGCGACATCGGTCGGCTTCTGGGTGCGGAGATCCCAGATTAGGCGGTTGGCGCCCGTCCGCACCGGCAGCTTGTTCTCATCATCGGCCTGCGACGAATAGCTACGCAGCTCATTGCCATCAGCATCGTAGAAGCTGAGCTTGATCTCGTCGTCAGACTCGGACGGCAGCCACCAGTGGACCTGGACGCCGTCTGGCGGGTTCTCGCCGGCGTTGACGAAGTGCTCGACGTTATTGCCGTAGATGTCACGCTTCAGCTGCGTCGTCACCGTCACCGGCCCGGTCATCTTGTAGCTGTAGCGTGTCGGATCCTCAGTGCGCATGAAGCCCTGGTTGATGCGCCAGCGCACGGTGTCCTTAGGCTGGTAGAGCGCGATGTCGTCGCTACCCGCGTCGGCAATCTGGCGTAGCGGGGTGAGGTCGTCGAGTACCCAGAAGGCGCGGCCATTGGTCGCCACGACCATGTCATCGCCTTCGATCACAAGATCATAGATCGGCGTGACCGGCATGCTGCCAGGCAACCCCTGGGTCGCCTGCGGCTGGAGCGATTCCCAGCCTGCGCCGTCGTCATGCGAGACATAGAGACCGGTTTCGGTGCCGCAGTAGAGCAGCCCGGGCTTTTCCGGATCTTCCCGGATCGTGCGGGTGATGTCGTCGGAGCGGATGCCGTTGACGATCTCGGTCCAGGTCTGGCCGTGGTCTTCGGTCTTCAGCAGGTAGGGCCGGTTATCGTCAAGCTGGTACCGATTTGCGGCGACATACGCCTTACCCTCTTGATGCGGCGATAGCTCGATGATCGAGATGCGCGCCCAATCCGGAAGCATGTCGGCCGGCGGGGTGATGTTCTCCCAGTTCGCGCCGCCATCCTTGGACACATGAATCAGGCCATCATCGGAGCCGGCCCAGAGGACACCCGCCTCGTGCGGAGACTCCTGGAACGCGAAGATCGTGCAGTAGATCTCAGCGCCACTGTTGTCGCTCGTAATCGGCCCGCCAGAAGACTGCTGCTTCTCGGCATCGTTGCGTGTTAGGTCCGGGCTGATGTCCGTCCAGCTTGCGCCTTCGTCCGTCGACACGTGAACGACGTTGGAGCACGCGTAGAGCTTGTCGGGATCGTGAGGCGAGATCTCCAGCGGGAAGGTCCACTGGAAGCGGTACTTGTGCTTCTCGGTGCCCGCGCCGAAACCATGCACTTCGGGCCAGACCGTGACGTTGCGCGACTGCCGGGTATGGGGATTCCAGGCGCGCAGGCGCCCATGCCCAAGGCCGGTTCCGATGCCGCCGCCGAAGACGGTGTGCGGCTCGGTCGGCTTGATCGCGATATAGCCGGACTCGCCTCCACCGGGCTCGACGTAGTCCTTCCAGGAGATCGCGCCCTCAGAACTCATGCTCGGCAAGCGCATCGCCCAGTTGTCCTGCTGGGAACCGTAGACATGGTACGGGTCCTGGGTGTCGGTCGTGACGTGATAGAACTGCGCCGTCGGCTGGTTCAGGATTGTCGACCAGGTCTTGCCGCCGTTGTAGCTGACGCAAGCGCCGCCATCGTTGCCCTCGATGATGCGATCCGAATCGTGCGGGTCAATCCACAGGCCGTGGTTGTCGCCGTGAGGCGTCGGGATCGCCTCATAGGTCGCGCCGCCGTCACTCGACTTCCAGCACTGCAAGTTCAGCACCCAGACGGTATCGGCATCGCTCGGGTCCGCGAAGACGTGCATGTAGTACCAGGCGCGCCGGCGGAGTTCGGGGTTGTCGCTCACCTGCTTCCAGGTCTCGCCGCCATCATCGGAGCGCATCATCGCGCCCTTCTCGGCCTCAACGAGCGCCCAGATGCGGTCAGTGTTGGCCGGTGAGATCGCGACACCGATCTTGCCGATCACCGAGTCGAAACCGAGCCGGTCGGTGATGTCCTCCCAGGTTTCGCCACAGTCCGTCGACTTCCAGAGGCCGCAGTCGTCGCCGCCACTGCTGGCTGCCCACGGATAGCGCTGGGCTTGCCAAACCGCCGCATAGACGACGTTCGGGTCGCCGGGATCTTGCGAGAGATCAACAGCGCCGGCGCGTGGGCTCTTGTAGAGCGTCTTCGACCAGCTCTTGCCGCCGTCGGTCGTCTTGTAGACGCCGCGTTCCTCGTTCTCGCCCCAGGCATGGCCAAGCGCGGCCACGAGCACCGTATCGGGATCATCAGGATGCACGACAATCTGGCCGATGTGGCGCGTTTCGGCCAGCCCCAGATGCTGCCAGCTCTTGCCGCCATCGGTCGTCTTGTAGACGCCGTCACCGTGCGAAACGTTCGACCGGATCGTCGATTCGCCGGTGCCTACATAGAGGATGTTCGAGTTGCTCGGGGCCATCGCGATCGCACCGATCGCGGAGGTATTGAAATAGCCGTCGGTGATGTTGAACCAGTGATCGCCGCCATCGTCGGTCTTGAAGACGCCCCCGCCACATGAGCCCATATAGAAGATGGCCTCGTTGTCCGGATCACCCACCACACAGGTGACACGACCACCACGGTGCGGACCGATGTTGCGCCACTTGAGTGACTCGTAACGACTGACCTCAGTCGCCATAGACTTGCTCCCCTCTTTCCAGTGTTGTTACGGGCGCTGCACTGAAAGATTATGTCGATTCACGGTGCCCGTTTCCGCGTCATTGTCGACCGATCCGACTTGTCCTGTCAACAGCTACATGCGGCGCTATGAGCGCGTATGATTGGGTCCAGTGCGCCTGAGTATGATGCTGCTGGAGCCACCCATGAAGACTGCGGAACACATTTACCGAGTACAGGATATCGAGGACTGCTGCGAGTCCGAAACTCGGCTCGAATTGGTGCGGGGAGAACTGATCGAAATGCCGCCCGCCGGGTTTGAACATGGCGACATCGCACTCGAAATCGGAACTGAGCTGAAGCTCTATGCGCGCCAGACCGGCACTGGACGTGTCGCCGGGGCAGAGACCGGGTTCGTGATATCTGAAAACCCTGATGTCATGCTGGCCCCGGACGCGTCCTTTGTGCTCGCCGACCGACTTCCCCCAAGGTCGGAGCGAGGACGATTCTTGCGGCTTGCTCCGGACCTGGCGGTCGAGGTCGCATCGCCGAATGACTCCGCGAACTACATCAATCGCAACGTTGCAGAGTATCTGGCTGCCGGAGTACGGCTCGTCTGGGTGATCTATCCCGAATCCCGGTCGGTGTCGGTGTTTGATGACACGGGCCAGGTACAGTTCCTGAACGACACTGAAGCGCTTGATGGTGGCGATGTCCTACCTGGCTTTAGCGTCCCGATCGAACGCCTCTTCGCGTAGCCGATGCCCCACGACGACGCCGCAGCTTTTTGTATATACATTGACAGTTATATAACCTCTTGGTAATGTACATGCCATGAGTGAGCTGTTTGCTGTCCTTGCAGACGATACCCGCCGAGAGATCGTCTCCCTGCTGGCTGAACGCGACCGGCCCGTCAACGAGTTGGTCGAGGCGTTCGATGTGAGCCAACCGGCGATCTCGCGCCATCTGCGGCTCTTGCGGGAGGCAGGGCTTGTGCAGGTGCGCCGCGCCGGTCAGCACCGCATCTATCAGCTTGATGGACGACGTCTGGCCGAGCTGGACGCCTGGCTCGCGCCGTATCGCCACTTCTGGGCAGACCAGCTCGACGCGTTGGAAAGCTACCTGGATCGAGAGGATGAAGATTGAGCCACACAACGGCAAACCTGGGAACCGTCCAGAGCCTCGACAGCGGTTACGAGCTGCGCTTCGAGCGCGCGCTGAACCATCCAGTAGAAAAGGTCTGGTCGGCCCTGTCGGAGCCGGAACGATTAGAGGAGTGGCTGGCGACGGCAAGCACGCTAGATCTCACAATCGGTGGCGCAATCGAGCTGCGCTGGCAGAACACAGATCTCGAAGGCAACTACGCCGTGGCGCGTGGCCGGATCACGACGTTCGAACCTCCAAAGACAATTGAGTATGACACTGACATTCACGGCCTGATCCGGTGGGATTTAGAACCTCGGCAAGGCGGCTGCCTGCTGCGGCTTACCGTTCGCCACGAGCTGCCCGCCAACTACCTGACGATTGTTCTCGCGGGCTGGCACGTCCACATCGACTTCCTGGAAGACGCGCTAAACGGCCAGCCGATCAACTGGAACCCGTGGCCGCTAGACCGCTGGGAAACTCTCCACCGGATCTACGAAGAGACGCTCGACTAGCCAGCGCGCATCGCCTGAATCGCGGGCTCTGCCCACTTCAGAGCCCGTGGTCACACCTTCCGCAACCATAGACAATCGCCTCAACTGGCATAGTCGCCTAACGCCAAAACAGCACCTGAGCAAAATAGTTTAGCAGCGCTTGACAGTTGAAAATCGCCGTGCGAAGATGCCCGCCATCGAACGTAGAAGTGTGGTCCGGGGGAACCGCGCAACGCGTCAGCCGTCACCGTACAACCGCTTACGGCGTCACGTACGTACTCCTGGTATGCCACGCGTACACGAATGGAAGGGCACATGGCCTGGCCAAATCGTGGCATAGCGCACCGTCCTGCCGTGACCGGTGTCAACGGGGCCGTCGCTTCGGCGCACCCGCTGGCGTCGCTGGCTGGCTTGCGCATGCTGCAACAGGGTGGAAACGCCATTGACGCCGCCGTAGCAACGGCAGCCGCACTCAACGTCGTCGAGCCGTACATGTCCGGCGCCGGCGGTGTCGGATACATGGTGATCAGGTCCGCCGATGGCGGCGACCAACCGTTTGTGCTCGACTACATCGGCCGGGCCCCTGCGGCAGCCACTCCGGACATGTTTCCGGATGAGGACACCAAGAACACCGGCATTCGCTCGCCGCTCGTACCCGGCGCGCTCGGCGGCTGGCTGATGGCGCTCGAGCGCTTCGGCAGCCTCGACCGCGCGACCGTCTTCGCACCGGCGATCGCCTATGCCCGCGACGGGTTCGCCGTCACGATCAAGAACCACCAGTTCATGTTGAACTCGCGCGACAAACTACGTGAATGGGCAACATCGAGTGCCGCCTATCTCCACGATGGTGAGACACCAATCCCAGGCAGCATTCTCAAGCAACCGGACCTTGCCCGCACGTTTGAAGCCATCGTCGAGGGCGGGGCTGAACCCTTCTACAAGGGGGCAATTGCCGCGGAGATCGCGCGCTTCTCCCAAGAGAATGGCGGCCTGATTACCGAGGAAGACCTCGCGAGCTACAGCCCGGAATGGCAGGAGCCGATCACAACGAACTACCGCGGCTACGACGTCTTCTGTCCACCCCTGCCGTGCAGCGGCATGCAGTACCTCCAAACACTCAACATCGTCGAAGGCTTCGACATGGGCGCGATGGAGCAAAATGGCGCGGACTACATCCACCACCTGGCGGAGGCGATCAAACTAGCAGTCGCCGATCGCACGACATACGCGCCGATCACATCGTCGCCAATCGACCTGCTCATCTCAAAGGAATATGCCGCGGAACGCCGCGCCATGCTCGATCCGGCGAAGGCCGCCTTCAGTGGCGGCGACCGCTACACCTCATCGAAAGTCGCCGAGGAAATTCGCCCCGGGAGCATCGAGAGCATCATGAAGGAGAGCACAACGCACTTCGCGGCCGCCGACGCTGCTGGGAACGTCGTGTCATGCACCCAGACACTCGGCGGCGGTTTCGGCTCCGGGGTCGTCCACGGCAGCACGGGGCTCTCGCTCAACAACTTCGCCAACTGGTTCGATCTCGACCCGGAGAGCCCGAACCTGATCGCGCCCGGCAAGAAGATCGAGATGTGCCTCTCGCCCTCGCAGATCTGGCGCGATGGTGAATTCGCGATGACCGTCGGCACACCCGGCTCGTTCGGGATCATGCAGACGACACCACAGATGATCATGAACCTGATCGACCACGGCTTCAGTATCCAGGCTGCGATTGAAGCGCCACGCTTCAAAGCGCTACGCGGAACGTCGTTGCCGGTTGAGAGGCGCGTCGATCCCGAGGTCCTGGCCGAGCTGGAGCGGCGCGGCCACGAGGTCGATGTCCTCGACGCCTGGACGCCTTTCTTCGGCGGCGGTCAGGGCATCTTACGCGACCCCGACAGCGGCGCATTCTTTGGTGGCGCGGATCCACGCCGCGACGGCTACGCAATGGCGCTCTAGTAGCGCGGCAAGGAGAAGTCCGATGACCGCTACTCAATCAATGACCCGCCAGGGGCTACTCGACGCAGTAGCGCAGATCCCGCGCGAACAGGTCGCGATCTTGCCAACGGCGCTGGAGGAAGCCCCTCGGCTGCGTGCCGCGCTTGGGCCCAACGCGCCACGCATCTTCATCAAACGGGATGATCTGACCGGGCTTGCCTTTGGCGGCAACAAGGTCCGCCACCTCGAATTCCGGCTCGCGGACATGAAGGCCAAAGGCTGTGATGCGCTCGTCGTCACCAACGTGGCGCAATCGAATCACGCCCGGCTCCACACGGCGTTAGCGGCAAAGCACGGGCTGACGCCGTACATCATCAAGATCCCGAGCGATAAAGACGACCCGATCAACGGGAACCTGCTGC
This sequence comes from Chloroflexia bacterium, assembly GCA_030431755.1. GTDB lineage: Bacteria > Chloroflexota > Chloroflexia > Thermomicrobiales > CFX8 > JAUIIK01. The sequence continues at coordinate 9,433 of JAUIIK010000160.1, forward strand.
TGGACCACATCATGGGCGCCCAGATCATTGAAGCGCCGGACGCCGAGCCGGATACGATCTCCGGCATGCTCGAGGACTTGATCAAACGCTTGGAGTCCGAGGGCCGTACCGTCTACAATGTGCCAAACGACAGCTTCTCAAAGATCGCCGGTTCCTGCGGCTACCTCGTCGGGACGGTCGAGCTGCTCGATCAGCTCGACGCAGTCGGGGCAACCGCCGATCATATCTATCTCGCTTCAGGGACGTCTTCGGCGGGCCTTGCGTTGGGAGGCAAGGCGCTCGACGCCGGTTATCGCGTCCATCCGGTCAGCGTCGGCCAGGCACGACCGCAGATCGAAGAGTATGTCTGTACCGTCGCGAACGGGGCGGCGGAGCTTATCGGGCTTGATACCCGGCTGCAACCGTCCGACATCAGCGTCCATGACGAGTACATCGGCGAGCGCTATGGCGTCCCGACAGCCGCAGGTTTGGAAGCGCTCAAACTCGCTGGCCGGACCGAGGGCTTGATCCTCGATCCGGTCTACACCGCGAAAGCCATGTCGGCGCTCATCGACCATGTGCGCGCGGGACGCATCGACCGTGAAGAGACGGTCGTTTTCGTCCACACCGGAGGATTGCCAATCACCTACGCCTACGCGTCGGAAATTGTCGCGAGCCTGCAGGGTTCTGATGGAGAGGGGGCCTGATTGAGGGAGCCATCACGCACGACTCGTCGACGCACGGACAACGACCAAGAGTGAGGGAGACAACGTGACAGAGATTGAACGGGACGACATTCGACAGCGGCTATTCAACCTGAACGTCAGGCGCCGCGGGTTTCTGGCCGGCACGCTCGGCCTGACCGCCTCCGCCCTGCTGGCAGCCTGCGGCGGCGATGACGATGACGACGACGATGATGACGACGACGGCGGTTCGGACGATAGCGGCGGCGACGACGAAGGCGATGCCGAAGAGCCCACCGCCACCTCGGCGCCGGCTGAGCCCACCGACACCCCGTCAGAGTCCGGCGGCGGCGCGGTCGGTGACTTCTCGCAAGTCACGCAGTTTGAGAATCCGGAGCCTGGCTCGCCGTCCGGTTCGCGGCCCGATGAGCTCATCATCGTCTGGGGCGCCTACCAGTTCACAACCCACGGCATCGACCCGCAACTCCACGTCGGAACCGTGGCCGAAGCCCAGCTGCGCCACATGTACGAACCGCTCGTAGCCTTCGAGCGCGATCTCCAGACGATTTCGCCGGTCCTGGCGACCGAGTGGGAGCGTATGGATGACCTCACGATGCAGTTCAAGCTGCGCGAGGGCGTGACGTT
>JAUIIK010000161.1 GCA_030431755.1 Chloroflexia bacterium
ATGGAACTCGCGTACGTTCGCCGGCTGTGGATACCGGGCGTGGGGGGCACCCTCTGGGTCCACACCCCTACACGCGACCGGACTTCCTCACTGTGAAACGGCATGAGATGGACCCAACCTTCGTAGGTCACGTTAGGTACAGGGCAGGAAGATTGAGCATGTTCTCTCCGCGCACACCGCCAAGCACCATTGTTCGTGAACGTCCCGCTCCGAAGTTGGCATCCCGAGGAAGACTCTGCGCCCGAGGGATCTCCGACCGACAGTTCCGCGCTCCCTGGAAGCCTGTCCCGATCGATGCAGCGGGGTCGATCACCGCCAAGTGCGCCTGCGGGTGGCACGCTCGCAACAAGATCCGTCGGGCGCAACGCCTTGCTCGGAATGACCATGTTGTTGCCGTGGCGTCTCCCGCATAGCGCTCAGTGCCGCCAAATCCCGGGCGCACGGCAAGCAAACGACTTAAGTCGACGCTGCTTGGTCTAAGCGACAGGCACCTCGGCATACGCTTCGATCTCGACCAGCCAGCGCTCGTCGAGCAAGCCGGCTACCACGACCATCGTCGCCGCCGGCTTGATCTCGCCAAAGAATGCGCCGTGCGCCCGCCCGACTTCCCCGCCCACCGCCGCGCTTGTGATGAACATACGCGTCCGGTAGACATCTTCGAGCTTGCCGCCAAGCTCCTCGATGGCGTCTTTGATTATGTCCAGACAGGCAACAGCCTGGCGGTAAGCGTCATCGCCGCCGGCCGGTGACCCATCGGCCTGCGTCGGGGCGGTCCCGGACACCTCGATCCGATTTCCGACGCGGATCGCCCGCGCGAAACCAATCTCCGACTCCAGTGGCCTGCCTGTGAGAACTCGCCGTCGATCCATACTCGCCTCCCCAGCGTTCATTGACTGCTCTAACAGATCGCAACATATCATTGACCGAGACGCGTATCGAGTGGGAGGCGCAATGTTCGCGAAATCCGTCGCCGGTCGTTTGGCAATCGCTGTCGCGCTCGCTGCGATGTTCGTGACGATCGCTGGCTGTGGCGATGATTCGGACGATGATGGGGCCACGGCGATGACGTCGGAGCCAGCGACGCCCACGGCGAGATCAGAGCCGCAGGAGGTGAGCATCGGGGCAGGAACCGCCCTCGTCTGGGGCAACGGCACATACGGCGTCGTCCTGGTCCACGGCGCAATCTACGACGCCGCCAGCTGGACGGCACAAGCGGAGGCCATCGCCGCGTCTGGATTCGCCGTCGTCGCCGTCGAGAACGCCACCGCCGACGACACGCGCGCCGCCGCTGACTTCCTGCGGCGCACATTCGGCGCAACGCATGTCGCCCTCGTCGGAGCAAGCGCAGGCACTGGGCCGGTACTGTCGGTGGCTGCGGATGCCAGTGCTGGTAGCCAGCCGGTCGTCGATCTCGTTGTCATCCTCGCAGGCTCCGGCAACGTCGACGAACTCGACGTGCCCTCAGTCCTGTTCATTTCGGCCGAAGGCGACGGCGCAGCCTCCGCCGCCGAGCGCATGCTGGAGGCCACGAGTGGAGACCCGGCTGACCTCTTGCTCGTGTCCGGCAGCGCCCATGCTCAGGCGCTCTTCAACGAGCCGGAAGGCGAACAGGTGCTCCAGGCAATCCTCAGCCGCCTTGCTGATCGACAAGCCGTGACCACGTCGGAACCATAAGTCCCATCCAGCCGTCTATATACCAACGATCAGGACTTTCGCACATTCAGTAAGCAGCTCAGTCCTCCGATCATGTAGGCATAGAGACATTCGATGTGGTGCTCCAGGAAGGAGCGACAACATGGCACGGACAACAGCCAACCCCACGACGCGACCCGTCACCGCCGCAGAACTCCTCGAACAGGGCTTCTCACCGAGCGAGATCGCGAGCCTTGCCCGGCTGCGCGAGAACTGGAACCCGGCCGCCGAGCAGGTCGAATCGATCCTCGACTGGCGACGGATTCAGTTCGCGAAGTGGCTCTACGACAACGGGCACTATTCCGAGGATGTCGCCGCCTAATCGCCGCAACGCGCTATCGGCACGCTCCGAGGCGCATGAAGTCGATTAGCGCCCCGACCGTGCCGCCGGCCGCCAGCTGCTCGCACAGGTCGAGAAGTTCCGCGCCCGAGCGGCCGGAATCGACCAGGCAGCTATCGAGCTTTTCGACAAGCTCGGGACGCGTCAGCGGATTGTCCGGATGGCCGCGAAACTGGTCCACGCGCGCTGTGTACCGTCTGCCGTCCGTGGCCTCTGCGGCGACATGTGCGCCGTATTTGCCCTTGTCAAGCATCTGGCGCTGCCAGTCCTCATCAACGACCAGCGCTATCCGCGCCATCGCTGCGAGGATCGACGCGTCAGCCCACGGCTCGCCAGCGTATGTCGCCGGCGTGATATCACCGTCCCGTAGCGTCAGGGCCGTGACGAACGGCGTCGAGTGGTCGGCAGCCTCGCGCGACACCGGGCGATAGGCTCCCGGCGAACCCTGCACACGCGCGCACGCGCCATCATTCGAGTACACGGTCAGCTCCCGTAGAACATCGAGCCGCAGCCCATCCCGGTACAACTGCCGCGCACATTGAACGACTGCCTGGGTATAGATCTGCGCGGGAACTGGCTTGATGGCATTGCGCGGCGTTCTCCACTCAGACCCGAGACGTTCGATGAAACCGCCGTAATTGTCGGCGCGTTCCTCGTAGCGTTCGAAGAAGACCTCGAATGCATCCCGTGGTCCGGTAAAGCCGCCACCAGCGAGCCGGGCGCAGGTGATGCCGCGCTCGGCGGCCAGGCCGGCCGCGCCGCCCTTGATCGCCGGCACCTCCGAACCTGATTGCAGCCAGGTATTGGCGATCAATCCGCTGGAGATCGCGAGCGCCGCGGCATGTGTCAGTTGCTCGCGACTGAGTCCGAGCAAGCGCCCCGCCGCCAGCGCGACCGCGACGGTGACCTGGGAGACGCTATGCAACCCGACATCAAGCCACGGCAATGCGTCAGCCAGTGCCGCCTGGCACTCGTAGGCGACGATGACGGCTTCGATCAGCGCCGGTCCATCTGCCCCGGCGCATTCGGCGGCTGCCACCAGCGCCGGTAGGGCGTCAGAAAAGTGTCCGCTCCCGCTGAGCGATCCCGATACCGGCATGTAGATGTCGTTCGCGTCGATGTAGCGTGCCATCGTGCAGTTCGCGAGCGCGGCGGCTTCGAGGCTCGTTTGCCAGCCAGCGCCAATCACCGTCGCCTCTGGTCGTGCCCGGCTTGCCGCAGCGTGTCGAACAATGATCTCGACAGCGGATGCATCTCGGTCGTGCGCTGCCGCGAGCGCGCAGGCGATGGTGTCTGCGAGATAGAGCGTGGCAGCGCGAGCGACATCCTCCGGCACCTCGACAAGCCGCAAGCCAGCCGCGAACGCAGCCAATCGCTCGGCTATCGCGGTCATCCGGGCAGCCGCATCAGGCCCTCGAAGACGGGCACGACCGTCCCACCGACATGAATCACGCCCGGCTTCCCACCAGATGTCCCGACGCGGATATGGACGAACGACTGCCGACCCATCTGCGTACCCTGCTCGCTCACGATCTCGACGGCATCCTGGCCGCTGCTCAACCCGTGCTTTACCAGGTACGCGCCAAGCGGACCACTGGCGCTACCGGTCGCCGGGTCCTCCCAGACGACCCCGCCGATCGTCGCCATCATCCGCGAGTAGGCACGGTTGCTAGCCGGGGCGCTGTGGAAGACAAACGCCCCACGCGCTTCTCGCGCTGCCGCGTGGAAGTCGGCATGGGACAACGCGGCGCGGTCGACCGCCTCTTGCGACGCGAGCGGGACAAAGAGGAACGGCAGCCCGGTCGAGACAACCTGGATTGGTAGATCAGGGAATAGATCGTCCTCCGTCAGCGCCAGCGCAGCCGCCAGCGATGCCCGGTCCGCGACAGGTTCACCAAATGTGGCCGTGCCCTGGTTCATCCAGATAAACGACTCGGCATCGTTGGAATCGTCGAAGGCAACCGTTATCGGGCCAACGCCCAGCTCAAGCGTGATCTGGTCATCAGCGTCCGGCACAGCGCCCTGCCGCGCCAGCACCCAGGCGGTACCGATTGTCGGATGTCCCGCAAAGGGCAGCTCGTCACGTGGAGTGAAGATGCGCACTCTGGCGATGTGCGCGGGATCTTCCGGCGGCAACACGAAGGTCGTCTCGGAGAGGTTCATCTCCTGCGCAATCGCCTGCATCTCGCCCCCGGAGAGTCCGTCGGCGGCTGTGAAGACCGCCAGCGGGTTGCCGCCAAAGATGCGGTCGGTGAAGACGTCGACCTGTCGAAAGGCATACTCCCGGCTCATCGCAGCTTCTCCACTTCCCCCGGACGTATCCAGTAGACGAAGCGTTCAAATGCGTAGACCTCGCGGTCGGCAGTCACCTCGTCTGGGCCACGGCCGGCGATGATCTCCGCTAGCGCCGCCCGCGTTGCCAGCACATCCGCCGGTGTCATCGGCACCTCGTAGTGCGACGGATAGACCGCGTCGCTACGTTCCGCCAGCGCGCAGAGCTTGTCGAGCGTCTCCTGGTAGGCCACTAGATCCGCCTGCAATCCAAAGAGATAGAGCGGCCCGAGGTTGACGGCATCGGCCGGGAACAGCAGCCGGGTGCTCGGGTCATAGACCGTGATGCCGCCCGGGGAATGCCCCGGTGTATGCGTGATCTCAAGCGTCCGGCCGCCGAGGTCGATCTCCTGGCCGTCGTGCAGCATGCCACTGGCCTCAGATCCCGGAATCATCGCCGTGGCAAGGTCGAATCCGTCGGGAAATGGGATACCGCGCAACGTCTCGGGCCGGAACCACGCGCGCAGCTCAGCGTTCGGGAAGTCGCGCGCCAGAGCTTCAGCCTCCGCCGGGTGGATCAGCACGCGCTCGAACGCGGCGCTCGCGCCGATATGGTCCCAGTGGGCGTGCGATTGGATGACAAGCGGCTCGCGCTCGCTCAGCTCGACCACAAGCGACCGAAAGTCGCCGACGCCCATGCCGGTATCGAGCACGGCAACATCGCGCTCGCCTTCGATCAGATAGGAGTGCACCTGCTCCTCGTGGCCCGGTTCGGCAATCGACCAGACGCCGTTTCCGATCTCAGTAACATCGAACCAGCCGTGGCTCGTCTTCATGCTTTGCTCCCATCGCCGGGCATGAAACCGGCAGGCATCCAGAAGGAGAAGTCACCGAACGTGTGGACGTCGCAGTCCTCCCGGTGCTCATCGGGCGCGCGGCCGGCGTAGATCTCCTCGTAGGCGTGGTGCATCGCGACGACCTCGTCCGGCGCCAGCGGCACGCGGTTGTGGGAGGGGTAGACGACCTCGACATCGGCAGCCAGCTCCGCCAGGCGGCGCAGCGTCGCCCGGTAGGCTTCCGGGTCGCCATAGGCATTGTGCGCGAACATCGGCCCGGCATAGATCGCGTCACCCGGGAACATCAGGCGGTTGTCGTGGTCAATCAAGGTCACGCCACCCGGCGAGTGTCCCGGCGTGTGATAGACGTGAAGGACTCTTCCGCCAAGGTCAACGACGTCTCCATCGTTCAACTCCCCGGTTGGCTCCTTGCCCGGAATCCGCGCCGTCTCGGGATCAGCCTCGGCCGGCAGCGGGATGTCGAGCAGGAACTCGTCATTGAACCAGCGCCGCATGCGCTCGTGGGGATAGCCGGCGCGCAGATCGTCGGCCTCAGCCGGATGCACGCGCACGTCGTCGTACTTCCAAGCGTCGCCAATGTGGTCGAAGTGGGCATGCGACAGCAGCACGACCGGATGCTTTGTCGAGAAGCTATCCGCCAGCGCCTTGAATTCGCCGAAACCCATGCCCGTGTCGAGCACCGCGACGCGCTCGTCGCCTTCGACGAGGAAGCTCTTGACATCTTCGTAATGCCCTGGCTCGGCAATCATCGTCACCTTGTCTGGAAATTCGACGACATCAAACCAACCATGACTCGTCACCCGCACACCTCCTCATTCCTCGCGTACTCTGCGCCGTCGGGGCGGCAACATGATCCCGAAGTCCTCGAACTGGAAGGTCGCGAACCCGGCCAGAAAACCAGTGGGATGCCGGTCGGTGATCGCGTCCATGAACCCTCGCCGGACCTGGACGACGACGGTCGATTCAAGCGGCGTGTCGCCATGCGCAGGATAGAGTCCCTTGGCCAGTTCTGCGAGCCTCGGCAGCTCGATCATCGAGCGCCGGTATGCGGCGCTATCTTCCACCGCAATCTGGCCGCGTAGCACGGTATCCCCGGTAAAGAGCCAACCCTGCTCAAGCTCCAGAAAACAGACGCTATCGGCCGAATGGCCCGGCGTAAAGAAGGCGTCCAGCTGCCGCCCGCCGAGCTCGACAACCCCACGGTTCTCAAGCACCTCAACCGTCGTGGCAGGTGGGATCACGAACGTCTCGGCGTCAACGCCCGCCGGCAGTTCCACGTCCTTCGCGTAGCGGTCGAGGGTAAAACGCAGCTCCATGTTCGACCAACCGCGCTGCAAGCGGCCAACTGCCTGCGGGTGAGCATAGATGGTCGCAAACTGATGGCTGCCACCGGCGTGATCCGGGTGGGCGTGCGTCTGAAGGACAACCACTTCAAGCTCGGTCAGTTCCTCAACAAGCGCCCTGATGTCGTGCAAGCCGGCGCCGGTATCAACAAGCGCGGCGCGCTTCTGTCCGGTGACAAGATAGCAATGTGACGGCTGCGCGTAGCCGGGGTCGGTGATGACCCAGAAACCGTCAGCAAGCTGATTGAATGTCAGGCCCGCTTGCACGCGCGCGCCTGTTCGAAGAAGCCGGGCCGCATCCAGAAGCCGAAGCCGTCGAACTTGTAGACGTCCGCCTGCTCGATCTTGCGATGGGGCGGCAGCTGACCAGCGACGATCTCCTCATAGACTTCATGGACAATCGGCAGCAACCGCGCATCCATCGGCGCATCCATATGCGCGCCATAGACGTGATCGACCTCGGGCGCAAGCTCGGCGAGCTTGCGGAAGGTCTCCCGATAGGCTTCGTGATCGGTGCCGTCGAAGTTGATCAGCAATGTCCCGCCGTACACAGCATCGCCGGTGAAAACTGCCCGGTACTTGCGGTCGACGAAGGAGACGCTGCCGATCGAATGCCCGGGCGTGTGCACGACTTCTAGCGTTCGGTCGCCCAGGTCGATAACGTCACCTTCTGCGAGGTAGCCACTCGGTTCACTGCCGGGAATGCAGCGCGTTTCTGGGTCGGTCTCCGGCGGATAGTCCACGTTGAAGAGATGGCGCTCGTCAAACCAGTGTGCGAGCTGTTCGTGGGTCGTGCCCGTCCTCAGGTCATCCGCCTCAGACTCGTGGACGAGCACACGCTCGTAGAGGTGGGCGTCACCGACGTGGTCCCAGTGCGCGTGCGTCAGCAGAACGATGGGCTCGCGGTCCGACAGTCTATCGGCCAGCTCTTTGAAGTTCGCAAACCCCATGCCGGCGTCGACGACAGCGACATCCCGCGATCCCTCGACTAAATAGGAGTTGATCCGATGCCGGTGGCCGTGTTCGTCGATACGGATGATTCCGTCGCCATGTTGATGCACTCGGAACCACGGTCGTTTCGGCACGCCTCACCCTTTCACTCCCCAGCGCCAGCCGCTCAGGAACCGTGCATGATCGGGCTGCGCACGTCAAGCGGAACCGCGGGAATCAGGCAGATTCGATGAGCTCGTGGCCCCGGCGCGCAAACTCGGTCGTGAGCGCAACGGTCTGATCGAAGTCCGACATCCGCATGACGCTAAAGGGCGAGTGGATGTAGCGGCACGGGATCGACACCGATGCCGAGCGGACGCCGGCCCGGCTGCGCTGGATAACGCCGCCGTCAGTGCCGCCGAACGGTGGCAGCTTATAGTGCCAGGGGATTCCCGTCGCGTCGGCTATGCCCGTCAGAAACGTGACAAGCTCAGGTTTCACGATCTGCGAACCGTCGGCGACGGTAATCGCCGGGCCAGCGCCAATGCGCGTGACCTGGCGTGTCGGGGCGACGCCGGGCATATCTGCGCCGATTGTGCCTTCGAGCACCAGCGCCAGATCGGGTTCAACCTGAAATGCGGCGGTGCCAGCGCCGATCAGCCCGACTTCCTCGCGCACGGTGAACGCGCCAACCACTGTCAACTCAGGCGTTTCCTCAGCTAGTGCCGCCAACGTCGCCAGCAGCACCGCGCAACCGGCCCGGTCATCGAGCGCTTTGCCTGTCACCATGTCGCCCTGCAGCTGCTGGAATGGATAGTGGATGACGGCCGGCGAACCGATGCGGATGCCGAGGTCCCGCACTGCGGCCGCATCACTCGCGCCGATGTCGATGAAGAGCTCGTCGAGCCGGTACGGTCGGACACGCTCCTCGGCGCTCAACAGATGTGGCGGCAACGTGCCGACGACGCCGTGGACATCGTCGCCGTCGTCGGTGCGGATCGTCATGCGGTGGGACGGGATGATGCGCGCATCCCAACCGCCGATTGTCGAAAACCTCAGGAACCCGCTTTCCTCGATGAAGCTGACCATGAAGCCGATCTCGTCCATATGGGCGTCGATCATCAGCTTACGCTCGCTCGATCCACGCTTCGTCACAAGGACATTGCCAAGCGAGTCAGAGCGGATTTCGTCCACGTAAGGTTCGACGATCTCCCGCACCGCCGCCGCTACGTCGCGCTCGAAGCCGGACGGCCCGAAGGTGTTCGAGAGTCGCTCGACGATTTCCTGGTTGTTCAATTGCCTGTCTCTTTCGCGCCGTTGTGCCGACTGGCAAACCAGCCGACCCAGTCCTCCTGTGCCGCCGTTTCGATTGCGCGCCTATCATAGTTCGCACGCACCCATTCGATAGCGCTCAGCGGACTGAAACCGCAAAGCACGACGAAGCAGGCCAGCACCGTCCCGGTCCGGCCCAGTCCGCCGAGGCATCCGACCTCTACTCGCGCGCCGGCGCGCGCGCGGTCAAAGGCGTTGGTTATCGCTTGATAGGCAAGCTCATTGGATGTCGGGAGCCCGAAATCCGGCCAGTCGATGACGACTGCCGGCCACTCGGGCTTCCAGGCAGGATCCAGATAGAGGCCGAAGTCACGCCAGGCAGCGTTGGCGTCGCGGTCGGCGATCGCACAGCCACGCACGCGTGTTCCGTCGGGAAGCTCAATGCTCGGCACGTTGCAGAACTAGTCGACCTTTCCGGACTCCCTGACCTCTTCCGCAGAGCGATTCAACGTAACGGTCACATGGGTCATCGACTCAATCCAAGCTGCCGGAATGCGGAAGTGATGCTTGAAGATGAGCCCGTCCTCGACGACCAATGACGTCAGCTGATCTTGGTCATCATAGATGATCTCATCGATGCTGCCGATCTTCTGACCATCAACATCCACGACGTCCGTGCCTTCCTTGAGCGTGACCGTACCTTCGGGCAGGTTGGTCTGCTCAGTAACGATGGGTGGGTTCGAGGGCGCTGGCTGCAGCGGAGAGTCAGGAGCGGGCGCGAAACGGTCGTCGACCGGCTCGGATAGCACGAGCACTTGACCAGTCGCCGACGGGGTTGCCATGTAGTTCATCTCGGCCAAGCGGTCGAGAATGCCACCCTCTGGCTCGGTCACGCGACGGCTGGCGAGTTCAGGCAGCTCAGCCTCCTGCTCCGAAGTGATGTTCAGCACCACGTTGTGCTCAGCGTCTATCCGCTCAACGAATGTTTCTTCAACGATGCGATCATGCGTAAAGATAATGCCCTCGTGCACGACGAATCCATCAACTTCAAGCGTCTCGGGGTGAATGATAATCCGGTCAACCGTCCCGACCTTGTTTCCATCACTGCCGATCACGTCTTTATCGAGTTGAATGTCCTTCATAGCTGAGCCTCCGTTAAGTGTGTGTCCGGTCGCTGGAACAATCACTGACAAGCTAACGATCTCGCATGAGCGAGCGCGATAGCACTTGAGCCAGCAGCGGGGCATATTTATGTACACACTGCCATCGACGCTCCGACTGCTGGACTCCCGACTAGACCGTAACAGCGACGTAATATCTCTATTACACGATGCTCACACGACATAGTTGAGCCGACGCTGCTGCGCTGGCTCAAACTCACGTATGCCGTCCAATGCGGGCGGCGGAAGGGAAGGAACGGTACTGCATGCCACGCATGCTGAACCCCGCGCGGGCGCGTCTGGTCCGAATGCTGATCGCGTTCGCGATTGTCGCGATACCGACATTGGGAGCGATTCCGGTCGGGGCTGACCACCTGCCGAGCGACACGCTCCGGATAACGGTACGGAACCACACAGGGTTCCTGCTCTCGAATCCGGTTGTCATCGCCGCGCCGCACGGCTGGACGCCACTGGAGCTGGGCGTCGAGGCATCGAGCGAGATCGAAGACCTGGCCGAGATGGGTATGGCTCAGCCGCTCGCTGACAAGGCGCTGGCTGAGGGCGCATACGCTGCAATCGTCTCCGAAGGCCCGGTCGACCCCGGCGCTGAGATGTCCTGGGAGATCGATTCCCCGGTCTTCGAGGTCGAGCTCTGGGTACTGGCGATGGCCGTCCAGACCAATGACGGCTTCTTCGTCGCCCACGCCATGGGCGCGCCAGGCGTGCTGACCTCGACAATCGTCCAGGCGCACTTCCTGGACGCCGGCACCGAGGTCAACGACGAGATCTGCGACAACATCCCCGGCTGCGGCGGCACCGGCGGCGTTGACGAGGGCGGTGTCGTCCACGTCCACCCCGGCCTG
>JAUIIK010000008.1 GCA_030431755.1 Chloroflexia bacterium
AATGAACATCACCGACCGGTCATCCTTGTTGAGCACAAGCAGCACCGGTGCTGCCCACCTTCCTGTGCACTCTAGTACCTGATCGCCGCGCTCCCACTTGTCGGCGGTTTTCCCTACGCCCTCTTGCCTCTTCCCTGTTACCTTTATACATGAAGAGGAGAGTGGAACATGACAACGACAACGAAACCCGTCCGTGTCCGATTTGCCCCGAGTCCAACCGGCGACCTCCATGTTGGCGGCGCGCGGACTGCCCTGTTTACCTATTTGTATGCCCGCCAGCATGAGGGCGCGTTCATCCTGCGAATCGAGGATACCGATCAGGCGCGCTACGACGAAGCGAGCATCAACTCGATCACCGCGTCATTGCGTTGGCTCGGGCTGGACTGGGACGAAGGCCCCGATATCGGCGGTCCTAGCGGACCCTACTTCCAGAGCGAGCGGCTTGAGCTCTACCGCGAGCATGTCGACCGTCTGCTGGCCGAGGACTACGCCTACGAATGCTACTGCTCGCCGGAGCGGCTGGCGGAGCTGCGGGACGAGCAGCGCAAGGCGGGCAGGCCGCCGGGCTATGATCGCCACTGCCGCAACCTGACCGACGAGGAGCGCCAGGCGAAAAGGGACGAGGGCATCAAGCCGGTCGTGCGCTTGAAAGTGCCGCTCGATGGCGCCACCAGCGGACTCGATCTCCTGCGCGGCCCGATTACCTTCGAGAATGCCAAGCTCGAAGACGCCGTTCTGCTGAAGTCCGACGGCTTCCCGACCTACCACCTGGCGGTCGTCGTCGACGACAAGGAGATGGGCATCACTCACGTCACGCGTGGCGAGGAGTGGATCCCTTCGATGCCGCTGCATCTCATTCTCTGGGATGCCTTTGGCTGGGAGCGCCCGGTCTTCGCCCACATGCCGGTTATTCTGAAGCCGGATGGCAAGGGCAAGCTCTCGAAGCGCGACGGCGCGGCGAGCCTGCTGGCGCTACGCGATGAGGGCTACCTGCACGAGGCGGTCGTCAACTACCTGGCGATGGTCGGCTGGGCCTACGACGACCACACAGAGATCTTCTCGATGGACGATCTCATCGAGAAATTCAGCCTGGAGCGGGTCAGCCCGAGCCCGGCACGCTTCAACTACGACAAGCTCGAGTGGATGAACCAGCACTACATCAACCACATCGTCGATGTCGATGATCTCGCGGCGCGCGTCGTCCCGCTCCTGGTTTCCGAGGGGCTGGTCGACAGCGTCCCGGAGGGCTCTGATACAGAGAAGCTGGTCATCGAAGCAGTTGGGCTGATCAAGGACAAGATGAAGTTCCTGACCGAAGGGCCAGATCTCATCAGCTATTTCCTGGCCGAACCGCCGGACTACGACACGGCGTTGCTGGTGCCGCGCAAGACCGAGCCCGATGCCGCGCTGCGTGGCCTCAAGGCAGCCCGCGACGTCATCGCCGAGATCGGCGTCGAGGATGAGGAGGCGGTCGAAGCACGGCTGCGGGCGCTGGCGGGAGAGGTCGATCTGAAGGTCGGCCAGCTCTTCATGCCGATCCGCGTTGCTGTGACCGGCCGGACCGCCTCGCCGGGCCTCTTCGAGACACTGCGCGTGGTCAACAAGGAACGGTCGCTAGCCCGGATGGACCGGGCGATTGCGAAACTCGAGGGCTACGAAGCCGTCGCCGCCGACTAACCTGGTGTGCGATGGCGATGACCGCCGCCGATGTCTGCGCCGTCGTCGATGCGCTGGAGCGTAGCAAGCTCTTTGTCTCAGTCGATGGCGGTTGGGGTGTCGATGCGTTGCTCGGGCGGCAAACGCGGCCGCACGATGACCTCGATCTCGTGATCGACATTGAGCAGGTGCGCACTGTCTGTGAGTGTCTTGGCGCGTGCGGCTACAGCATGCAGGCAGATGAGATGCCGACCCGCTTCGTCCTTGTGACGGACGGAGACCGGCGCATCGACTTCCATCCGATGTACTTCGACGCGACGGGGTTTGCGCACCAGCGGCTGCCAGGCGGAAAGCTCTTCAGCTGCCGGACTGTAGCGCTTGGGCATCGTGGGCGGATTGGCGGCCGCGAGGTGCAGTGTTTGTCGCCCGAGCTTCAGCTCGCCGCGCATACAGGCTATGAGCCGGACGCGCAGGACCGCCAGGATGTCGAACTGCTCTGCTGCCGGTTCGAGCTGCCGTTGCCGCCGGCGTACCGCGAGGGCCGGCGTTGAACACGACGTCTGATAATCTGGAGCTTTGGCCGTAGAAGTTCACATAAAGCAAGGGGGGTGTCCGTGGGTTCTGGAGCGCCGTTCGACACCGACCATCTTTCGATTGATGCGCCGCAGCAACACCCGGTCGAGGTCTTCTGCGTCGGCAGTCACATTGCCGGCACGCTGCACTCCGGGCGGCCGCGGGTCAGCGACCACCTCGAATCCAGCGAACGGATGATTGAGATTACCAACGCGACGCTGATGCCCGGGCCCGGCGACAGCCCGCTGGTCGAGCGCCGGAGCGTCTTCGTCAACAAGGCGATGGTGCTGTTCGTGCTTGATCTAACGCCCGAGGAGTGGGCCAGCGGCGCGGCCGATGTCGTTCACCCGACTGAGCCCCATGACATCCTCGCGAGCGTTGGCGACTTCTGGATCTCCGGCACGATCAAACTGCCACCCCACGGCGACCTCAACCAGTTCCTGGCTCGCGTCCCGCGCCGCTTCGTGCCCATCGCTGCGGCCGACATCCTGGACTACGACGAGCAGAGTCCCTGCGCGGTGCTCGTAAACCGCGACTATCTCGAAGCCATCGTCGCGAACGAGCCGGCTGATCTCGACGCAAGCGAGCAGGAGCCTGCCGGACCGGAAGACGTGCCGGAATCCGGATGATTCGGCTATTCCCATAGGTCCGCCGGGCGTCCATGCTGAGACTGACGTTGTCTGGTGCTCGGACGATGGGAGACACTATGAGCACGCATCTGACGTTTGATTCTCAACTCACCTCGCTCGACGCGCCGCACCAACACCCGGTAGAGGTCTTCTGCGTCGGCAGCCACGTTGTCGGCGTGCTGCATTCGTTGCGACCGCGTGTCGGCAACCACCTGGAGTCCGCAGAGCGGGTGATCGAGATTGTCGACGCCTCGCTCGAGACCGGACCCGGCGCGCCGCCTTTCGTCGAACACCACACGGTGCTGATCAACAAGGCCAAGGCGCTCTTCGTGCTCGATCTGACACCTGCGGAGTGGGGTAGCGGCGGCTCCGACCTGGAGCGTCCCGGCGAGCCGCACGATGTCTTCGTGAGTGTCGGCGATTTCTGGATCTCCGGACAATTGCTGCTGCCGGTTGGCGGAGACGTCCATGACTATCTCGCCCGCTCGCCGCGTGAGTTCGTGCCGCTGATCAACGCCGACATCCTCGGCTATGACGAGCGCACCCCCTGCACCGTCCTCATCAATCGCGAACACCTCGAAGCCGTCGTCGTGCGGTCGATTCCCTAGCGAACTGTTCAAGGTGACGAGCGCACCCCGGCGATTGGATGATCGCCGGGGTGCGCGTGCGCGGTTAGTCTGCCGTCGCCTCAGCTTCGACTTCGATCCGCGGGAAGATCGGGGATGGCTCGGTAACGGACTGCCCCGGCACCGGGAGATCCCAGATCGACGCGCTGCCGAGCTGCCGGGCGATCTCGTCGACAGAAGACGGGATCACTGGCTGCAAGAGCTGGGCGAGACGTCCAATCGTGACAGCAAGCGTCGCTAGCACGGTGTCGAGGCGCTGGGTGGCGTCCTCATCACCGTTGCGGGCTCCGCGGGCCAGCACCCAGGGTTGCGACTGCTCGATGTAGGTGTTGGTCCCGGTGACCGACTCCCAGATCGCTGCCAATGCCTGGAGCGGCTCGTAGACGCTGAACAGTTCCGTCGACCGTTCGATAGACCTTGCGAGCGTCTGCGCCAGCGCCGTCTCGTGCTCGCCTGGCGCGCCCGGTTCTGGGATGACGCCGTCGCGGTAGCGGTTGATCATGCTGACCGAGCGGTTCAGCAGATTTCCGAGATCGTTGGCGAGATCGGCGTTGTAGCGCTCGATGATCCGGTTGACCGAGAAGTCTCCGTCACCGTGCGGCGAGACCTCCCGCAGGAAGTAGAAGCGCACCGCGTCCGCGCCGTACTCGTCGGCAACGGCGATCGGGTCGATCACGTTGCCGGTCGTCTTACTCATCTTCGCGCCGTTGATCGTCAGGAAGCCGTGGACGACGATCTCGGTCGGCAGCGGAACGCCGGCAGACAGCAGGATGCCAGGCCAGTAGATGGCGTGGAAGCGCAGGATGTCCTTGCCAATGGCGTGGACTCGCTGCGGCGAGTTCTCCCAATAGCGCTTGTAGAGCTCGCCGTCGTCACCATAGCCGAGCGCTGTGATGTAGTTGGCCAGCGCGTCGATCCAGACGTAGATCACCTGGTTGGGATCGTCCGGCACCTGGATGCCCCAGCCTCGTGCTCGTTCTTGCGAGCGCGATACCGAGATGTCCTGGAGCCCGGCTTCGATGAAGCGCAGCACCTCGTTCTTGCGCGACTCCGGGAAGACCCGCAGCTCGTCGCTCGAGATGCGCCGGTGTAATTCGTCGCCATACTTCGAGAGCCGGAAGAAGTAGTTCTCCTCCTCAACGGGCACCGGCGGTGTCTCGTGGACCGGGCACTTCCCGTCGACGAGCTCCTCTTCGGTGTAGAAGGTCTCGCAGCCGACGCAGTAGAGGCCGGTGTAGTGCTTCTTGTAGATGTCGCCGGCAGCCGCGACCGCGCGCCAGAGCTTGTCGACGCCCGCGAAGTGGCGCTCGTCGACGCTGGTGCGAATGAAGTCGTCATTGGAGGCGTCGAGGACCTCCAGCGCGTTCTGGAAGCCGGCGACGTTTCGGTCGACCAGTTCGCGCGTTGTCAATCCCTGTGCCTCGGCCGCCTGGACGTTCTTTAGCGCGTTTTCGTCAGACCCGGTTAGGAAAAAGACATCCCGCCCCTGGGTTCGGTGAAAGCGCGCGTAGGCGTCCGTCTGGGCGAACTCCAGCGCGTGCCCGACGTGTGGCTCCGCATTCACATACGGAATCGACGTCGAGATAAAATACGCATCTCCACGGTCCGGCATGGTACCGCTCCTTTCGCGGTCAGGGACTGGATGCGGAGTGAGTTTGTAGGTTGTAGTACGTAGTTTGTAGTGAACAGCCAGCCAAACCCGCGACCCGCCCGGATTTCCTACAAACTACAACCTACGAACTTCCCTTTGCAGCCGTCCCTTAACAACACAATCCCAAGGCCCTGCACCCGCCTGGGGCGAGGGGCCTCGGGATGAAGCGCTCGCGGTACCACCCGGCTTTGCCGCTGCCTCGCGGACAGCGACCTCAGCGACTGGAGAACTACCAGCCAGGGAAGGATAACGGTTTCCCTTGGTCCGGCCCGGATTACCGGAGGGTTTCACCCGGGCAGCTCGGAGGTCATTCCCGGTCGGTGGCGCATCACTCTTCCAGCAACAGTGACTCTCTGGGCCGCCGTGCCGTGCCGGCACTCCTCGTCATTGCTATTTGATGTTTGGCGCCTACCGCAGATGAGCGGTAGAGGCTTCGTAGAATAGTCGAGGAATCATCGATTGTCAAATTGCCTGCGTCGTGCGAGGAGCGTGATGTGCAAGAACTCGCGGTAGTCGCCCCGGCCTTCGTCGAGATGGCCCACGGTATCGTCTGGTGCAACGTTGCCACCGTCGATCGAGAGGACCGGCCCCGCAGCCGTATCCTGCACCCGCTTTGGGAATGGGACGGCGAAGCGCTGGTCGGCTGGGTCGGGACCGGCCCAACGCCGGTGAAGCGGGCGCACCTGGAGCACAACCCGTTCGTCTCCTGCTCCTACTGGTCGCCGAACCACGACACCTGCGCTGCCGAGTGCCGGGCGAGCTGGCACTTCGACGACGAGACCTGCACGCGCGTCTGGGAGGCGTTCAAGGCTGCCCCGGAGCCGGTCGGTTACGACCCGGCGCTCATCCCACCCTGGTCGGATGGCCCGACGTCGGACGCCTTCGCGGTATTGCGGCTAGAACCCTGGCGCTTGCGAGTCTTCCCCGGCACGGTGTTGATGGGACAAGGCGGGGAGATTCTGGACTGGAAAGCTGCGCCGTAAAGGATAGCTGCCAGATACGGTTGTGACGGATAACGGTGAGGGACGCGATTGCGGGCGATGTGTGTCGCGTGACGGCGCGCCAGCAGGCACGTCTCGCAGCCTTGAGGACACGTACGAATGCAGTGCCACTGCAGGCGAATCACTTGAGATACTTGACGCTGATGGGATTCGCGCATACACTGCTTTCTGGACCTAGAAGATCTCAGTAGTTCGCATTGCACGGAAGGAAAGGCCACAGCGTGAACGGTAACGCAATCACCATCACCATGCTGGTTGGACCGACCGTCGGCGTGATCGTGGACACGAACCCGCGCCCGTTCGGGGGCGGAGTGCGCCCGGCGCCCGTGCAAGGTTGGAGCAGACGCTACTGAGTGTTCTCAGACATAGAGCGACTTCCAACCGCGGGCGGACCAGAAACGGCCCCGCGGTTTTTTGTTGCCCCGGTTTGGCTGGCTCGGGTCGCGCGATGGAGCGGACGTCGCCGCTACTAATGGATATGGGCGGAACTTCGGATGTAACCAACATGCTGGCAGTGGATGATCTGGGCGAAGACGAAGGGCGAAAGAGGTAGCGATGACCTATACAGGACAACATAACGACGTGGCAGTGCGCTTCGACGGCGTATCGAAGAGCTTCGGCGGCAAGCGTGGCCGTGACCGCTGGTTTCGACGCACGAATGAGCAATCGGCGAAGCTCGTGCGAGCGCTGAATGATGTCTCGTTCGAGGTCCGGAAGAATGAGATCTTCGGAATTCTCGGGGCGAACGGCAGCGGCAAATCGACGCTGGTTCGGCTGATCTCGACCCTGCTGATCACCGACGAGGGGACGATCACCGTCTTCGGCAACGATGTGCGGGACGACGAGGCCGAGGTCAAACGGCTGATCAACCGTGTCTCGGTCGAGGCGTCATTCTTCAAGAAGCTCTCGCCGATGGAGAATCTGCTCTACTCGTCGCGGCTCTATGGCCGCACCGGCTCCGAGCTGCGGCGCGACATCAAGCAGATTCTGGTCGACCTCGGCATTCCCGAGGAGCGCATCGGCGTGCCGCTCGAAACGATGTCGCGGGGCATGCAGCAGAAGGTGGCGATTGCGCGGGCGTTCCTGACCTCGCCGGTGCTGCTCCTGCTCGACGAGCCGACGACGGGGCTCGACCCGCGTTCGAAGAAGGATGTCCAGCGCTTTGTGCTTGATCTGCGTGAGAAACACGACGCGACAGTACTGATCTGCTCGCACGACATGGACGAGGCCGAGCGGCTCTGCGACCGCATCGCGATCATGGACAATGGTCGCATCGTCGCGACCGGCACGGTTGACGAACTCAAGGACCAGGTGCGCGGCACGCAGGGCCTGCTCGACCCGACCCTCGAAGACGTCTACATGGCTCTCACCGGGCACGGTCTCGTCGAGGAGAAGCTGATGGCCGGCGTGGCGTAGGACATTGACGTGCAGACATGGCTCTCCACGGATGAGCCGTGATTTCCCGGATCTGTAGTGGTGGGGCTCGTCCCCACCCGGTTCGGGATTTGGAATCGTTCGCGCGTGGGAACGAGCCTCACCCCTACGAAAACCAGAAGATGAGCGTCGGCGCAGTCATGCGAACAGCAGCGCCTCCAACCAGCGGCCCAATGACGTGCCGTGAACGAAAGTGACGGAATCGAAATGTCATACGTGCCAACCGTAGCCCCGGGAACGGGGTCGCGGGCGCCACACCGCATTCTGGCCCGCGAGAGCAAGGCCGCGATGGCCTTCGTCGAGCGCAACTTCTATCTGACGAAGCGCTACTGGGGCTGGGAGGTCGCCTTCCTCGTCTACACGGCTGCATCGTCGCTGTCGATCATGTTCATCGGCGCGTCGCAGGATGGCGACACGAACCGGTTGATCCTCTTCCTGGCGATCGGGACGCTCGTCTGGGGCTACCTGAACTCGGTCTTCATGAACGTGGCCGAGACGGTCGCCTGGGAGCGCTGGGAAGGCACGATCGAGTACACGATGATGGCGCCGGTCTCGCGGGTGACGCACATGTTCGGGATGTCGCTCTTCGCGATCATCTACGGGCTGATCCGCTCGACTGTGCTCTTCCTGGTGCTGGCGGCATTTTTCCCGGAGATCAGCCTCTCGGAGGCGAACCTGACCGGCGCCGCGCTGGTAATCGCCGCCGGTAGCTTCTCGTTCATCGGCTTCGGGATCGTCGGCGCGGTGCTGCCGCTGCTCTTCCCGGAGAAGGGCGAGCAGATGACGTTGATGATGTGAACACAAGCGGGATGAGCTCGCGGGGGAAGAGGGCGCTGGTGATCTGCCAGCGCGGGGTGCGCTGGCCGGCGGGCCAGATGTTGACGCGCAGCTGGAGGGCGCGCAGGAGGTCGCGGCGCTGCTGCCAGTCCATGCTGTCGAGCTGGGCGGCGACGGAGGCGCGCCAGGTATCGAGGCTGTCGAGGGCGGCGCGGCGCTGGGCGGTATCGGCCTGGCGGGTGGTGAGCTCGGCGCGCTCGGCCTCAAGGTCGCGCCAGCGCTGGCTGAGCTGCTCCAGCTGGGCGACGAGAATGGTGGTGGTGTCGGGGTCGTCGGTCTGGCCCAGGGTGCGGGCGAGGTTGGCGCGCTGCCGATCGAGGCCGGCCAGCTGCTGCGTCACGGCTACGAGGTCCCCGTCGTCGTCGGTGGTGGACTCGGCCAGGAGGGACGACAGGACACGTGGCTGCTCGATGAACCAGCGGACGCGCTCCCAGACGTCGGCGTCGAGGGCGCTGCGCTTGATCCCCATGCGGTGACCGCCGCCAACACAGACATACTGATTCGACTGATTGTTGACAACCAGGTTGCGGCCGCAGACGACGCAGCCGATGAATCCCGCACGCAGCAGCGAATCCTGCGGGCGCGGGTTGTTGCGGGTCGCTTCGCGGACGTTGGCGGCCAGGCGGCGGCGGGCGGCGCGGCCCTGGGCGGCCGAGACGAGGGCCGGCACGACACCGTCAGGGAGCTGAATAGGGTCGGGCGCGTCGGGGAGCATGCGCGTCTTCGGGCCCGAGCCGTTGCGGCGCTGGAGCGGGTGGCCCTGCCAGCGGAAGGCGAGGGCCTCGCCGGCGTAGGCCGGGTCGTGGAGGATCAGGCGCACGGTCGACGGACCCCAGGTGGGCCGGCCGGTGGGCGAGGGCACGTTGTCATCCATCAGGCCGCGGGCGATGGCGCGCAGGCTCGCGCCGGCGTTGAACTCGCGGTAGATGCGCCGGACGATAGGAGCCTCGGCCGCATTAACGGCCAGGGCGGTGTTGTCGTCACGCCAGAGGTAGCCGTACTTGGGCTTCGGGCCGGGGATGTACTTGCCTTGCTCGGCGCGGGCGCGGCGGCCGCGGTTGGTGCGCTCGGCGATCTTCTCGCGCTCGACCTCGGCCACGAAGGCCTTGGCGCTGAGAATGAAGCGGCCGACGGCGGAGTCCTCGAACTCTTCGGTGACGAGCTCCAGGCGCGCGCCGGCGTCGATGATCTCCTCGACGAGGATGGCGACGTGGGCCTGGTTGCGGCTGAGCCGATCGAGGGCGTAGCAGAGGACGACGTCGGGGCCGCTGGAAACGCTGGCCAGGACCTGGCGCAGCGCGGTCAGGCCGGGGCGCTCGCGGTACTGCGCGCCGGTGTAGGTGTCGCTATAGACGCCAGCGACGGCGTAGCCGTGCTCCTCGCAGTAGGCCAGGCAGGCGCGTTGCTGGGTGTCGAGCGAGGTGCCATCGAGCTCCTGCTGGTCGCTGGAGACACGGGTATAGATCAGGGCGTGCATCGTTGCTCCCTCAGCGCGGGTCGAATCGTCTGTGGGGCGCTGTTGCGCTCAGGGGGTCAGGCGACGCAGGCGCGCGCCTCGTTGACGCCGTGGTCAGTGACGCCGCCGAAGTGCCCCCAGTCGGAGAACTCGCGCGCCAGCCCGTCGACGGCGAAGATCGGGCCGCTGTTGGGTGACAGGTTGCTCGATGCCCACACCGCGACCTCATGGCCGCCATCGAGGCCGGGGCCCTGGAGGTCGGCGGCAATCATCCAGACATCTTCGTAGTCATCCGAGCGCACGGCCTGGCCGTTGCGGAGCGAGAGCCCCGGCTCCAGCCCGGCGGCGATAGCGTCGAGCTTGCCGGCCGAGACGGCGCGACAGGCGCTGGCGGCGCTGCTGTCGTCATCGCCGAAGTTGAGAAACACAACAACCGCGGCAATCGCCATGCAGCCCAGCACGGCTAGGCCGCCGGCGGCTGCCAGGGCCAGCCAGGCGCGGCGGCTCATGTGGCGCTGTCCTGGGTTGTCTTGCCGGCGGGCCGGCCCAGCTGGAGCGCCTCGATGACGATGCGTTGGGCGCCGGGCGCGAGGCCCTGGGCGCGCTGGACCCACTCGGCGATGAGCTCCGGGGTGACAATGGTCGTCTCCTCGACGGTGATCTCGGGCGGCTCGACGGCGTAGCCGGCGGCCCTGAGCAGCTCGGCGACGGTCGTCCGCAGCGCCGCGGCAAGTGGGTTGAGGAGCTCGGCGGGCGGCACCGGGCTATCGGGGTTGCTGAGCTCGAGCCGGCTGATGGTGTGCTGCGAGCGGCCGAGCTGGCTGGCGAGCTCCCGCTGGGTGAGACCCAGCTCCTCGCGTTTGGCGCGCACGGCCGGGCCGAGACGGTTGGGGTAGCGGAGACCGGCTTCGGCGTGGATCGACGTCGGCTCGTTGGGCTCGTGCACCCGACCTTCTTTCGCGAGTTGCGCGTACAGCGTACCGTGCATGCGATTCTCCACTCTGGGTACTTGACGGTCAAGCATTTATGCCGTATTCTGGTACGCAGTACGCGCGAACTGCTTACGCGCTGTAAGAGTAGGAGAGCGTCCATGCCGGCGATGACCGCGAGCGGATTGATCAAGACCTCGGCCCAGCTGACGCCGGAACAGGCCGAGCAGCTGGCGGCGCTGGCAGAGCGGCGGGGTTGCTCGGTGGCGTTCCTGATCCGGGAGGCCATCGACACATGGCTCGCAACGCAGCGGGCCGCGAAGGGAGGGCGCGATGAGCGCGCTGGATAACGGCAGCCCGTGGCTGGCCAGTGATGTGACGGTGCCGGAGCCGGACGCCCACTGTGAGAGCTGCGGCGGGGCACTGTATGCCGGCTTCGACGAGTGGCAGAAGTTGCCGGCGCAGGATGGCGACGGCGAGACGACGTACACGATCTGCGCTGAGTGCGTCGAGGCGCAGCTGGAGGCCGGCCTCCAGCTGCTGGCCGAGGACCCCGCCTGGCAGCAGTTCGCCCGGCGCGTGGCCGAGACCCCAATCCCATGATTCCCCAACATCCCGATCCCCTTCCCCGGCTGGTGGCGAGCTCACGCGAGCTGGCCGCCACGCCCGAGCGTGTGACGGAGCGGCGGACCCCTTCCCCCTGCCGAGCCGTTGCGCGCTCCGGCGTGGCTGTACGCCCAGCATAGGGCAGGGCGCGGCCGTGGAAATGCATTTGCAGAAAGGAGGCGGGCAATTGCCGAGTGACGTGCTGCTGACCCAGCGGGCGGCCGACGAGGCGCTCGACGTCGAGCTGGCCTGCCGGCGGCTGATCGCGACGGTGCGGGCGGCGCTGGCTGACGGCGTCGTAACGCCTGCGGAGGCGGCGGCGATGCTGGCGGAATCGAGCGCGGTGCTGACGGAAGCCGAGGAGGCGAAGCACTGGGCGGACGAGGCCCACAAGGTCGACGCGGCGCTCGACACGCTGCGCCGGGGCGGGGCGTTGAACCCGACGCCGCACAAGCGCGAGCGCTTTCGGGCGGCGAATCTGGACGTCGTCGAGGTGACCAACGAAGTAGCCGTCTGAGGAGCGCAATCCTCAGACGGCTGATGTACCCGGACAGATTGGATACGACCCCAATGATAGCAAAGGAACGACCGCGAACGTACGACGCCACAGCTGCGCTGGTCCAGCGCAGCTGTGGCGGTTGCCGCTTCTACCACGGCCTGTCGCAGCTGGCCGGCCAGGGGAAGTGCACGCATCCCCAGCGCCGCCGGCTGATGGACACGGTGCTGGTGCGGCGGCGCGAGCTGGCCTGCCGGGACCGGCATGACCGGGCACTGTGGGAGAGCTGCGCGCCGACCGAGCCGGTGACGCCGGCGCTGGACAGGGTGCTGCTGCACCTGCCGCCGCGGCTGTGCCGCTGGCCGAAGTTCCCGGTGGTGAACGAGTCAATCGAAGGGATTCAGTAATGGAGCTGGTCAGAAGCAACATCGTTGGCTACGCCGGCCGGCGGGCGGTGATTCACGAGGTGCTGGAGGAGACCCGCGAGGTGGTCGTGCTCTACCGCGAGCAGCTGCCGCCGGCGGAATGCCCGGACTGCAAGGGCCGGGGCGAGGTGCGGGTGGCGGTGCTGGGCTGTGTGAGCTGCGACCGCTGCGAGGGTCGTGGCGAGCTGCTGGCGCGGGAGGTGCTGCAGCGCGAGACGGTGTCGATCGACGAGCTGACGCGGCCGCCGGCTGAGGCTGAGCACCCGCTGGCGCGGGCGACCGGCAAGTTCCTGTCGAACCCGCAGGCCATCTTCGATGAGGAGGTGGCGTCGTGAACGCGCAGTCGAAGCGGGCGGGCGGCGGCTACACCGCGCCGGCGCAGGTTCACATCGAGGCGGGCTGGCCGTCCGGGATGACGCTCGACGCGAAGGTCGTCTTTCCGCCGGGCAAGGGGCCGGAGGACACGCTGGCGGTGTTCACGGCGCTGGAGCAGCTGGAGGCTGCGCTCGGCGAGGTCCAGCTGGTCAACAACGCGGAGCGGCAGGTGACGGCATGAGCGACCGCAAGGAGCCACGGGTGGGGGAGTGGGTTGAGCTGGCGCTGCAAGGGCTGGCGTTCTGCATCATCGTGATTCTGCTGGTGGGGATCTTCGCGATGCTGACGCCGCCGCCGGCCGCGCCATGAACGTCATGCGGCACACTATCGGACGCGGGCTGCACTGGCTGGCCTGGTGGCTGTCACGCTTCGCCTTCTGGGTCGAGGTCTGGCGCTGCGAGGAGTGCGGCCAGTACAGCCGCGACCCCATCCCCTACGACAGTTTTGAACACACCTGCCCGAACTGCGGGAAGGAAGCGAGTGTATGAGCAGCGACGAACAGAAGTTCAACCCGAACAAACACATGCGGGTCTTCGAGCGCCGGCAGCGGCAGCGGGACGGCAGCTACAAGACGGTGAAGATCGACTATCTGGACGTGAAGTGGCGCATCGTCTGGTTCCGCGAGGAGCACCCGGAGGGCTCGATCGAGACGCTGCTGAAGTCGACGCCGGGCGAGCCGCCGGCGGTGATGCAGGCGACGGTGCGCTACGTCGACCAGTACGACGACCAGGGCAAGCCGCTCTGGGTGACGGTGACCGGCTGGGGGCAGTGCGACCAGGATGACTGGAGCGACTGGCTGGAGAAGGCCGAGACGCGCGCCATCGGCCGGGCGCTGGCACTGGCCGGCTACGGGACACAATTCTGCGAGGACTTCGAGGAGGTCATTGCAGACGGCCCGGTCGACCAGGGCGAGCGGCGGCAACCCCAGCAGCGCAACGGCGGGAGTCCGGCACGCCGCTCCGGGGGCGAGACCGGCGAGTTGATGACCGCCAACCAGCAGAAGTACATCTTTTCGCTGGCACGCGAGGCGGGGCTGCCGAACGACGAGCTGGACGAGATCGTGCACGCGCGCTTCGGGCATGGCATGAGCGAGGTGCTCAAGAGTGAGGCCAGCGCGCTGATCGGCTCGCTGCAGGAGCTGCGGGATGAGCGGCAGCTGGCAGGAGCTGCGGGATGATGAACCCACTGAAGAGCGCGTTGTTCTACCGGAAGATGGACGAGGCGGGGATCTCGCAGGAGAAGCTGCTGGAGACGATGCGGCGGGTGCTGGGCGAGGTGAACGAGGACCCGGCCGACTACATCCTGGTCGCGCCGATCCTGGTCGTCCACAAGGACTTCAAGGAGCACCCGCTGAGCGCGCACGGTTTGCTGGTGGAGTTCGGACAGAACGTCTACTTCATGTCGAAGGCGCGGCTGATCGACGCGGTAGCGGCCGTCAAGGACGAGCCGCTGATTGTGAAGAACTGAGAGGAGCGAC
Source organism: Chloroflexia bacterium (assembly GCA_030431755.1). Lineage (GTDB taxonomy): Bacteria > Chloroflexota > Chloroflexia > Thermomicrobiales > CFX8 > JAUIIK01. The sequence goes on from JAUIIK010000008.1 coordinate 14,172, forward strand.
GGATGACGGAGACGGCGACGATGGAGGCGCAGGAGCCGCAGGCGATCAATGCGCTGCCGGAGGAGATCGTGCTCGATCCCGGCCGGGCGGCGGAACGCGCCTGGCGGACCGAGGCGGCGGCGCTCTACGACACGCTGGAGCACGAGCAGCGGCTGGCCTGGGCCTGCGACTGCATCGAGCACGCGCCGGAGTATGACGGCGCGCTTGATGTCGTTGGGCGGGTCCGAGGCGGCACATCACAGGGTATTCGGTGGCCGTCCCAGGACGCGACAAAGACAGGGATCGTGCAGTGTCTGCGGGACCTGAGCGACCGTTCGGGGCTGCTCCTGCGGCCGGGGGTCGGGGTGGCCAGCTGGTGCCAGGTGTTGACGGCGCGGACGGGCGCCGTCGAGGCCGAGCGGGCCTGGCAGCTGGAGCGGCTGCGGGAGCTGGCCGGGTGAGTGTTGTTGTGGCCAGAAATATGCAGGTCGCGCGAACCGTCTACGCGCAGGCTGTATACTGGCCGTGTGTCGCTCGCGAGGGCGGCATCGGCGCTGTGGCGGGCGTCGTGAGAAGCGATTAGAGGGCCGACGAGGGCCGTTGCCACGGGTGTGTCTCTAGTCCACCCACCGCCACGGCAAACGGTCCTCGTCGGCCATTCCTGTATCGGGGTGTAGCCAGTGACAGATCGCGGTGTGAGCAAGCGCAGGCCCTACGTTGCGCTCGGCTATGCCGACATCCGCCTCGGCCGCGACCTCAAAGGATCGGCATTCTTGCTCTACTGCTATCTCTCGCTACGGGTCGGGACCAACTCCGGCGCCTGGCCATCCTATGAGCGCATCAGCACAGACACCGGCCTCGCGCCGGCGACGATCAGCAAGGGCCTGCGCCAGCTGGTCGACTACGGCGTGCTGCAGGTCGAGCGGCGGCGCAGCGAGGGCCGGCAGACGAGCAACTTCTACACGTTGCTCGATCCGCCCGACACTTCAGAAACTGAAGTAAACGGGACGACTCAGACTTCAGAAACTGAAGTCAGCCCCCAGCTGCCCCCAGAACCCCCTTCTACTTCAGGTTCTGAAGTGAAAAACGGACCCAGGGTAGCGCCCGACACTTCAGAACCTGAAGTGGGGGTAAACGGGACGACTCAGACTTCAGAAACTGAAGAGGAAGAAACTACAGGGTTAAGACCTGAAGAAGCTTCAGATATTGCGCCTGCGGCGCGAGTCAGGCCGCGCGACCCGCTCTTCGAGGCGGTGGCGGAAGCCTGGCTGGGCAAGCCCTACCCCGAGCTGCAACTGACCAGATCCCAGCGCGGCAACGTCAATGCCTGCGTCGTGCAGCTGCGGGAGATCAAGGCCTGCCCGGAGGCGGTCCCGCGCGAGTGGCAGCGGCTGCGGAGCATGTTCGATCACCCGACGCCGGCGGCGCTGGCGAAGCACTGGAACACCAACGGCACGGGGCCGAAGCGAAAGGAGACCCCGGTTGATATCGCCCAACGAAGAATTATCAGTCGAGAGCAATCTCGAAGGGCTGGTCGCGATGCTGGCCGAAGCGACGACCGACCGCAGTGGGATGAGCGACTCCGAGATCGGGCGCTGGGCGCTGATGTACCGCGCCTTCCTGATGGTCGAGCGTAAGGCGACATTGGACGACGTGTTCACCGTTGCCAGGACCTGGCTGGCGCACTCGCGTTTCTTCCCGACCGTCGGCGACCTGGCCTCGCCGATCGAGGGGCACGTCGCGGCCCGGCTGCGCGCTGAGGAGGTCGCCCAGGCGCAGGTAGCCGCGACGCCGGTGGCCATGCTGGATGGCGTGCCGGACTACGCGGCCATGCCAACCCGCGATCTGCCGCCTGGCTACGACTACGCCGGCGACCCCCACTGGCAGCGTGGCTTGAAGCGCTTCCAGGCGCTGAAGGCCGAGGGGGCGCACTCCAGCTGGGGCCAGGCCCTGGCGAACATCCCGGCCAGCGCGCCCGGTTTCCAGGGGGCGACGAAGGCGCGGACGCTGGACTGCCCGGACTGCAAGGGCGCGCGCTACCTGCGGCTGGGCGAGTGGGACGCCGGCCGCGGCGAGCACTTCGGCCGGCTGGGCTCGCACTACGTGGCCTGCCCGACCTGCTGTCCCTACGGCACGTATGACCCCCAGGCTGAACGCGCCGCCGCGCAAGCCGCGGCACTGAGCGGGGCACTGGCATGAGCACGACATCGCACAACGAGAGCACCAGAACGGAGCACCCCATGACGACGACCCTCTCTGATTCCGCACGAAATACGGACGCGCTGGTGCGCGAGATTCCGGTCGACCGGATCCACCGCAGCACCTTCAATCCGCGCCAGACCTTCGATGGCGAGCGCCTCGACGAACTGACAGCCTCAATCCAGCAGCACGGGCTGATCGAGCCGGTGGTGGTGCGGCCGCATCCCGACCCCGAGGACCTGCTGGGTTCTGGCGCGGATAGCTGGGTCGAGGAGCACTACGAGCTCATCGCCGGCGAGCGGCGCTGGCGGGCGGCACGGCAGGCCGGCCTCGAGGTGATCCCGGCGATGGTGCGGGATGTCGACGACGCGACGGCGATCCAGCTGGCGATCGTTGAGAACCTGCAGCGGGCCGATCTCGACCCGATCGAGGAGGCGGCGGGCTTCCAGCTGCTGATCGAGCGCGCCGGCATGACGCAGCGGGCGGCGGCGGCGGCGCTGAATCGCTCGCAGCCGGCGATCGCCAACGCGATGCGATTGCTGCGGTTGCCCGCCCATGCCCAGGACCTCATTCGCGAGGGCAAGCTAAGCCGGGCGCACGGCGTGGCGCTGATGCGCTTCGAGGAGTTCCCTGCGTTTCAGGAGGCGCTTGGCGACGTCGCAGTGAAGGACGGCCTGGCGAGCAAGGAGCTGGAGAAGCCCTTTGACAGCTACGACGTTGCCCGGCGGCTGCAAGGCGTGGCAGTTCCGCTCTACACGCGATTCGACGAGTGTGAGGACTGCCCGTTCAACGCGAGGCGCAAGGGTCAGTACCACGATTACTGCCTGAAGCCGGAGCACTTCGAGGAGCTCAGCGAGGCACGCGCCGCGGCGCGCGATGCCGAGCGCGACGAACGGCGGGCGGAAGCGGAGGCCGCCGGGGAGCTGCCGTCGATCCGGGACGTCGGCAGCCACGAGGACCTGAGCTATGCGCTGGACCCGACAGCGGGCTGGACGAGCGTGCCGGCCGGCTGTAGCGAGGACTGCCCCTGCCGTTGTCGTGTGCTGAGCTGGCAAGGCGACCAGGTCATCCAGATCTGCGCCGACCCCGGCCGATACCGCGAGCTCCAGGAAGCTGAGAAGCAAGCCGAGACCGAGCGTAAGAAGGCGACGCTGGCGGGCCGCCTGGCGCAGCTCGAAGCAGCAATCGACGACCTACCGGCGCTGGGAACGATCGCGCCGGAAGAGCTCATTGTGCTGATGGGCGCGGCACTGGAGCGCGTTGGCAAGAAGTCATTGCCGGGCCTGGTGGCCGAGCGTCAGGGGCATGCCGGGCTGGCCGAGCACCAGGACTGGAGCCGGTTCACGGTCCAGGAGCAGCCGCAGTTGTTTGGCCAGCTTGCAAGTCTCGACATCGTGAAGTTCGCACTGGAGGTGGTGCTGCGGAACGAGCTGCTGGACCGCTACGAGGGCTATGCCCGGAGCTCGCCACTGGCGGACTTCTACCTCGGCCCGGATGACGGCGAGGCGGCATGAGCGGGCTGCGGACGGACCGGATTCCGAAGGCGGTTGCGGACGACCTGTGGCCGACGGACACGAACAACGGAGAGGACGACGAGATGAGCGGACCGATAACGGTCACGACGGCGCACGGTGAGGCGGTCACGGTGGACAGCATCGAGGAGCTGAGTACCAACCCGGAGGTTCGCCGGCAGGCGGGCGAGGTCGTGAAGCGTGCGGTGGGTAGTGCGGTCGAGCGGGTGAATTCTGCATCCCAGGATTCGGAATTCCGAATTCCCGACGTCGTCTACGGCGACTTTCAGGACGCGCCGGAGCTGGGGCGGCTGGCGCGGGCGCTGGCTGACGAGTACGAGGGCGACCCGCGGGTCAACGACGTGCTCTGGCACAGCGAGGGTTGCGAGATTCGCTACGCCTGGAAGCGGCAGGGCGGCCGCGCGAAGGGGCGGGCGACGTTGGGGAAGTGCGTGAAGCTGTCCGGCCCGGCGAAGCACTTCGCCAAGGGCGCGGACTTCCTGATCTGGATCGCCTGGGATCACACGCGCAACCTCGCCTTCACGCGCCAGGACATGCTGGCCCTGCTCTTCCACGAGCTGCACCACATCCAGCGGGACGTGACGGACGACGGCGAGGACGTCTACAGCGTGCGTGGGCACGACCTGGAGGTCTTTTTCGCCGAGATCGAGGTTTTTGGGGCCTGGCTGGACGACATCGAGCGCGGTCGGAAGGCCTTCGAGCAGCTGGGACTCGGGGTGTGATCATGAGCACCCGGGTCTACACCCGCTGGACGGAGCGCCGGCGCTTCCTGCTGGAGGATCTGCTGGCGCGGGGCTGGTCGGACCGGCGGATCGCGAAGGTCTTCGAGACGACGGCCGTCGCGGTCAACGCGGCCCGCCAGCGCTTCGGGATGGCCCCGCGCTACCGCCAGGGGCACAGCCGCAAGGCGCTGGCGCAGCTGCTCGGTGTCACGCCGCACGTCATCCACCGCTGGCAGGAGGCCGGCTGGCTGGGGCGGCGCTACTGTGCGAGCTCGCCGGGCGGGCATGGCGTGCTGCTGACCAGCGACAGCGAGTTGATGGACTTCCTGGAGAACCCCGACACCTGGCACGCCTGGCGCTGGCAAGACATCACCGATCCCAACCTGCGCCTTTACTGCCGGCGGCTGCGCGGCGACGTCGTCTACCTCGGCTCGGCCGAGGTGGCGGCCATGGCCGGAGTGTTGCAGACGACGGTCAACCGGCACATTCAGCAGGGCAAGCTGACGGTGCGGCGGGACGGGAACCTGAACCGCATCCGGCTGGAGGAGGCGGAGCGGTACCGGGATGCACGATGAGCGCGCCGTTGATCGTGCGGTTTCGGGTCGACGGGCAGCCGGTGTCGCGCCAGACCGTCTGGGCGCGGCGCTATCACCGCTACCGGGCGCAGGTGTTCCGGGCGGCGCAGCGGGCGATGCGGGGCTTGCCGACCCACAGCCCGGTGGCGGTCGAGATCGTCTACCGCTCGGCCTTTGCCAGCGACGCCGACGGCGCGCCGGATCTCGACAACATTGCCAAGGGGATTCTGGACGGCATGCAGAAGGTCGTCTACAGCGACGACCGGCAGGTGCAGGATCTCCGCATTCGACGGGTCGCGGTTGCGGCCCAGCCGGAGCAGGTGGTTGTCACCGTCCGGCGTCATCCTGATGTGAGTGGAGGTGCTTTGCGATGAACGGCGAGAGCTTCGCGGTTGCACTGGAGCGCATACGGGACGATCACGGGCTGTCGCAGTCCCGCCTGGCGGCGCGGGCCGGCTACGACCACAGCTATGTCTCGCGGCTGGAGTCGGACAGCCGGTCGCCGACGCGGGACGCGGTGATCGCGCTGGGCTCGGCGATGTTCTGCAGCGAGGTCGAGCTGGACGAACTGCTGATGGCGGCTGGCTTCGCGCCGCTCGATCCCGCGAACCTGCTGGCTGGTGAACCGGCGCTGGGCGAGGCCTACGAGCTGCTGTCCGGCGCGGAGCTGCCGGCCGACGTCAAAGACGACCTGCGGGCCGGTGTGCGAATGAGCGTGCGCCAGGCGCGGCGGGCGGGGTCGAGCTGGAAGGCGGCGGTTGATGGTTGAGCAGACTGAGTACGAGTGTGCTGACTGTGGCCAGTCAACGGAATGGGTTACCTGCGAAACCTGCGGAGGTGCCGGCGTCGACTGGCTGGATTGGGACCCAGATGATGAGTACTTTGGAGACACTGGGCCGGACCCTTGCAGCGACTGTTACGGGTGCGGTGGTTGGTGGTCCTGCTTCAGTTGCGGCTCGGACAGAGCGCGAGCCTTTCGCGTGGACCGGGTGGCACCGTGAAGCTGACCTTCGAGCGCCTCGCGACGGTATCGGCAAGTCAGATCGTCTTCGAGATCGACTGGGAAGCCGAGCGAGTCACCTGCACGCATGTCGAGCAGCTGGGGCGGAAGCGGACGGAGCACGCGCTCGGGTGCGGCTCGGTCTCGGAGACCTGGGCGGTGATCCTGGAGTTTCAGGCAATGGGCTACCGGGAGGTGCAGCGCCACCAGGCGACGCATGACGCCATTGTCGCCGGCGCGGCGGACGCGAAGGACAAGCAGTGCTGGCGGCGCGCGCCAGTGACGTTCGGGCAGTGGCGCGACCTGGGCTATGTGCCGTTGCTGCTCGCCAAGTACTTCGAGGGCTTCCAGGCCTACGTGTCCGATGTCGCGGTACAGCTGCGCGCGCCGGACACCGGCCAGGTGAACTACCGGCACGCCAACGCCGGGGGTGCATCGTGAAGGTCATCCTGGAGTTCCCGGTGCCGATCCGGGAACTGGACAAGAACCATCGCCCGGCGCACTGGGCAGTACGAGCGGTTTCGTGGAACCGGGCGCTGCGGGATGCCCACAACGAGATTCTGGCGCAGCTGGAGGTGCCGGGATTGCGGGACTGGGAGCCGATCGACGAGCCGGTCTGGGTGCGCTGCACCTGGCGGCACCGGGAGGATCACCAGCGGCCCGACTACGACAACGCGGTGGCGCGGCTCAGCCCGACCTTCGACGCGCTGGAGTCGGCGGCGGTCCTGGAAAACGACCACCTGATCGAGGATGTACGGATTCAGTTTGAGCCGGTCCCGGCGGGGCGTGAGTCGATCACGCTGGTGCTGTGGACGGAAGGAGACGAGGCAGCATGACGATCAAACGAGCGGTCTGGAAGTACACCATCGAGTGGCCCAAGCTCGTCGGCACGTTCGAGATGCCGATGCACGCGCTCTTTCGGGCCGCGCGGGGCGTCAATAGCGACGGCAGCTCAACCCCGAGTATCGAGCTCTGGTACGAGGTGGACCCGGAGATGCCGAAAGAGTCCGTGCGCGTCATGGCCATCGGCACAGGTTTCTACTTCAGCCCGGATCGCATGACCTATATCGACACGGTATTCGTCGACGGCGATGTCTGGCATCTCTACTGGGATTGGCGGGCCCATGACGGCAAGTGACATCGACATCGAGCAGCAGCTCAACGACCTGGCGAAGCGGCGGCGGGAGCTGACGGACCAGCTGTCGAGGGCCACCAACTTCCAGGAGCGCCGGGAGCTCAGTGACCAGGTGGAGGCGCTGGGGAAGCAGGCGCGGGAACTGGAGGCCGAGCAGCGCAAACAGCGGGCCGCCGTGAGCCCGGCCGCGAAGCCGCATAAGAAGCCGATCGGAAAGCCTGAGGAGTCTATGCCGAAACCACCGACATTCGAGCTGTACCGCCGGATGGGCCGGAACAGTGTCGCGGCTCTGCCGACGCCGGCCGTCTCGCTGACGACGACGCAGCTGACCTTCAACCAGCCGGCGCTCGATGCGCTGGGCGTCAAGGTGGGGGGGCAGGTGCTGCTCTACTTCGCGCGTGACGCCGGCATTCTGGCCGTGGCAAAGCCGAAGCCGGGCTGGGAGGTGTCCAGTGCCCTGAAGATCGGCGAGGGGAAGGGCGCGGCGGCCGGCAGCGTCACCCTGGGCGCGTTCGGCAAGTGGGCGGCGCTGGATCTGAAGCGGGCGAAGGGGATCTATGGGCTGGAGCACGATGAGGATCACGAACACTGGGCGTTTCAGCTGCCGGCGGGGTCGTGGGCGAAGCCAGCGAGTGGGACGCCGGGTGGTGCAGCGGGGTCGGCAACGCGGGGGCGAGGGAAGACGAGTGCCGCGAAGCGTGACGACTTGCCGGCGACGTCGCCGCATCGGTCATAGCTTGCGAACATATGTTCTAGTGTGGCAATATCTGAGGCGAACCCCAACAGGGAGAGCTGCACGACGGCCGGCGCGAAGCGAGGTTGGTTGACCGGAGCCCCGGAGCAGGGCCCGGCGGCCGACCTACGTCTCATGCTGACGTGGATCGCGTGGACGCGGTACGCGCATGATGTATATTGAGCATGACTACCTGCCTTGTGAAATGTTCAGGTTTTGTTCATGTTTCGCTGGACCCGGACACGCGAAAAGGCCGCACTAGCACTCGCAAACGGGTCTACCCGGCATGAAGCGGCTGAAACCGCTGGCGTGACCGAGCGCACGATCTACAAGTGGCTCGATACTGACGAGTTTGCGGCCGAGGTGGACCGGCTGAGTCTGATGACCGATATTGCCGGGCGAGCCGAGCGACTGCGGATTGCGAAGCGCGTCGTGCGGCAGCGGCTTCAGGCCGACGGCGTCTACGTGACAGACAAGGACTTGCTGGAGTGGCTGAAGTTCGCGCAAAGTGAGACAGATGGTATCAAGCTCGACCTTGCCGCCATCGCAGAGGCTGCGGCATCTGTGGCCGGTCAAGGACAAGACTGAACTAATTCGACGGCAGGCTGCGGCCGGGGCCGAACATGCGCTGATCCGCCCGCCGGTTGAGGAGTGGGTGCGGAGCTGCACGATTGCCCATCCCCAGCAGGGGGAGATCGCCTTCGAGCCCTATCCCTACCAGGACGAGTTCTTTGCCGACGACTCCTCCAGCCGGCTGATCCTGAAGGCGCGGCAGACGGGCATCAGCCTGAGCTGCGCGATTGAAGCCCTCTACTACGCCCTCCACGGCCGCGAACGCATCCTGTTCATCTCGAAGACACTCGAAGACGCGAAGGAGCTGCTGGGCTACGTCCAGGATGTCTACCAGCTGCTCGACGATCCGGCGCAGGAGCTGGTGCGTGAGAACCTGACGGAGATGGAATTCGCGAACGGCTCACGTATCCGTTCGCTGCCGGCGACGAAGGGGGCGGGGCGCGGCTTCACGGCGACGCGGGTCTACCTCGACGAGTACGCCTTCGCGGAGTACGCGGCGCAGATCTACCGGGCGGTGCGGCCGACGCTGTCGCGCGGTGGGCAGCTGACGATCCTCTCGACGCCGGACGGCCAGGACAATGAGTTCTTCAAGCTCTGGCAGGGACTGATCGAGGGCCACTGGAGCAAGCACAAGATTCACTGGAGTGAGTGCCCGGAGTACGACGAGGGCTGGTTCAACCGAGAGCGGCCCAACTACACCGCCCGCGACTGGGCTTCGGAGTACGAGTGTGACTTCGTGGCGTCGGGCGAGGCGGTCTTCCTGCCGGAGGATGTCCAGAAGTGCGCGGACGGTTGGGTCGGCTTGCAAGCGCCGCGACTGGGCGGCCGCTACGTGACGGCCTGGGACATCGGCCGGCGGCGGGACGCGACGGTCGGAATCACGCTCGACATCGGCCCACGCTTCGACGCGGACGGCGCGTTTCTGTCGGACGACTGGCAGGTGGTGGCCTTCGAGCGCTTTCTGGGGCTGCCCTATCCCGGCATCCAGGCTGCTATCGAGCGGCGGGCGGCGCTCTACGACCCGCAACCCTGGGTCGAGTACAACGGCGTCGGCGACCCGGTCATTGAAAACCTCGCGATCGAGGCGACCCCCTTCACGACAACCCAGCGCTCGAAGCACAACGCGATCACGGCGATGGCGCTGGCGGTCGAGCACCAGGTGCTGAAGCACGCGGTCCCCCAGCTGCGGGACGAGATGCTGACCTACCAGTGGGAGGACAAGAAGCTCATCCAGGACGCGGTGATGGCGTGCGCGATTGCCTGCTGGGCGGCGGAGCGGACGGTGCCGGAGGAGCAGATGATGGTCGAGGACGACTACGTCGAGATTGGACCGCAGATATGAGCGCGATGAACGGGCACGCGGGCGAGCTGCTGGAGCTGCTACAGGATGGGCCGCAGGAGTTCCTGATCGAGCGGCTGGCGCGGCTGGAGGATGCGCTGCTCGGCTGGGACAAACTCAGCGGCGATGGCGAGCTGGACTTCAGCCGGGAGTCGCTGCGGAGGATCGCCAAGACGGCGCGGGAGTTCTACCTGGCGAACCCGCTGGTCGGGCGCGGGCTGCGGGTCATGCGTTACTACGTCTTCGGCCAGGGCGTCTCGGTCAAGGCGAAGGACGAGCTGGTCAACGAGGTGGTCCAGGAGTTCTGGCTGCACCACCGCAATCAGGCGGTACTCACGTCGACGCAGGCGATGGGCGACCAGGGCACGTCGTTGTCGGTGGAGGGCAATCTCTTCTTTGCCCTCTTTACCAACGGCTTCACCGGCCGGGTGCAGGTGCGCTCGATCCCCTTCGCCGAGATCGACGAGGTCGTCTGCGATCCCCAGGACCGGGCCGTGCCGTGGTTCTACAAGCGCACCTGGCGGGAGCCGCGCGACCCGTTGGGCGGCGGCATGGACAGCCGCACGCTGACGGCCTACTACCCGGATTGGCAGCACCCGGCGGTGCGCGATCCGGCACGGGAACGGCCGGACATGGTGGCGGGCAAGATGATCGTATGGGACACGCCCATCCGGCACGTGCGGGTCGGCGGGCTGCCAGACATGACGTTCGGCGTGCCGGAGGTCTACGCGGCGATCGACTGGGCGCGGGCCTATGCCCGGAGTCTGTCGGACGACGCCACCCGCAGCGCGGCCCTGGCCCGCTTTGTGTACCGCTTGTCGGTCGGCGGCGGGCAGCAGCGGGTCAATGCGGCCAAGAGCAAGCTGGGGACGACGCTCAACGACGCGGCCGGGACCGAGGAGACGAACCCGCCGCCGGCGCGGGGCAGCATCGCCGTGGTCCCGAAGGGCCAGGAGCTGGAACCGATGCGGGTGGCCGGCGCGACCTTGCAGCCGGACCACAACCGTTCGCTGCGGACGCACACGGCGGCGGCGATGGATCTGCCGGAGACCTTCTTCGGCGACGCCAACGTCGGCAACCACGCGACGGCGAAGACGCTGGACCGGCCGACGGAGCTGAAGTTCGCGGAGCGCCAGGAGCTCTGGACGGGCTTGTTGACGGGCCTGTGCCGCTACGCGGTCGAGCAGAGCGCGATGGCCCCCTACGGGCTGCTGCAGGGCAAGCGGGTGATCAACCCCTTCGACCCGGACGATGTGCGGATCGAGCTGATCGGCGTCGCGGACGACCACATCGACGTGGACTTCCCCAGCATCTTGGAGGCCGACCTGGTCGAGTACGTCAACGCGATCGTCGAGGCGGCGACGCTGTCCGGGTCTCCCAACGCCGGCATCTTCGACGACAAGACGCTGCGGCGGATGCTGCTGGTGGCGCTGCGGGAGAACGATATTGACGCGGTGATGGCGGAGATCGAGGCGGAGCTGGCGAAGGCCGGGGCGGAGGTCGCCGAGGAGGCCGAGCTGGCGGCGGCGGTCCGCGAGCTGAGGGAGGCGCTACCACAATGACGAAGTCTGAATACGTTCGCTGCGCTCGGTGCCGGCGTGAGTGCGTGCCGTTTCGTCGCGATCCGCACACCAAGAAGCCGGTCTGTTTCAACTGCTCGACATGGAAGGACGAAGAGCCCGAATGATCTACGCGCTGATCGTTGCCGTGTTCGTTGCCGGCTTTGGACTGGGAGGGTTCTTGATGGTCTTCGCCCAGAAGTGGCTGACGGGACGCCAGATGCAGCAGATGATGAGTGACCCTGGCATGGTCGGCCTGATGGAGTCCTTCGAGTTGCGCCGAAGGGAAGAGGATTGATCTCGTCGTTGCCCTGGGAGTCGGCGGGGCGGGTGCCGGGTGCGCTGGTCGAGGCGGCCGAGTCGCTGGAGCAGGCCGTAGCACGACGGCGGAAGCTGGCGGACCTGGCGTTGCCGGAGGAGCGGCTGGCAGCGCGGTTGCGGACGGTGTTCCGGGCCCAGGAGCGGGGCTTCCTGCGGCGGCTGGAGGCGGCCCGGCTGGCCCGGACGGTCGTCGAGGCGGCGCGGCTGTGGGAGGCCGACGATGACGACGAGCTCGACGTCGGCGACTGGGAGCGGCTGTACGACGAGGCGGCGGCCGAGACGGCGCCGGCGCTGGAGTCGGCGCTGGCGACCTGGATCGACACGGCGCTCCACGCGGGCTTCGCGGCCGGCCTCGCGCCGCTCCAGGTGCAGCTGAGCCTCCAGCTGGCCAACCCACGGGCGGCGGCCTATGCCAACGAGCGCGCCGCGGCGCTGGTGACGCAGATCGACGGCGTGACGCGGGAGCAGATCCGCAAGCTGGTGACGCAGGCGACGAGCGAGGGGCAGAGCTACCAGCAGCTGGCGCGGGAGATTCGCGAGCGCTACGCCACCATGCACACGCCACAACCACAGCGGCACATCCGGGACCGGGCCGAGCTGATCGCGATCCAGGAGCTCGGCGAGGCCTACGAGGCGGGCAACTACGCCGGCGGCGAGGCGATGCTACGGGCCGGGGTCGCGCTGGAGAAATACTGGCTGACGGTGGGCGACGACCGGGTGGACCAGGAGATCTGTGCCGCGAACCAGGCGCAGGGCTGGATCCCATTCCGCGCCGAATACCAGAGCGGCCACCAGCGGCCATTGGGCCACGTCGGCTGTCGCTGTACGCAGCTGACGCGACGGAAACCGGAAGGAGATTGAGTGTCGCCGAAGATCGAATACAAGGGCAACCCACTGCGGGGCTACACCTGGACCATCAAGGATGACGACGGGACATGGCTCACGAGTCGGAGCAAGAACTTTCCCGACCGCCAGGGAGCGGCAGAGGACGCCCGCAAGTATCAGGGCAAGATCGCGAATGCCGCGGACGAATCTGAGGTAGGTCAATGAACAAGGAGCCACTGAAGCCGCTGCGGCGGGACAAGAGCGGCGGCGTGACCGGCAACGCACACAGCCATGACAGTTCGCCGCCATCGTCGACGCCGAGCGCGCCGGATGCGGTGCGAAACCCGGAGATCACCCAGCGGGCGCACCAGTTCGCGTCGATCATCCGGGCCTACTACCTGGCGCTGCTGGCCCAGGGCTTCGCGCACGAGGACGCGATGACGCTGACCGTGGCCTATCAGACGGCGGTGGCGGCAGCGGGACAGGAGGCACAGGCGCCTGACGAGACCGAGTGACGGAGATGAGGAGCAGATGACCGAGCACAGTCCAAGGTATGACGGCTCGGGGGAACGGGAGCGGCTGTGGGAGGACGTGCTGAGCGCGGTGCGGCACGCGGAGCACTGCGGCGACTGGGAGGAGCTGGCGGAGGAGATGGGGACCTACCGGGATGCGCTGCTACGGCGGGGCTTCAGCGAGCCGCAGGCGGTCGAGCTGGTGAAGGGCTTCCAGACGACGTGTCTGATGCTCTGGCACACGGGCGGGGCGGGCGGTTGAACGCTGAGGAGCTGCAAACGATCCTGCGGCTGATCGACGCGGCCGAAGATCCGGGCTACCTGGTGCCGCTCGACGTCGTGCGGGAGTTCGCGCGCATCCGCCAGGCGGGGCTGACCGGGACGTTGGAGATCGACATCAAGGACGGCGAGCCGCAGAGCCGGCGCTGGATACCGCCACGGGTGCGGATCGAGCGCGCGTAGACGCATCGCGCTTGCGGCATTCGCGCGAGTCGGTTAGACTCCACCTGACAACCCAGATCAAGCAGAGACCCACGAGAGCCTGCTGAGTTGCCGCCCCGCTGCGACGGGCCCGGCAACCGGCGGGCTTTGTGCATTGGAGCGGCAGTGAGCGTTCTCGACCGGATCAAGACATGGATGGCGCTCGAAGAGGCGGAGCTGTCGCACCGGGACATCGCCCGGCAGCTGCGGTCGGCGATTGACGCCGCGCACACCGGCGACTACTGGATCTGGCTCAAAGACACCTTCGATGACCGCGTGATCTACGAGATCACGAACCGCCACACTGACGAGTCGGCCCTGCTCCAGCGCTCCTATTCCATCGACGAGGACAGCGGCAAAGTGACACTGGGCGACGCCGTGCAGGTGCGCCAGGTGACGACCTATGAGCCGATCGAGGAAGCGGCGGCCGAGAGCGCGGGCAACGCCACGCTCACCGACGAGATTGTGCCGCTGATTGAGAAGGCGGTGGCGGACGACGGCACAGTGCCGATCAAGGTCATCGCGCCGGGTTGGGGATCGAGCGGCTACTACAGCCCGGAGGTCCTCCAGAACGCTGCCGGCGTCATCCCGCCCGGCACCCACATGTACATCGATCACCCCACCGTGACGGAAGAGCAGGAGCGCCCGGAACGCTCGGTGCGCGACCTGGCGGCGATCACCGTCGAGGACGCGGTCTGGCAGGAGGAGGGCGCTCAGGGGCCGGGCCTCTACACCAGGGCGCAGACGATCGCCGGCTTCGGCGCGGTACTCGACGAGATCGCGCCGCATATCGGCGTCAGCATTCGCGGCCGCGGCCGGCGCTCAGAGGGCGAGGTCGAGGGTCAGAAGGGGCTGATCGTCAACAGCATCGAGGCGATGGACTCCATTGACTTTGTGACCCTGCCGGGGGCCGGCGGGGCGATTGGCGAGCTCGTGGAGAGCGCGCGCAGCGGCCAGAGGCCGGAAGGAGCCGAGACCGTGACGGACAACAGCAACCCCCAGGCCCAGCCGGCTGACAACGGCGTGCTGGAGGAGACGCAGCGGAAGCTCGCGAAGGTCGAGGCCCAGCTGGCACGGAGCGAGGCGCGCGCCCACATCACGGATGCGCTGGCCGAGCGGCGTCTGCCAGAGGCGATTCGCGCGAAGCTGATGCCGGCTCTGGCGCGGGACATTCCGCTTACGGAGGACGGCGAGGTTGACACCGCCAAGCTCGATGACCGCATCGAGGAGGCGGTGAAGGCGGAGCTGGCCTATCTGGAGCAGGTCGCGCCAACGGGCCGGGTGACCGGCTTCGGCGGCGGGCCGATTGACGAGTCCGAGGTGGACGAGGAGACGCTGGACGCCAGCATCGCGGAGGGCTTCGCGGCCTTCGGGCTGAGCGAGTCGGCGGCCAAGCGCGCGGCGGCGTTCTAAGCCGGCTGCTAGAGACGCTGAGCTGACCTGGACCTGAGAGGAACATCCTGATGGCGACCAATCGCAAGCAGAAGCCCGGCTACCAGCTGAGCGTCGTGTGCAGCAACCCGGCGACCCCGAGCTCGGGCGATCCGGTGCGCTTCGGCGAACTGACCGGCGTGGCACTGACCGACGAGAGCGATGCCGGCAACGCGACCGGCTACACCACCGTCGACTTCGGGCCGGCCGTCTGGGAGCTGACCGTCGACGACAACGAGAGCGGCGGCATCGCCGTCGGCGATCCGATCTACTACCACGACACGCCAACCGGCTCGCCAACGACGAACCTGAACAACTCGAGCACCGGCATGGACGCCTTCTTCGGCGTGGCGCTGGAGGCGGTGAGCTCGAATGCGACGACGGCGATCGACGTGCTGCACATCCCGCTCGGCTCGACGCTGGGCACGGCGGGCGGCAGTGACCGGGTGCGCTACACCGAGACGGTGCTGACCAGCGCCCAGGTGAAGGCGCTCAACGCGACGCCGATCACGCTGGTGGCGGCTCCAGGCGCGGATCTGGCGATTGTGCCGCTGGAGATTGCCCTGGTTATGAACTACGGGGGCAGCAACGCCTTCACCGAATCGGCCGACGACCTGTCGCTGGCCTACGCAACCGGGCCGGCCGAGATCCTTGAGATTGAATCGACCGGGCTGATCGGCGAGACCAACGACGAAGCGCGTTTCATCACCATCCAGCATGCCGAGACCTTCGTCCCGGTCGAGAACGACGCGGTCGTCATCACCAACCTGGACGACGAGATCGCCGGCAACGCGGCCAACGACAACACCCTGACGGTGCGGCTGTACTACCGCGTCGTGCCGACGGACGCCTAGACGAACCGGACCCGCGAGCGGGCCTGAGAGAGGAACGATCCGATGAGTGCAGTTGCAGAGTTCGTCGAGCGCGCCGGGGAAGACTTTCGCGCCGACCGCACCCACACCAACCTGCGCGCCGACAGCCAGGAGCTCCGGACGCTGCTGGCCGAGAGTGGCCCGCGGGCGTCGAAGCGGGCCCGGCAGACGGCGGCCTACAAGCGCCGCATCAGCGAGGCGCTGGGCTTCTGGAGCGAGATCCTGGGCGGCAACCGCAACGCGCTCTGGATGCACGAGGGCGGCGTGGCGATCGGCTTGGAGGAGGCGATGGGCACGAGCGATTTCCCGCTCTTGACCGGCGACATCCTCGACCGCTCGCTGCTGGGCCGTTACCAGGAGCAGCCGGCCGGCTGGCGCAACTACATCGGCTACCGGGCCGTGCGGGACTTCCGCCAGGTGCGGGAGATCGCCGTCGACGGCCTCGAAGGACGGCTCGTGCCGGACTACAAGACGGCCGAGATGGAAGAGCCGCGCGAGAGCGCGCTGTCCGAGACGGGCTACCTGTGGAACGTCGAGGTCTACCAGCGGATCGCGGCGCTGAACTGGCGCCTGATCATCAACGACGACCTGGACGCCTTCACCGACATCCCGGTGCGCTTTGCGCGAGGTGCGCGGCGGACGCAGGAGTACTACGCGGCGACGCTGCTGGCGGACACCAACGGCCCGTCGGCCACGTTCTTCACCAACGGCAACAGCAACATCGTCAACACGACCAACCTGCCGAGCGCGTCGGACGACAACCCGGCGCTGTCGACGGTGGCGATCCAGGACGCGCTGACGCTGCTGATGAGCCAGACGGACGCCGACGGCGAGCCGATCATGTTCGACAGCTTCGAGCTGGTTGTGCCGACGTCGCTGAAGATCACGGCCGAGAACATCATCCAGACGATGCAGTACCGGGTGACGGACTCCAGCGGCAATGTGATCCAGCTGGTGACCGGCAACGGCCTCGGCGCGAACATCCGGGTCACAGTCAACCCGTACCTGTCGGTGGTCTCGTCGAATGCCAACGGCGCGACCAGCTGGTACCTGATTGCGACGCCGATGGCGGGCGCGCGGCCGGCGTTCCGGATGGGCTCGCTGCGCGGCTATGAGGAGCCGGGGCTTTACCGGCTGGCCGGCAACACCGAGCGTGTCGGCGGCGGCATCGTGCCGGAGCTGGGCGACTTCCACACGAATGAGCAGAAGTACAAGGTCATGCTCATTCTCGGCGGCCGACAGGTCGACCCGAAGTGCGCGGTGGCGTCGAACGGCTCCGGCAGCTAATGCCGAGGCAGCTGCCTACTCCCACCGAGCCGGGGACGATGTACCTTGCGGCGCTCCTGGAAGAGATCCGGGGGCTCCGCGAGGACCTTGCGCCGTCCGAGGTGGGGGTTGAGGCGCAGCTGCAGGCGGCGCCTGTCGATCTGACCGCGCTGACGGTACCGGAGCTACGTGAGCTTGCGGGGGAACGCGGCATCGACGTGTCGGCGAAGATCCGCAAGGACGACCTGATCGCCCTGCTGGAAGCCGAGGCCGAGTAGTGGTTGCGACCTACGACGTCACGACCGACGCCGGGAAGGTGCGGCTGAAGATCGGGGACACCGATACCAGCAACCCGCTCTTCCAGGATGCCGAGATCGACGCCTTCCTGAGCATGGAGGGCAGCGACCTCTACCGGGCGTCGGCGGCGGCGCTCGAGGCGATTGCCAGTAACCAGGTGATGGTGCTGAAGGTGATCCGGATCATGGACCTCCAGACGGACGGCGCGGCGGTGGCGCGGGAGCTGCGCCAGCAGGCGGCGTCGCTGCGGCAGCAGGCGGACGAGGACGCCGTCATCGACTTCATCGAGTGGACGGTCGATCCCTTCGCGGCCCAGGAGATCAGCGACAACAGCATCCTGCGGTCGCTCTAGTGCAGGGAGAGGAGGCGGGACGTGGCGCTCCGATCGATCATTCACCCCAGCGTGCACGCGGCCTTGCCGGGGCATTTCCCGGCGACCTGCACGATCCAGGAGAACACGCCGACGCGCGATAGCTACGGCCAGGAGATTCCGGATTGGAACGACCTGGCGGGGCACGTCGGGCTCAGCTGCGCCGTCAGCGAGAAGGGCTCGACCGAGCGGCGCAACCTCTGGGGCGCGTACCCAGAGGCGCAGAAGCTGGTCGCGCTGGCCGGCTCCTACCCCAGCATCACCAACGAGCACACGGTCGTCATCGACGGTATCCAGTACGACATCCTGGCGGCGCTGCACGATTCGCAGTCGGCCTCGACCTATCTGCCCATCCGGGTGGTTCGCAATGCTGGCGCTTAAGCTCAAGGGGCTGGACGCCCTGGTGCAGCGGATCGAGCGGCTGGAGGCCGGGCTGCAGGAGCAAGCGCTGGGCGCGGCCCTTTACACCGGCGCGCTGATCGTCGAGGCGGACGCGAAGGTGCGGGTGCCGAAGGTCACTGGCACGCTGGCGCGCTCGATTCACACCGAGGTGCGCGGCGCGACGGCGGTCGTTGGCACGAACGTCGTCTATGCGCGGCGGATCGAGTACGGCTTCGTCGGCCTGGACAGCCTGGGGCGGCGCTACAACCAGCCCCCCCAGCCCTATTTGCGGCCGGCGCTTGCCACGAACCGCGACGCGGTCCTGGCGACGGTGGCGGCTGAATTGCGGTCGCAGCTGGCGAGGTTGGGCGCATGACGCTCCAGGAGGACCTGGTGAGCGCGCTGGAGGACGATGCCGGCGTCGGGGTGGTCATTGGCGACCGCATCTACCCGCTGAGCTTCCCGACGGACGCGACATTTCCCTGCGTCACCTATTCGACGATCACGGCGCCGGTCGAGCAGGCCGTTGACCGGACGGTCCACGCTCAGCGCAGCGGCATCCAGGTCGACCACTGGGCCGAGACCTATGCCAGCGCCAAAGCGAGCGCCGCCGCGGCCCGGGCGGCGCTGCTGGGGATGGCCGGCAACACCGTCGACCTGCACGAGGTGCGGCTGTGGAACGAGATGGATAGTCGGGACGCCGACAGCGGCCTCTACCGGCACATGCAGGAATGGTGGTTTGTCCACTCATGACGGTTGCAGACAGCGTCACACTCGACCCCGAGGTAGGGGAATGGCTGCAGCTCATGGAGCAGCTGGCCGCTGACATCCGCGACGGCAAGGTGAGATTGGCGAAACACGGCACGTCTATCGAAGCGGAGATCGCGGAGTTGCCACCGGACGGGGATGGCTGGGTCAACCAGGCCTACACCGGCTACCGGCGTCTGGAGCTGCGCTACCTCGATTTCGAGACGCAGCAGCGCTGGTTCGCCAAGGTGAAGGAGCTGCAGACGCCATGACGCTGAACCAGCAGGAGCGGGCGCTGCTCCAGATTGCGCTGGACGCCCTGAGCGCGCTGGCGACGACAACGCCGCCGGCGGAAGCACCGCGGTGCCGGAAGTGCGGCAGCGAGGCGCTGGACCGGATTGCGACGGCCGGCTCGGGCGACTTCATCGTCTGCCTGCAGTGTGGCAACGAGTGGCCGGCCGAGGACCAGCTGGTCCGGCTCCAGGAGGGAGGCGCGGATGCCGAAGTTTCGGGCGCTTAGCGACCTCAAGTACCCGACGAACGTGCGGGCCAACCGTGAGAACTGGGAGTGGAAAGAGGCGGCCGCCGGCGAGGTGGTCGACGACATCCCGACGAAGAGCCGGCCGTGGCTGCTGGAGCAGGGCCACATCGAGCTCGTCGACGAGGCCGCTGAGGACGCGGCAGAGGGCGAGGAGTAGGCATGGCGAAGTACGGCTCGGACGACGTCAGTTTCTGGCTCGTCGACGGCTACTCGCTGGCTGGACTGCTGGCGGACATCACGCTCGACGGGCCGGAGGCGCTGCTGGAGGAAACGCACGGCTTCGGCGACAGCTGGGTCGAGCAGGAGCCGGTTGGGCTCTACCAGTGGAGCGCCAGCCAGAACGGCTGGATCGACGACGCGACGAACGCCTCACTGGACGCGCTGAGCGGCCAGGACGGCGCGGAGCGGGTGATGTGCTTCTGCGTCAAGGGCAACGCGATTGGCCAGAGCTTCGACGGCCTGGCAGGGCCGTTCCAAATGAAGCACACCAAGACGCTGAGCCGCGGAGCGCTGTCGAAGATCGCGGCCGACTTCAGCGGCAGCGGGCGCTACGACGAGGGCCTGATCCTGCACGAGCTCAGCGAGGAGACGGCCGACGGCGACACCGAGAGCAGCGGTGTCGACAACGGCGCGTCAAGCAGCAACGGCGGCGCGGCCTATTTGCAGGTGACGGCGCTGGACCTGGGCGGCTACGACGATGTGACGGTGCGGGCGCTGCACTCGGCCGACGATGTGACCTACGTGGCGGCGGCGACCTTCACCGACGTGGCGGCCGCGCCGGCGGCTGAGCGGGTGCTGGACACCGGCACGATCAACCGCTACCTGGCCTCGGACTGGACCTTCAACGGGACCGGGTCGGGTCAGTCGATCAGCTTCATGGTCGGGTACGCCCGGCACTAACGAGAGGCGAGAGCAATGGCGAAGTATGGATTTGACGACGTCGTCTTCCAGATCGACGACGACGAGGGCGGCTCACTGGTCAACCTGAGCCAGTACCTGCAGTCGATCAGCGGCATCGGCATCGAGGCGGTGCTGGAGGAGGGCACGACGGCCGGCGATAGCTGGGTCGAGCAGCTCTTCACCGGCTTGAAGCAGGGCGACGACATCACGCTCGTCTTCTTCTTCGACGACACCAGCTCGACGGTGGAGGCGACCTTCGCCAACAGTGTCGGCGAGACGCGCTCGATCTCGGTGGCCGACGGCGGCGAGACGGCGACGGGCGAGGTCATCATCCGGAAAAAGACCAAGCAGATGGCCCGCGGCACGGTGACGAAGCTGACGGTGATCGTGGCCTGGACGGGGGCGATCTCGGAGTCGTAGGCGTTGAGGGCCTGGGCGTGGGGCGGGACCCTGCGCCCGGGCGGTATTTGGCACGGAATCGGAGAGAGGAACGCGGATGGCATTGGTGACGAAGGTGCGCGAGTGGGTCGAGGTGCCACACGAGCCGGGCAACCGTTTCCAGCTGCAGAAGCTGAGTTGGAAGCAGCTGGAGGACGCTCAGGAAACGGCCAGCGCGCGGGCGCGCCAGCACATGAACGACTACAGCGCCGACATCCTGGTCGCGCTGCGGCGGGAGAACCGCGAGGACGCGCTGGCGGCGGCCGACGTCGACGAGGACGAGTTGGAGGCGGCGCAGCAGGACCCGTTGACGGGCTACGACCGCTTCACGCTGCTGCGGCACGGCCTGGTCGGCTGGGAGGGCCCAGAGTACCAGGAGAAGTTGAACGACGCGGCGCGTGGCGACCTCGATGCCGAGACGCAGGAGTGGGCCTGCCGGGCGATCCTGCGGCTGACGAAGCCGGAGCTCTTCGTGGACGAGGATGAGAACCCGGGAAACGGCAACGGCTCCTCTACCAACTCCTCGACCCGAGTTATCGACCTGGTGGGACCGAGGACGCCGAGCTCCTAGCAGCCGACCCCGAGCTGGGCCGGCTGCTGTTGGTGCTCAACGTCTGCCAGCAGTTCCACCTGAGCCCATCGGAGGCGTGGCTGGAGATTTACGAGCGCAACCCGGCCGGCTGGGTGGGGTCGCTGCTGGAGGTCCACCAGTTCCGGCAGGCGTGGCAAGAGCTGAAGCGCGACCCCGAGCAGAAACACCTCACGTTGAACCGCTGGCACGACCAGGTGCAGGACATCGAGGCGGAGCTGGCGATGGCGAAGCAGCGCCGGATGCAGGAGCAGAAGGATGACTGAGCGCGAATTCAAGGCGCAGCTGCGGGCCTGCTACCTCCAGCTGGCCGCGGCGGAGGACGCCCAGGCGGAACGCCGCGCCTGGTTGCGGCTGGCCAAGCTGATTACACGGCGATACGACGAACCCCCGGCCCAATGACCGGGGGTTCTGTTGTGGCGGCGTGACTGGTAAGGGATAGAACAGTCAACGCGCCTTGTGCTGCCTCGGGCGGACGCGGCAGGTCGCTATGACATGCGTTGCCTTGCCGTGGCTTGGCTTGTCGCTATGGCGCGACGAGGCGTGGCAGGAAAGGGCTTGGCCAGGCAAGTCGCGGTGACGTGGCCGGGCGAGTCAAGGCCAGGATGGACGAGGCTGGTCGTTCTGGCATGCGGCGCGAAGGCCGGACATGACGAGGCACGCGATGACAAGTCGCGGTGACGTGGGGAGACACGTCGCGAACTGACGCAACTAGACATGACGAGTCGTCGTGGCGAGACACGTCGCGAACTGACGGAGCTAGACCTGTCGCGCCGAAGTGATTTGATCTGTTGGGCGACATGGCTACACCGGCTCGAAGGCGACGACGTCGAAGCGGCCGAAGGACTGCGAGCGCTTGGCCCCCAGGCCGTTCTCCTGGGCCAGGAGCCAGATCTGTGGCCAGTGCTGCGGCTCGATGACGTCCTTGACGACCTGTACCTCAAACTCGATCTGCGCCTGCTCGACGAACTCGTAGTGCTGCAAGGTCGACTGTGGCCCCTGGGGCCCGCTGACGTGGCCGATGAAGAGATCCGCGCCGTCCGGCTTCATGCGCTCCAGGTGAATCCGGGCAGGGCTGACGAAGACGCGCTCAGCCAGGAACGACTTCGGCCCCTTGCGGGTCTTGCCCCAGCGCTCGCCGGCAAACAAGATGTTTGTGCACTCCTTCAGCATGGCCTTCACCTGGCGGTCCTCGATGTAGAGGCCCTGCTCGTCCTGCTTGAAGCCGGTGCCCTGGTTGACGGCCAGCTGCTTGGAGGCGGCGACCAGATCGTCGTAGCTCGTGTCGCCGTCGACATCGGCGCCCAGCTCCTGGAGGGTGCGGAGCAGCATCTGGCGGCGCTCTTCGACGTCGTCGACGCCGGTGCTGGTGCGAATCCAGCCGTCGATCACGTCGGGTGACTTCGGGATGCCGCCCACCAGGCGGTCGCGGAAGGCGATGACGACGCGGTAGGTGGTGTACAGCTCGCTGCTGACGTCGGCGAAGATACTCTTACTCATCGGTGGCCTCCTCGGTGATTTCATTCAAGATACGGTCGATGTCCTCGTCGGTGTAGCGGTCCTCGACGGTCTCGCCATCCTCCAGCTGCTCGGCGAGCCGTTCCATCAGCATGGCGCGGGAGATGTCGATCGACGCCCGCTGCCGCCGCTCGCCCGCCGCTTTCAGCAGGTCGTCGCGCGTCATCTTCGGCAGGCGGATGTGCCGCTCGCCGACGTGCTCCATCCAGCTGGACCAGCGGCTCTTCTTCGCCCGCTTCGTGAGTTCCTCGCGCGTGACGAGCTCGTCACCCAGCTGGATGTGCGTGCTGGTCGCGGTCCGCGTCGTGGCGACAACGGACTGCGCTTCGCTGTAGACCATCTGGCGGAAGTTCTCCTGGAAGTAGCGCTCGACGACCTTGGGCTGCTTCGCGAAGTGCGTGCAGGCCTGCTCGGTGAGGAATGGCAGCTCGATGGCGTCTTCACCATCGAGCGCTGCGCGAATCCAGGCGCGGACTTCGCTGCGGACGGATTTCTGGGTGGTTGGTGCGGTACCCTTAGAGGGCATGGGAGCTGTGTCCTTCCATGCAATGGTCTCGTGCGTTCCAGCGCCCGAGACCTTTCTTTTGTCATTGCGACTGAAGATAACAGACGATCCGCGTACGTGTCAAGCGCGATCTGCATACGCGCTATCCGCTTCGTCGCAACTGGAGGATGTTGTCCTCGAATCCAGCCGGCCGGACCATGAAGCCCTGAGCGCCCAGCACGTCGCTGAGCAGCTCAAACATGGTGGCGGCGAGGGCGACGTCGGGGCCGGCCTCGATGTCGAGCGTGGCCCGTCGGCAGGCGGTCGCAATGAGCGCGGCGTCTGCCTGATCCATCTCCAGGTGGGCCGACTGGCCCTCGTACTTCAGAATGCGCATGGTGTTTCCTTCCTAGTTCTAAACCCGTTGACCCGAAAAGGCTGCTAGACCTTTGTGGACCTAACTGTACTTGACTGGACTGGTCTCGTCAACGCCTAAATGGACCAACCTGGACCTATCTGCTATCCTGTGGAGGATGGAAAGCGAGACCCTATGAGTGTTCGAAAACTCATTAACTTGACAGAAGCGCGAGAGATGATCGGAGTCAGCAAGACGACAATGGCCCGGCTGGTTCGCGAGGGGTCGTTCACGATCTTCGTCAACCCGGTTGACCGCCGAGAGAAGCTTGTCGATCAAGCTGAGGTCGAGGCATTCTTGCGACCTAAACCGCTTGAAGAGGGAAAAGCGGCCGCCTGAACCCGCCAGGCTAGCCGCTTCTAGCAGCCTTCCATCGGGTCAACGGTGGAAGGTGTTCTCAGTGTACCTCACTCACTTCGATGCAAACGCATTTCTCCCACGGGAGAAGAGTCTCCTGCTACGATGCAGCCGGAGGCTCGATCATGTCGAAACGTCGGCGTTGGTTCGTCCTGGCTATGCTGCTGCTCATTGTTGGGACGGCGCTAGTCGAGATGCTGGCTGGTGACAGAGAAATCTACGGGGCCAGCGCGATGGTGGTCTGGGGCGCGTCCGTCATGTGCATCATCATCGTGGGTACGCTGGTGCGTGAGATGCGCTAGAATAGCCGCAATTGAACTAGACGTCCGCCACTCGGCCGCCGTCTAGTTAACAGGAGCCGTCGCATGTGCGCCCGCTCCTCTCCTTAGGAGAGGGTGGGCGTTTTTTCGTGGACGCGGGCGAACTGGCAATCATTCTGCGGCTTGTCGATCAGGCAACCGCAGACCTCAAGCAAGCCAAGCAAGTGTTGAAGGATCTCGGCGACGAGTCCGCGACTGCCGCTGCCCAGGTCGACAAGCTCGACGCCTCATCCGGCACGCTGAACAAGACACTGGGTAATCTGGCGCAGTCGGCGGTGACGGGCGTTGGCGCGTTCCTCGGCTACCGCGCCGTGGACACGGTAATGACGGGGGTCGGGCAGGCCTTCGACTTCGTTAAGAGCAGCGCCATCGGCATGAATTCCGACCTGGAGACGGCGGCGCTTCAGTTTGAGACGCTGATGGGGAGCGCCAGCGAGGCCGAGAAGCACGTCGCTGATCTCTTCGAGTTCGCGGAACGAACCCCATTCGAGACCGCGCCCATCATCGAAGCAAGCCGCCTGTTGGAGACCTTCGGCGGCGAGGCGCTGAATACGACGGAGCAGCTCACCCGGCTGGGGGATGCGTCGGCTGCGACGTCGGGGCCGATTAACGAGTTGGGGTTTTGGACTGGCCGGCTCTACTCGCAGCTTGAGTCTGGGAAGCCATTCGGCGAGGCGGCGATGCGGCTCCAGGAGCTCGCCGTGCTGTCTCCTACGGCACGCGCCGAGATGGAGGCGCTGCAAGCAGCGGGCGCGAGCTCGGCGGAGGTCTTCCGCGTATTCGAAGCGGACCTCGACCGCTTCAGTGGGGCGATGGAACGCCAGGCTGGGACGTGGGCTGGACTGAGGTCGACACTGACCGACTCCCTGGCGCTGGCCGCCAGCCAGGGGCTCAAGCCATTCTTCGAGCTTGCCAAGGACGGCCTCGACGAGATCAACAGGTATCTCGGTTCTGCCGAGTTCGATGACTTCGCTAACGGCTTCGCGGCCAGTATGCAAGTGGCGGCTGACGGTGTGCGGGGACTGATCTCGACTGTCCGTGATCTGGCCGCAAGTCGGGACTTCGCCGAATTCGCATCGACCATGCAAGGCGTTGGCGACATCGTGCTGGACGTCACCACGGCAACGGGCAGGCTGTCTGTTGTTGTAGGCAAGGAGCTGGTGCCCGCAGTCGGGGATGTGATTGTCGGCCTGGAGCCCATTGTCACGGGCCTCCAGTCACTCATTGACACCATCGAGGCGATCCCCACCCCGGACGAGCAGAAAACCGAAGACTGGCGACGGTTCTGGGAAGGCGTCGCGGACGGCAGTACCGGCGCGTCAGAAGCAATGGCGAACTGGGCAGTTGATCTCCTGCCGCGAGTTAACGACGGAAGCCTTGAACTGCTGGATGGACTCATCCGCATCAATGGCGTCTTCGGTGACATCGAGGAGGCGACGCGCTCCCTCACCACCACCACTGACGACAACGCGGACGCCACGCAGCGCCAGATTGAGTACCAACGCCAGAATGCTGAGATGTCGGACGAGGCGCGGGCTGCGGTGGCCCGGCTCACCGACACCACCGCAGATGCGACGTTGGCGTACCACAGGCATAACCAGGTGGTCGAGGACAGCGGCGAGGGCCTGACGGCATGGGAAGTCCACATGCTCAATGCCGCGGCGGCGACCTACGACGTCCAGTCGGCATTGTCGGGGCTGGAGGGCGCGTACCAGGCGGCCGGGGATGCCGCGAACATCTTCAACCAGCAGTCGAGCGAGTACGGCCAGATCGCGTCGACGATCGAGGCGGCGCGGGATGCGCTGATCGAACGGCAGCAACAGAACATCGACCTGACGATGGAAGAGCAGCGCTTCCTCGAAAACTACCCGCAGATTTACGACCGCGTCACCGGCGCGCAGGACGACGCCACGATCCAGGCTGGACTATTCGCAGGGAGCCAGGTGGACGTCATGCTCGCGCAGGATGACGCGGCGGCCTCGTCCGACAACCTCGTCAGCTCGGTTGGTGACGCCAACGCGGCGCTGGCTGATGCGCAGGCGCAATCGGGCTTGACGACGGACGGCGCGCTCGACCTGGCGGCGGCGCTGTCCGATGTCGGAATCGAACTTGGCAATTTGGATGGTCAGTCGGCGACGCTGGCGCTGAATCTCGCCGAGGGTGGCGGCGTGGGCACAACGGCGGGCGCGCGCGGCGGCGCGACACGCTTCGAGCAGCGCGCCGAGGACCTGGGGATTACCGGGCGCATTCAGGGCGCGGGCGCGGCGCTGGCGGACCTGGACGGCTCGTCCGCTGAAGTGACGGCTACGGTCGATGACGTCGACGCGCGCACGGATCTTGAGTGGATCGAAAACACCAAGAACCGGCTAGACGGATCGGGTTTCGTGATTGTGGCGTCCGTCGACACCTCTGCGGTAGACCGCGCCGTGCAGTACATCGACGACAGCCTGCCGCACTCGCCGGCGAAGCGGGGGCCGCTTTCACGCGAACCTGACTGGCGCTTCCTCTTCGGCACGATGCCGGCAGCGGCCGGGGCAGCGGTGGATGAGACCGTGCGGAACATTGGCGCGGAGTTCGACATCCTCTTCGCCCACATCACCGAGGGCTGGGGGCAGGTCGTCACGGCGATTCAGCACGACTTCACCGGCCCGAACATCGTCGACATCATGACCGGCGAGGCGGCGTCGAACCTGGAGCAGGACATCGCGGCGCTACAGGCGTACATGGACGCCCTGCTGGAAGCCGGCTTCGCGCCGGACAGTCCGGAGATGCAGGCGCTGCGGCAGCGCTACCAGGAGCTGATGCAGGAGCTGGCGCTGGTCTCTGAGATTGCCGGCACGGACGCAGCCAAGGAGTACTGGCGCGAGTGGGCCGACGAGAACCTGCCCAAGAGCTACATGCGCGGGCTGGTCGACATCTTCGAGGAGTTCGGCATCACCGCCGGCGAGTACTTCGCCGAGGCCTTCTGGGACGAGTTCGCGTCGGGCCCGGGCCGTCCTGGCGACGGCAGCGGCTCGATCATCGACAAGCTGCTGAATGGTGATGACGAGCCGATCGGCGTGCCGATCGAGATCGAGGTGCGGGCGCGGGACATCGGCGGCGACGAGGTCACGCTGGTCGAAGGCGTCCAGCAGATCGCCGAGGAGGCGCTGGCCGAGCTGGCGCGCATCTTCGCGGAGTACCCCGAGGTCGCGGTCGGCATGGTTGACGACCTCGTGCAGGCCGTCGTCGACGGGCGCTTGCCCTTCGAGGAGGCCATGCGCTTGCTGGCAATGATCCCGGAGGACGACCTGATTCCCGCGCTGGAGCGGCTGGAGGAGCAGCTGACGGTCGACCTGGCCGAGGCGCTGTTGAAGTTCGGGCCGAACTCGCCGGAGGTCCAGGCCATCCTCCAGGCGCTGCAGGCCATCGAGGCGGCAGCGAGCGCGACCGACGACGCCATCAGTCAGATCCCGGACAGCCTGGCCAACCTGCCGGGCTCAAAGGGCTACCAGGCGCCGGGGGATCAATCGCCGGGTGGCGTGGGACCGACGGGCTCGGTCGCGCCGGTGGGCGGCTTCGGCGGCCTGGCGGACATCGACGCCCTGACGGCGCAGCTGGCGGGCGGGGCGCGGCTGAACCTGCCGGCCGACCAGTTCCGGCAGGTCATGCAGGCGCTGCAGGCGACGGTCTACCTGGACGATGACGGGCTCTACCGGCCTGATCCGGGCGGCGGCTTCACCCTCTACGGCTCGCCGGGCGACTACTACGTCAACCCCTACGGCCCCAACGGCGGCCAGGGCGGCGGAGGCGACACGCACATCTACATCGACGGCCGGGAGGTCACCAGCGCGGCCTTGCAGCACCTGCGGCGGGAGACGCCGGTCGGGACGGTAGCCCCATGACGCTCTCGGTTGTGTTGGGAAGCACGGACATCCACGACAAGGTCAGCTACGGGATCACGGCCGACCCGGCGCGCTGGGCGCAGGGGGACCGGCTAGTCTTGCCGCTGGTGATCTATGGCGCGGACCAGGACGCGGTCGAGGCGAACCGGCGGGCCATCCTCAGCGAGCTCAACGCGGCTGAGACGGCCTGGCGGCAGGGGCGCGAGTCGGAGCGGGTGACGCTGGCGGCGCAGCTGAACACGACCGACACGATTAGCTGGCAGGTGCGGCGCGGGCGGGTGACGCCGGCGCGCTGGTATCCGGCCGGGACCTTCGGCCGGGCGACGCTGGAGCTGGAGACGGAGACGCGCAACGGGCGGCCGGTGGCGGAGCTTTCCAGTGATGCCAGGAGTGCCAGCGGGACGCTGACGAACGGCGCGGCGACGGTGCTGCTGGCCGATGTGACCGGCGACTGGCCGGCGCGGACGCGCTTTACCTTCGTCGACACGAGCAGCACGGGCGTGGTCAACCGGCTGCGGATTTCGGCCGTCTCGGCGGCGTCGGCGGTGGTGGGCGACTGGGACCCCTGGATTGACATTGACGGGGCCAGCGCCAACCAGAGTGACGCCACGGCCTTCGGCGGCTCGTATGAGACGCGGACACTGTCGAGCGCGTCGACCTGGAGCTACGTCGGGACGGCTGTGCAGCCGGCCGGGGCACTGAACACCGGCTGGCGGCAGATGTGGCTCCGGCTGCGGGACAACGCGACGGTGATGGCGGCCCCGACGTCGCTCACGGCGACGGTGCTGGCGGCATCGCAGGTGCAGGTGGCGACGGGCAACAGCGGCGGGGGCGGGACGAGCGTCTCGGCGACCTGGGGCGGCGCGACGACGGCGGGGAACCACCTGCTGCTGGCGGTCAAGGTGCAGCACGAGGACCCGCCGGAGCCTGAGCAGGTGCAGGACGCGATCGACAGCGACACGGCGGACACGACGCCGAGCGTCAGCTGGGGCGGCGCGACCGTGGCCGGCAATCACCTGGTGATGGTGCTGCGCTTCGAGGGCGACCTCGACGACTGGACGATGCCGGGCGGCTGGCAGTTGGGCGAGGTGGACTCCAACCCCGGCTCGCCGAACGTCCACACGGCGCTGCTCTACCAGGAGAACGCGGCGAGCGACAGCGGCGCGGTCAGCGGCGGCTCGTTCGGCGTTGCGACCGACTGGACGATGTGGATCGCCGAGTACAGCGGTCTGGCGGCGTCGCAGACGATCGTGTCGACCGGGCGCGGCAGCGGCGACAGCACGAACATCGGCATGGTCGCGCTCGACGGCGCGCCGAGCGTCGACCGCTTCCTGGTGGTCGGGGCCATCGCCAACAACGACAACACGGCGACGAGCTTCGGCGCGCCCAGCGGGGGCTACACCCAGCGGGGCGAGGAGGCCGGGCTGCTGGTGGCGGACAAGGCGACGGCGGCGAGCGGCGTGCACACCATGAGCGCGCTGCTGGACGGCACGCTGGAGGACTACGTCGGCGTGTCGGTGGCCTTCGCGGCCGCGCCGGCGACGGCCGAGCCGGTGGTGATCACGCCGCCGACGGGCTACGCGCTGGCCGGCATCGCCCAGAACCTCGACGAGGGCACGGCGGCGGTGACGACGGCGCTCTTCTACCGCGAGAACGCGAGCAGCGAGAGCGGCAGCAAGAGCGTGACGTTCGACCGCACGGTGGTGGCTGAGGCGCGGTTGATGGAGTACGCGAACGTCGCGCCGAGCCAGTCGCTGGTCGCGGTCGTGACGGCGACGACGGAGGGCGTGGCGAGCGGCATCGGGCCGACGGCGATCGCCCAGGACCCGCACACCTTCGCGGTGGCGCTCTTCGGGGCTTACCGCACCAGCACGAGCTACGGCTTCTACCAGACGCCCTTCGCGGAGGTCTCGGACAGCCGCGGGCTGGCGGTGGCGGTGGCGACGGCGGGGCAGTCGCAGGCCTGGAGCGCGTCGGCGGTGGCGAGCGCGGTCGATCAGGGCGCGCACCTCCTGGCGGTATTCCGCGACGAATCGTCGACGCTGACGCAGGCGCTGGGGACGGGCGGCACGAACGCGGCCGACGACAACGGGCTGCCGGCCGGGAGCTACGCGGTGCGGGTGCAGGCGGTCAATGCCGCCGGCGACGTCGGGGCGGCGACGGCGAGCGCCAGCCCCAGTCTGACGGTAGCGGGCAGCAGCATCGCCCTGAGCTGGAGCGCGCCGACGGCGACGAGCATCAGCCACTACCGCATCACCGTTCAGGACCCCGATGGCGACGTCTGGGTGGCCGACACGCCGGACAACAGCACGAGCTACACGATCAGCGAGCTGACGACCTGGGAGACGGCGGCGGCGCTGCCGAGCACGAGCACCGGCAGCTACTCAGCCTCGCCGGCGATCATCCAGGCGCGGGTGCGGACGACCGACGCGGATACCGACAACGCCCAGGTGATCAAGACGACGCGCAGCGTGCGGTCGCTGATCGGCGACTGGCACATGGTGGACGTCGGGGCCTCGTACCTGCCATTGCAGCAGGAGATGGCCGACGGCGGCATTCCCGAGTGGGCGGTCGACTTCTATGCCCGCAACGCCGGCGGGGCCAGCTACGCGCTGCACACCGACGCGCTGAACGTGGCCGGGCCAGAGACGGGCATCACGCTCTGGTATCCCGGACTCGACCTCGGCACGAAGCGCACCTGGGTCTGCGAGGTGCGGGCCGACGGCTCGGTCGTGGCCTGGCTGGAGGATGGCAGCGGCAACTACGTCGGCTCGGTGGCGGTGGCCGGGAGCCTGCGGCTGGCGGCCGGCGACAACATCGTGAGCATTGCGATGGAGCAGGCGGGCGGGGTCAGCGCCATCTCGGCGGCGCGGGGCACCTTCCAGGCG
This sequence comes from Chloroflexia bacterium, assembly GCA_030431755.1. Classification (GTDB taxonomy): domain Bacteria; phylum Chloroflexota; class Chloroflexia; order Thermomicrobiales; family CFX8; genus JAUIIK01. The sequence goes on from JAUIIK010000008.1 coordinate 45,354, forward strand.
ACGCTCTATCCCCAGGTTGATTGGCTGACGTGATGGATGGACCACGGGTGGCCGCGACATTGGAGCGTGTGCAGCCGATCGAGCACGTCACCGACGAGGGCTACGCGGTCTGCCGCTGGCCCTACTACGAGCGGTCCGAAAAGGGCGTCGTGGCGGCGGCGATCTGGGAGCTCGACATTGACGAGGAGTGCCGGCGCTGGGGCTTCCCGGACTACGCGGTCGTGAAACAGCGAGACGCGTTGCGGCACGAGCTGTGCCTGCTGGGACCGGACTCGCCGGCCGAGTACGTCTACGGCTTCGACAGCCGGCTGATTGGCGACATCGGGCTGGAGGACCTCGGCCGCGACATCGTCTGGTTTATCAAGCGGATGCACGCGATCTACGCACTACAGACAGGAGTACCCCATGGCGAACGCGCTCTTTGACTTCTTCAAGGAGGAGCTGCACGACGCGGCCTACAACCTCATCACCGGCACGGTGAAGCAGGATCTCATCGACACGGCCGACGACAACCCGGACACGGCCGTCGACGACTTCTACGACGACATCACCGGGGCGGCGGTCGAGGCGACGGCGACGCTGGGCTCGAAGTCGAACACGACGCCCGGCAACGGGGCCTTCGACGCGGCGGACGGAACCTGGTCGGCGGTGACCGGCGACGAGTGCGAGGAGGTGTTGGGCTGGCTTGACACCGCCGGCGCGGCCTCGACTGACCCGCTGATCTACAGCATGGACACCTTCAGCGCCGGGATGCCGGTGACGCCCAACGGCGGCGACATCAACTTCACCTTCAACGCCAGCGGGATCTTCAGCTACTAGAGAGGAGGCCGGGATGACCTACGCAGAGATGACCTACGCAGAGATGACGCTCGCCGAGCTCAACGACGCCTGCGATCGGTGGCATCAGAAGATGCTCGAAGCGCGGGCGAAGATCCGCGCCGGGCGATTGACGCTGGGCGACGAGGAGCTGCTGGCGCTTTACCAGGTCGTCGGCGAGGCGCAGGCGCACATGAACGTGATCCAGCCGCACCGGACGCGGTTGTTCGCGCAGGCGGAGTACGACGCGTCGCAGGAGGCGCAGCGGATGCGCGGGCGCCTGTCGCAGGAAGACTACAAGGCGCTGCTGCAGAAGGTCGGCGTCGCGTTTATCGAGCCGGAGACACAGGTTCACAGTACGGAGTAGGAGCACAACGATGATGACGGTACGACGCTGGCTGGTGATTCCGCTCGGGCTCATGCTGATCCTGAGCAGCGGCGTGATGCTGACCGGGGCGACCGAAACCTCCGGGACGCTGATCCTCTGCGAGGCGGGCGACGGCTCGCTGTCGCTGGCCTCAACAGGCGAAGAGTGTGTTGGCACGCCCTACGAGATCGAGGGCGAACCGTGGCAGGCAGAGCCGACGGCGACCGAGACGGCCACGGCGACGAACACGCCGGAGCCGACGGCTACCGAGACGCCATCGCCGACACCAACCGCAACCGAGCCCCCGGCAACGAGCCTGTGGCATCCACCGACCGATCACGAGCATGGCGATGCGCCACCAGCGTGGGCCGATACGTGGTCGCAGGCCACCTTCGGCCATCCGGTCGTCTTCGGCGGTGACGAGGCGACGCCGAACGAGAACCTGCACAAGCATGAGGCGTACAAGGGCTTCCTGATCGACTTCTTCACCACCTGGCCCTACACCGTTGACATGGAAATCTACGCTCGTCTGCACTTCCAAACGAATCCGCATGGGCGGGCGGCGCAGTACCACTCCTACGAGATCTACGCCTTGGATCAGTTAACCGGCGACATTTCTTTCTGGCAGGGCTGGCTCGACTTTGGAGAGGTGCCGGCGAACCGTTTCGAGAAGCCGGCGACGACGTTGACATGGGCGTTGAACAACACTGATGGTGACCTGATTCTCGGGCAGGGTGCTGGGTCGACCGGCACTGAGGATTGGTACAGCCGGAACACGGCGGCGGAATGGTCCTGGATCATAGACCTGCGTGTCCACGATCCGTCGACCACGACGGACGCCCCTGCTGAGTACACCGACCCGACAAATCAATCGACCTGGATACCAACCGGAGACTACGGGCTTGACCGGCGGTTGGGGCTCAACTTTGTGGTTGAAGGGGAGGAATTCAATCACATTCTGGAAACGCGCAATATGGAGAATCCACGCGGCTGGTTCTGCGCGACGGTGTTCGGTGAAATCACACAGTTGAGCGTAACGGGGCCGGGCGACTGCAATCCCGGGTCGCTGCCACAATACATCGCGCCAACGATGCCGGAAATGCCGCACCCGGTCCACCCGTCTGTGAGCAAGGTCTACCCATGCCCAGCGTGCCAGTTGCCCAACTGAGCTAGCTGATGGGGCAGTTCTACACCGACTTTAGCGACTCGCCGACGCTAACCGAGCGTTGGCATACGGGCGATGGCGCGGTCACGGTTGAGACATCCAGCCTGCCGACAGGCTCCGGCACGCATGTTGCGAAGATTGTGATGTCCGCTGGCGGGCGGTATGCCGTGTCCTGGGATGAGGTCGGTACGCCGAGTGGTGACGTAGAAGTCTTGCTCAAGTGGCAGGTGGAGAACACGCCGGATGGCAACGCTGGGCGGGCAATCGTGCACGGCTCGGGGGATTCCTCGTCCGAAACCGGTTACTTCGCAAACCATAACGTATTTGGAAGCAGTACATTCGTTTTTGGCCTCATCAAGTACGATTCCGCAGCTTCGACGACGCTGGCCACCGGCAACGACAACCTAAGCGAGGACACCTGGTACTGGACCCGGGTCCAGCGCACTGGTACCACAATACGTCGGCGGACCTGGGCCGATGGGGGTTCGGAGCCCGGTACATGGAGCTTTAGTGCGACCGATGCGGCGCTATCGAGCGGCTGGATTGGTTTCGGCGCATCCACCTCCGGGCAGGTCATGTGGGTCGACGAGATGGGCGTCGGAACGGGCGGCGATGCCGCGCCGGATACCTACGTCGCCCAGGACATCACCCTCAACCACCTGGGACCGACGACGGCGCTCTACGAGATGGCCGTCACCCCGCCCACGCAGACGGTGTCGATGCAGGCGATCGGGCCGACGGCGCAGGTACACCAGATGACGGTGATCGGCGATCAGACGATCAGCCTGAACCACCTCGGGCAGACCAGCCAGCTCTACGGCCTGACTGTCTCGCCCGATCAGGACGTGACACTCAACCATCTGGGGCCGACGGCGCAGCTCTACGAGGCCGCCGTCGCGTTCCCGGCGCAGGCCGTCACGCTCAACCACATCGCGGCCACGACGGCCCTCTACCAGCTGGCGGTCAGCCCTGGCGCGGTGACGGTAATACTGGCGCACCTGGGGCCGTCGTCGGAGGTGTTCGATGCCGGGCTGGTCTACACCCAAACGATCACGTTGGCGCATCTGGGGCCGACGTCACAGGTGTTCGCACCCCAGCGCATCAAGAAGATCATCATCCTCGCGCCGCTGGCCCCAGGCGGGCCGCCAGAGTTCGCGTTGGTGGTGACGGGACCGCTGCCTGACGGGGCGTTCGTGGCGCGGCAACGGCTGCCGGCTGACCTGGCGCTGTCCTTCGGCTCGCAGCTGCCGGGGGGCTGGGCCTCGCTGAGTGCCGGGGTGCTCGACGACACGTTGCGGCGGGTGCTGTCGGCGACGGAGGTGCAGGCGATGGTGTTGCCCTATCCGGTCGAAGCGCCGCCCTTCGCGCATGTCGAGCTGCTGGAGGCGGGCACCGGGCGCGTTTGGGAGGGCCGGCGGTCAGCGGTCGACGACGTCGGCGGCGAGATTCGCGGCATCGAGGCGGTGGGCTACGGCATCACCGGGCTGCGCGATCAGCCGATGCCGGGCGGCCGGGGCGCGGTGCGGAGCGACGTGCTGGTGCGGGCGGCGATCGCCCAGGCCGCGCCGCTGATCGAGCTGCTGGAGGTCGAGGACCCCGGCGTGCTGCGGGACTGGCGCGAGTTCGCCGGGCGCTGGCCGCACGATGTGCTGTCGACGCTGACCGGGGCCGGGAACGGCGCGGTGGCGTTTACCTGGACCGTCTACGACCGGCAGCTGCGCTTCTTCGCGCTGACGCCGCCGAGCACGCCCCATTACCAGGTGCCGGCCGACGGGACGGTGCGGCGGCGGCTGGGCAGCGACGAGATCTACACGGCACTGACGATGAGTTACACCGACCTCGATGGGCGGCGGCGCTCGACCGGGACGCTGCGGGACGAGTTCGCGATTGCGAAGTACGGCATCGAACGGGTCTACCCGATCCCCGACGGCGGGACGATGACGCCGGCGGCGGCGCTGGCCTTCGCCCGCACCGAGCTGGCCAAGCGCACCCAGGAGGGCGTGGCGGTCAGTATCACGCGCGACTGGACGCGGGGCGTCGAGACGAGCTGGGGCTCGCAGACGCCGGTCTGGCGGGTGCAGGCGGGCGAGTGGTTGCAGGTGGCTGACGAGGCCATGCAGCCGATCACGGCGGTGAGCTACGACGCCCAGGCGGGCAGCGGCACGGTGACGCTGGGCCAGCCGGTGGCGACGTCGGCCGCGGCGGAGTGGCGGCGGATGCAGGAGACGATTGCGGCGGTGCGGGGTGGTCGGAACCCGGTGACGGGCGCGGCGTCGTGAGGATCCGACGCGCGAGGATGGCCTGAGCGCGTCCGGGAAGGGCGTAGCTGAGTCCTCCATCATGTGCGGGGTCGAACGCGGCAGGGCGGTACCGCGACGCTCGCCAGGCGAGGAACTATACTGTCGGTGGAAATGCAGAACGCGCGTACCGCGTGGGCGCGATATGAGATTGAGGGCCAGCGGCATGTGCACACTCGAAGAGCTGCGAACGCAGATGGTGGACATGGAAGAGCGGCTCAACGCGAAGCTCGACCGTTACCACGACGACTCCGAGGCCGAGCGCGGTCGCATTGCCCAGCGTGTTGAGCGAGTCGAAACTGGCTTGTACACCGTCCAGCGCACCTACATCCCGAAGCATGACATCCAGGAAACGGTCAACACGTCAGTCAACACCGCGGTCACCACGGCGGTCGAGACCGAGATCCCGAAGGCGGTCGGCCCTGCCGTCCAGAAATGGTTTGAGCAGGAGTGGAAGCCCTACGGGCGGCTCATCAAGGGCATCGCGGTCATGATCCCGACGCTGGCGTCGATCCTGACGATCATGACGCTGCTGGGGTGGCTGTAGTGGACGTCCACATTCTCGCGAACGGGACGCTGGCGATCTTGATCGCGCTGGCGTTTCTGGTGACGGCCATCGCCACTTGGCGGATGGGCCGCTGGTTCGCTCCGGGGGCGTCGCTGCTGTTGTTCGCGACGTTCCTACGCTTCTCCGGTCGCTTTGCCCGGCGCGGCGGCGGGCCGGACTGGCTCGCGCTGGACCAGGAATGGATCATCACCGTCAACTACACGCTGGTGCTGGTGGCGGTGGTTGGCGTCGCAGCCGAGGCGGTCTGGGTGCGCTGGAAGTATGGGAGGCAGGGGCTGTGAGCGCGACCAAGAAATACTCCGAGTACACCGCCACTGACGGGAGCAAGTGGCTCATTCTCGTTTCGCTCGACGAACGGTTCGGCACATGGCCACGCTCCCGGTGGCGACGTGAAGGCGACGATTGGATCCACGACGGTATCGGATCGTCGGGCGGTATCACTGACCCAGACGAGGCAATCCAGCATGAGCGCGACTACATCGACTTTGACGTGATCCCGCGCCGGCGGAAGGTGTCAGCATGACCATCTGGACGATTGACCGCATCAAGGAGATTGCGTTGGTGCTGCTGGCCGGGGTGCTGGTGGGCTTCGGCATTGGCCGGCGGCGGTACATCGGGAAGATGCCGAGGTATTGAGATGACCACTCTCCCACTACTCGCCAATCCATCTGAGGCGTTCCGGCAGCCAACGCTGATCGACTTCGAGCTCTTCCACCAGGAGGCCGACAAGAAGGGGATGCTCGACTCTCCGCTCTTTGCGTACATCCCGTCGATGGTCGAGCGGGTGGCGAGGCTGCGGCTGATCTACGACCGGATCGTTGCCGCCGGTCACTCGGCGGAGGTCTGGCTGGCGATCGCCGGCAAGGAGCACACCTGGGGCACGGCGGCGGACAGCGTCCTGCGCCGGAACGACACCCGCAGCTGGACGAACGCGAAGACGATCCAGGACCCGGGCATTGCCGGCCGGCGCGTCTATGACGAGGTGCGGCGCGATTGGTACGCAGCCTACGACGACGTCGAGGACAGCGTGCGGGACGGCATCTACCGGATCGATGACCCGACCTATGCCTACAAGGACGCGGTGTCGATCGGCGAGGTCGTTCAGGTCTTCGCGCCGAAGGAGGACAGCAACGATCCCGAGGGCTACGCCTGGTGGATCGTCAACTACGTCAACGGTCTGCGGAGCCGGATGGTTGCGGCGGCGCCGGGCGGTGACACGCCGTTGGTGCCGTGGATTCCGGCCGATGGCCGGCACTTCACGCGCGGCCGGAGCGAGCCGTGGCCGTACTACTACATTCAGCATCACACGGACGGCTGGGACTCGCTCTTCTGGCTTACAGAATCTCCGAACTCCAACGTGTCGGCGACCTATCTGGCGAACCACGACGGTTCGTTGCGCGGCCAGCTGGTCCGGCATCAGGACACGCCGCACACGACCGGGAAAATGAACGACGACTCACTGTCGATGGAGTGGGAGCGCAAGTGGAGCGGGACGACCGAGCAGCGTGAGGTCTCGTTGGCGCAGTACCGCAAGCTGGCGGCGGCATGGCATCTGATCATCCAGGTCGAGTACGAGCGGGGCAATCCGCACCTGCGGGATGCCGCCGGCAACCTGAAGCTCGATCGGGATCAGCTGCGGGACCACAACGATTTCTACGCGACAACGTGCCCGGGCAACCTCGACATGGACCGGCTGTACGAGCTGGTGCAGGCGGAGATCGCCGGGGCGACGAACCCAAACGCGCTCATCATCGACGGTATCGCGGTGGTGCTCGGCTTCAAGGATCACTTTTTGGAGGTCGGAGCGGCGGTCTACCCGGAGGACCCGGTTACTGGCGGCATCGCGCACTTCGGGAAGCCAGTGGCAGCCGAATACGAGACGGAGTTCGGGAGTGCCCAGCCATTCGAGGGCTATGTCATGGAGTGGCATCGCGGGAACAATCCGCCGTTCGACATCATCCGCACGCTCCGTGGTCAACCGGACCCGGAACGTGCCGCGTGATCCGCAGCTGCTCGACGGCTTCAGCCTGGGCGAGCGGGTCCGGCTGGAGGAGGTGCGGGCGCTGGTCGAGCTCGAGGAGCTGGGCGGGGCGCTCGACGGATTGCTGACGGCGCGTGAGCGCAGCTGGCTGGCGTTCTTCGGCTGGCTGCGAGCGCGGCGGCCGCAGGACGATGACGCGGTGCTTGCCCCAGAACGCGCGACGGCGATTCTCGCCGGCATCATGGAACACATACGAAAGGACAGGCGCGATGGACTTCATACCGAGTGACCCGCTGCCGATGATCGCGGCCGCGGCGGCGCTGACGATGCTGGGCGTCTGGGCGCTGGTGGCGCTGATCGGCACTAGGTTGGTGCAGGATGCGCTGTCCGGTCCGGAGGGCGAGCTGCCGGGCTGGCTGCGTCGGTTGCGGGATGAGCCGGCGGTGGTGCGGTCGGCGGTGACCCAGGCGCTGGCGTTGCTCGTGATCATTGGGCTCGAGCTGGAGCCGGCGGCGATCGTGGCGATCGAGACGGCGGTGGCGGGCTTGGTTGGCTTCTGGATTCGGGCGGCGGTGACGCCGGGAACGAAGCTGGAGCAGCAGGGCTTTGTCTACGACGCGATGGCCGGGCGGTGGCGGCGGCCGCGGTCATGAGATGGGAGCCGCTGTACGGCTTCGTGCTGGGCGCGGGGACGGTCGTGACCTGCTGGGTGGCAAGCTGGGTGTTGTCGTGACGGCAGTTTGCCCGCTTCATAGTCCGCAGACTCCACGGGCAGACCTCCACTGCCAGGTCGGCCGCGAGTCTACCTGATTTGGTGCGGAATAGGATGCGCCCGGTCGTTGTGGCCGGGCGTTTGTCGTTGGCTTAGACGGGGTCGTCGGGCCAGGGGATGCGCTCGTTGTGTTCACATGACCTTCATCATCTCATCGATTCTGCTGCTTGTCTCGGGCGTCTACTACCCGATCTCAGTCCTGCCGGGCTGGATGCAGCCCTTCTCTGCGATCTCGCCTGCCACCTATGTGCTGGAGGCGATGCGTTCGGCGATCCTCGATGGCGCGCCGGTCGCGGATCTCTACGGCGACCTCGCCGCGCTGGGCCTGATAGCGGTGATCTCGATCCCGCTTGGCATGGCGGTCTTCGGCTACTTCGAGCGCTACGCCAAGCGCACCGGCCGTCTCAAGCGCTCGGGCTAAGTAGCCGCCAACGGGCATCGGCAGAGCCGGGGAAGACCACCCCGGCTCTCATCACTAATCCTCAGGCTTGCGTTGCTTACATCGAGAAGATACTAAGTGTACACTTTGTTGATAATGTGAACCTGTGAGGCAATTGAGGAGTGGGCGATGAAGACGACAACGGCTAAAGGCTTCCGGCGCGAACTCAGTGATCACCTCAGCCAGGTTGAGTACGGTGGTGAGCGCGTCACCGTAACCAGGAACGGCAAACCTGCAGCGGTACTCGTCTCGCTCGATGACTATGAACTGATTCGGCAGATTGAGGATCGGATTGACGGTGAGGCTGCCGAGGAGGCGATCCGGGAAGCCGATGCCCAGGGCTGGCTTTCCTGGGAGGAAGCTACCGGCGAGCGCGAACCGTAGTCCGTGAAATATACGATTACCTGGTCGCGTCGAGCTTCGCGAGCACTCGAAAGGCTCCAGCCATCCACAAAGCGCCGCGTTCTCGACAAGGTTAGACGCTTGGCCTCTGATCCGAGACCACCTGACTGTGAGTCGCTCCAAGGCTATCCCTACTATCGTGTGCGAGCTGGCGACTATCGGATCATCTATGACATCCGCGACGATGAAATTCTCGTCAGTGTGGTCCTGGTTGGTCATCGACGTGAGATCTACGAGCAGGTGAGACGCCTCTAGTCAGCGTGCTATCTTGCCCAACGTCGCACGAGAGAGGGCAAGGGGCACGGACATGACCGACCAAGACCGCCACTACGAGATGATGAAGGAATTGATGGAGCTGCCGGGGCCAACGGGCCAGGAGGGACCGGTGATGGACTGGCTCCGGGAACGCTGGCAAGGGCAGGTCGAGGAGCTCTGGACGGCACGTGGTGGCAACCTCTTCGCCCACGTCGGCGGCACCGGTCCGAAGCTGCTGGTCGAGGGCCACGCCGACGAGATCGGGTTCGTCGTCCGCAGCATCGACGAGGAGGGCTTCGTCTGGCTGGCCGGTGGGCAGGCCCCGAGAGGCGACGTCGACAAACGCTTCCCGATTGGCCAGCCGGCGCTGATCATGGGCCGTGATACATACATCGAGGGCCACTTCGCGACGACGAGCGGCCATATTCTGACCGAACAGCAGCGCAACCAGAAGCTCGGCTACGAGCACGTCTTCGTTGATATCGGCGTCACATCACGCGATGAAGCGCTGGAGCTTGGCGTTCATCCCGGCGCAGGGGTGATCTGGAATCCGCCGACGCGGCGAGTGCGGAACCGGGTGACTGGCAAAGCCGTCGACGACCGCTTCGCGCTGGCGATTATGACTCTGTTGCTGGACGACCTCGACCGCGACAAGCTGGCCTATGACCTCTACTTCTGCGCGACGATCCAGGAGGAGATCGGGCTGGTCGGCGCAAGCTCGATCCGTCATGACCTCGACATCGATCTGGCCCTCGCCCTCGACAATGGCCCGGTCGGCGATATCCCGACCGTCGACCGCCGGACGTTGCCGACCCGCCTGGGTGGCGGCCCGACGCTGGTCCACAAGGATGCCCGTACCCACTACAGCAAGGACTTGATCTGGCGGCTCTCCGACATCGCCGATGAGGCGGGTCTTCCGGTCCAGCACGCCGTCTGGGAGTTCTTCGGCAGCGACGGCGACGCCCTGATTCAGCAAGGCATCCCCACCGCCCTCATCGGCCTTCAGACCCGCTACACCCACTCGCCCTTCGAGACCTTCGATCTGGCTGACTTCGACGCCGCCTATCGCCTGGTGGAAGCGTTCGTTTCCACACCGTCGGAGGTGTAGGAGAATCAGGCTCTCTGGGCTGGATCGACGGTACGCGCCTGCCAAGGGGCCCCACATTCGTTAGGATGCGCCATGACCTGGTTGCAAGAAGCGCTGATCGAGCACCCGGAGGCGGCGGTGTTTCTCGCGCTGGCGGCCGGGTTCTGGTTCGGCAGATTCACCATCAAGGGGTTTGGTCTCGGCGCGGTAACCGCGACGCTGCTCGCCGGGGTGACGCTTGGCTCGCTCGTTTCGATCCAGCTCGATGATGGCTCGACGGCGAGCATCGAGGTCTCTCACGGCGCGATGGAGATGTTCTTTCTGGCGTTCATCTTCACGCTCGGTTTGCGCCTGGGGCCACAGTTCTTCGCTGGACTCCGGGGCGCGGCTGCGCCGCAGGCGCTCTTCGCGGTGATCGTCGCCGGCGTGGGCCTGACGACCTCGATCCTGATCTCGCTGGCGCTTGACTACAACCCCGGCTTGGCCGCCGGGCTTGCGGCCGGCGCGCTGACCCAATCCTCAATCGTCGGCGTCGCGCAGGACGCGCTCGGCAAGCTCTCGGAGGATCCCGAGACGCTGGACGAGTGAGACAACCTGGTGCTGGTTGCCTACGCCGTGACCTACCTCTTTGGCACGCTTGGCACGGCGATCTATTGCGCCAATGTCGCGCCGCGCTTGCTCGGAATCGCCGACCTCAAAGCGGCAGCCAGAGCGAAAGAGATCGAGCTTGGCATGCACGGGACCACAGCGGCCGTCGGCCTACCCGACGACGCTGGATTGCCAGCTGTGTCAGAGCCGGCTGATTACGGCGCTGACGACGATCTCGCCGGCAATCAGCAGGTCGAAGTTAGCGATCAGACCCGCGTCGCAAATGACTTCGTGATCATCGGGATCGGCGTTGCGGTAGGCGTGCTCGTTGGCGTCGTTACCTTCGACATCGGGAGCTTCCCGTTGACACTGACACCGAGCGTCGGCGCGCTGCTCCTGGGCCTCCTCATCGGCTGGCGGCGCGGGACGCCCGAGGAGCCCGGCCAGCAAGCCCCAGGTGTGCAGTGGTTCTTCGAGACTGCCGGGCTGACGGTCTTTGTCGCGATGATCGGGATCAACGCCGGTCCCGGCTTCGTCGACGGCATGCGGGACTTCGGCGTCGAACTGTTGCTTGCCGGCATCGCTGTCACGTTGATTTCGCTCGTCGCCGGAACGTTGGTTGCCCGCTACATCTTTCGCTTTGACCCGGTGCTTACGCTGGGGTTGTTGGTCGGCGCGATGGCCACCTCGGCGGCCGTCGGGTCGGTCCGCGAGGCGGCGGACTCGAACGTGCCCGTCCTCAGCTACGGCGTCCCCTTCGCCGTCGCCAACATCGTGCGCTCGATCGGCGGGGCGGTCGTTGTTGCAGTACTTGCGTAGATATCTGATGTCGCCAAACGCCGCCGGTCACGGACGCTCGCGGCTGAGTCTGCGACGCTACGGGAAAGTGGAGTGATGACACCAGAGCCTCCGATTCGGCTAGGGTATTTTCTTGTATTGAGCGACGTTGCATCTCTCGACATGCGCGGGGCTTATCGTGGAGTAGACCGGGTGTGGTTCGGTCCTATTGTCGAAGATGATGGGTCGATCTCCGGAGTTTCTGAGGAGCTAGCCAGGCTTTGGGATCGATACAGCGAAGCAAAACACTCGAAGGAACTGAACACGAATCGATGGCTGGTCACGAAGTTGGCATCCCAGTTTCGGGAGCATGACATAGTGCTTAATGTGATCTACACGGAGATTTCAGCTGTGATTGAAGGATCGCGAGATCTATCGAAGTACGAGCTATTTGATGAGACCGCAGCGGTCTGGCGAGGTGTTCATGACTCGATTGAGCAACGTCCTCAGAATTTGGAGTTTGTCGGGTACGACGTTTCGTCCCCGTTTCCGAGTTTTCACTCCGCCATATATCAACCCGGTTTACCGAAAGATGAATTGTCGCTCGCTGACCTGCTCAATGACCACGGGCTGCCGAATCGATTCGATGATGCTTTGTTCATCGGTCGTGAGGCAAACAAGGCGGACTATGGCCCATACCCATTCTGCGTTCTAGGAGTTTGGAACGTTACCTAGTCGTCTGTTTCCAATGCAGGCCGCAGTCGTTTTCATCGATCCAGTGATCGCCCACAGCGAAGTCGGAAGCCACGAATCCGGCATTCCCGGCAATTCGAGAAGCCACGCGGACTCGTTGTTCAGGTCGCAAGTAGGACCCGGAGTTCGGACACTATCTGCTGTTGTCGGTCTTGGAATACTGTTGGAAATCGATCGAACAAGAGCACGCAATTTTGCAGCGTAGGGCTGCTCCAGCCAATGGCGTCAACTATGCGAGAGTGGACGTCTGTCAGCGGCACGAGTGGTCCCGGCACACCTCTCCTTCCAGACGGGAGTCGGACTCCTTCCCAAATGGGCTCGTGGTGGAAGACGCGGTTGCGGACGTGTCGGAGTTCATCGAAGCGACGATGCACTCGCCCACGGTAGGGTTGGATCGAAGTTGGTGCGTGAGGAAATGCAGCTGACAGCAACGGGCTGTTCGGAGTGATCCAAAGCTGTGGGCCACGCGGGCTACTGCCATAAGCTGCGCTGAGCATGCTCGTCCAGAATCCAAAGCTCAATTCAGCGATGATACGACCAGGCGACTGCTGCTTTCTCGCTCTCTGCAAGCGTAGCTTGGCGCGGCTGACGGCATCTCGCTCGTTGCGGAGGAGCATGTTTGGCAAGTTGTACCAGTCAGCCTGGCCATAGTGTTCAGCGAGGGTGCTGTGAACGGCATTGCGTAACGATACTTCAAGGGCTCCTAGCAGTGGGTAGAGTGCCTGACTCAGCGCGGCATTCCAGAAGTAGGTGGCAACCATCTCAATGTCGCCGCCGCCGACAGGCCGATATGCGCTCAGTCGGTCCGTTGATAGGGCCGCCTCAAGATCAAGCATGTATTGTTGCACCGGTGATCCAGACATCAGTGGCTGAACGCTCCAATGGACATGGGGACGCCTTTAACGTACACTTATCGAGTTATTCCCCAGAACCCACTGGCTGCTCGCGCGGCTATGGTGCTGGGGTTTTGATTTTCTCACAGGTTTGGGTTCCACCATGCCTGCACACAATGAACGACATTGCTACCGCGAGATCGTCCGTTCGCGGTGGGGGCCGTAGGCGTTTTCGTCGAGCCAGAGGTCGCCTTCGGCGAAGCGGGATGAGCGGAAGGGGTGGAGGTCGAAGGATTGGGGCTCGCCCTTGGTGATCCACTCGGCCAGGCCCATGCCGATGGCTGGGGCTGTCTTGAACGACGTGCCGCTGTCGCCCAACATGCAGAACAGGCCCGCGAAGGCGGGAATCTGGTCGATGATTGGCCGGCCGTCGGCGCTCATGGTGATGACGCCGGCCCAGCCGCCGCGCATCGTCGAATGCTCGAAGGCGGGCAGGCGGTGGGAGAGGGCGGCGCGGCAGTCTTCGACATAATCGTGGTCGACGCCCTCGGCGATGTCGTCCGGATTCGCGCCATCTACTCCTGACTCCAACCCAACAAGCGTGCTATTTGCGCCCTCGGGGCGGAACCAGGCTTCCTGGGAGTCGTCGATGAAGATCGGGTGGCGGTGGTCGAAGCCGTAGGGCCAGCGGAAGACGGCGACCTGAACGCGGCGCGGCTCCAGATCGAACTCCAGCCCGAGCGGCGCGACCAATCGTTGAGCCCAGGGGCCGGGGATCAGGACGACGTTGTCAGCCATGAACGCGCCGTCGGTTGTCTCGACGCCGGTGATCTTGTCGCCCTCGGCCAGCAGCTTCGTGGCCTCGACTCCGGAGCGGACGTCGACGCCGAGATCGCGGGCGGCATTGACGAAGCCGTAGAGCGTCGCGTTGGGGTCGGCGAAGCCGGAGTCGGGTTCGTAGGCGGCGCAGGTGATGTCGTCGACCCGCGTCGCCGGCTCAATCTCCAGGATCTCGTCGGTCGTCAGGACGCGCGTATTGATCCCGAGCCTCTGGTGCTCGGCGACGTTGCGACGTAGCTGCTCCTCGTACTGTGGCGCGACGACCTGCAGGAAGCCGGGCGACTCGAAGCCGCAGTCGCCGCCGACGATCTCCGACCAGTTGCGGAAAACCTTCAGGCTCTCGAAGGCCATGTTGGCCTCGATCGGGTTGGTGTAGTGGGTGCGAACCAGCGCGCCGCTCTTGCCGCTTGCGCCCGCGCCGAGCTGGCGGCGCTCCAGCAGGACGACCTTCTTGACACCAGCTTTCGCGAGGAAGAAGGCGGTGCTCGCTCCGTTGACGCCGCCCCCTACGACAATGACATCGGCGGTGTTCATGCTGGTTACTCCTGTTTAACTGAATGTGCAGACTCGATACAATTCCGGACGTTCTCACACCATGCGAACGGCGCGCTTCGCGCCCGATGCTGGCCGATCTTAACATGGTCCTTCAGGGGTACTGCGGACTCCGGCGTCGGGTATGTTAGAGGTGGGTATCGGGTGACAGGGGGAGCGCGTGCGTCGATGACTCAGCTTTCGCATGCCGTGATTGGACTGTCCGGTGGCGAACGACGATAGCGCGCCGACTGCCGGGGCACGGCTGCGGGCTTCAGCCAGCGAGCTGTTCCACTGGCGCAGCCGGGTCTCGCGGCGGGTGTCCGCCGAGCGGCGTCAGGAAGTGATCGCGGAGCTGGACGGCTCGGCGGCGGTCTCGCAGGATTACATGATGCTGGCGATGCTCAGCTGCGTCATCGCCACCTTCGGGCTGGTCCTCAATAGCGGGGCCGTCATCATCGGCGCGATGCTGATCGCCCCGCTGATGTCGCCGATTCTCGCGCTGGCCCTGGCGCTGATCCGTGGCGACGCGCGCCGGATGCTACGGTCGCTGGTGACGCTGCTGATCGGGATCGCCATCGCGATCATGGTTAGCGCGGTGCTCGGGACAGCCGTTTCGACGAGCGAGTTCAACTTCCTGGCCGAGCTACCGGTCGAGGTGACGGCGCGCACATCGCCAACGCTCTTCGATCTGACGATCGCTCTGGCCGGTGGTCTGGCAGCCTCCTATGCCCTGGCCCAGCCGCGGCTCTCACCGACCTTGCCGGGTGTCGCTATCGCGACGGCGCTGATGCCGCCGCTCTGCGTCGTCGGGATCGGCATATCCCAGGGGCAGTCCGATGCCCGCGACGGCGCGCTGCTGCTCTTCCTCGCCAACTTCGTCGCCATCGTCTTCTCGAGCGCCGTTGTCTTTGCGCTGGTCGGCTTCGGTCCGCTATCGCTGCGCCGGAGGCGGGAGGTGATGTCGCGGACTTTCCTGCTGGCCAGCGTCATGCTCGTGCTGGTCGCGATTCCGCTGGTGAATTTCATGGTCGGCATCGCCGGCGACGCCCAGGAGAACCAGACGATCCGGGCGACGATTGCCAGCCATCTGGAGGATCTCAGTCCGGACGCCAGCCTCGTCAGCTTCGACAAGCGCGAGATCGACGGCGAGCTGAACATCCAGGCGACGGTGCGGACGCCGAGGGAGCTGCTCTACGTCGAGAGCCTGGAGATCCAGGAGGAGCTGGCAGTCGCGCTGGATCGCACGGTGGCGCTCGACCTGCTGGTGATCCCGATCACCCGCCTGGAGCCGGTCGACCCACCGACGGCAACGCCGACCCCGCCGCCCGATGCGACAGCCACCGCGACGCCGACAAGCACGCCGACCTCGACAGCGACGGCGATAGCAAGCCCGACCGCAACAGCGACGATTCAGGTCACGAGCACGCCACCGGCAACGGCTACCCCTCTGCCGACCCCAACGGCGACACCGCCGGCTACCCCTACGAGCGTCCCACCGACTCCAACTCCGGTCGTTTACCTGGCGGTCGCGGCAACCGGTGGCGAGGGCGTGAACGTGCGTCGCGATCCCCAGCCGGATGCGCCGCGGATCACGGCGCTACGAGATGGCGCGGTCGTGCAGGCCACCGGCCAGCGGGTCGAGTCCGACGGCTTCGTCTGGCTCGAAGTCGTCATCCCGGACGGCCGGGTTGGCTGGATTGCCGAGCCGTTCCTTGTGCCGTACCGGGAGTTTGCCCAGCCGTAGGGACACAAGGGATCATTGTGAGGCGGGTAAGTGGGTTTGCCATCCGCCGTAGTGGATTTGGAGGAGGCATCTCGTGCCATTTGCGACGAATCCAGATGACGGCGTGCGTATACACTATGCCGTCGAGGGTCGCACCGGGCCCGTCCTCATCCTGCAATATGGCTTCATGGGCTACATCGACGCCTGGTACGAAGCTGGCTACGTTGAAGCGTTGGCATCCGACATGCGGCTCGTCATCTTCGACCCTCGCGGGATGGAGGGGAGCGACCGCCCGCACGATCCCGGCGCCTACACGACGACACGCATGGCCCGCGACGTGCTAGCGCTGCTCGATGCGGTCGGCGTCGAGGCGGGCCACTACTACGGTTACTCGCGGGGCGGCAGGGTTGGCTATGAGCTGGCGCTACGTCACGGCGACCGGCTGCGGTCGGTTATCGTCGGCGCGATGCACCCCTACCACCGCGATCCGGACCAGTTCGACGAGCAGATCGAGATGTTCGAGATGGGCTGGGAACGGTCGATCCCGCATCACGAGCAGCGCAACGGTCCGCTCGATCCAGAGGCCCGCGCCCAACTACTGCGTAACGACAGCCAGGCGCTGGCCGCATCCTGCGTTGCCGCCCAGCGCGCCCCCGGCTTTGATGACAGGCTCGGTGAGATCGAGGTGCCGGCGCTGATCCTGGCAGGCGACCGTGACGCGGCGTTTCACGACGACTCGCGACGGGCCGCCGCCGCGATGCCCGGTGGGCACTTCATGAGCCTGCCGGGCATCGATCACGGCGAAACATTCATGCGAAGTGATCTCGTCGCCCCGCTCATCCGCGATTGGGTCTCTGAAACCGGATAGATCTGGTTGGTTAGTCGAAACTAACTCCCGATGTCAGGCCGGGAAAAGCGCCACGGGGCGGCTCCCTAATGGCCGGATTGCCCCGTGACTTCCCACTTCCAGACCCATAGACTCCTAGGGGTGGCGCATTGTCGCGCGCAAAGATCGAGGTTGCATTGGCGATCGACTCAGCGAAGTCAAGCCAGCACGCGGACTCGGCGGGGAAGACCGCACGGGTGCGCTTCGTCTTGGCAGCCATTCTGGTGCTGAATGTGCTCGTCGCGCTGGCCAAGCTCGGCGTTGGCCTGCTGGCGGGCTCGCTGGCGATGATCGCGGACGGTCTGCATTCGCTGCTGGACGGCGCGTCGAACGTCGTTGCCCTCATCGGCGTGTCGGTTGCCGCCCGCCCGGCTGACAACGATCACCCCTACGGCCACCATCGCTTCGAAGTCCTGGCAACGCTGGCGATTGCCGGCTTCATGTTGCTGGCGCTTGGCGAGATCGTCGACCAGGCCGCCGGGCGCATCTTCGGCGACAGCGCGCCGCAGATTGGTCTGCTCGCCGTCGCAGTCATGTCGGTGACCTTGCTGATTAACATCGGCGTGACGCTCTGGGAACGCCGGGAGGCAAAGAAGCTCGACAGCGACATCCTCCTTGCCGATTCACGGCATACGCTGTCGGATGTCCTGGTGTCGCTCTCGGTGCTGGCGTCGTTCGGCCTGGTGCGGCTCGGCTTCGGACTGGCCGATGTGCTGGTGACGCTGGTCATCGCCGGATTCATCGCCTACGGCGCCTGGCAGATCGTGCGCGAGGCGATGGAAAGCCTGGCCGATAGCGCCGTCGAGGATGCCGACCGCATTCGCGCGGCTGCCGTCGGAGTCGAGGGCGTTGAGGGCGCGCACGCCATCCGCAGCCGTGGCGGCGCGGGACGCACGTGGGTCGATCTGCACATCCAGGTAGATCCGGCGATGTCGGTCGTCGTCAGTCACGAGATCGCCAGCGAGGTCGCCGAGGCCGTTGAAGCCGAGCTTGGCCGCCCATCGGATGTCACGGTACACGTCGAACCGGCGACGCTCTACCATCTCTCGCGCATTCGACCCTACGAGGTCGCTGACGGCGCGGACTGGCTCCACACGGCAGACTAGCTCGCATTGCATTGAGATTCACCGCCTCGTTCAGGCTCGCGGTCCTGGAACCTCGAAAGTGGCCGACACCAACTTCCACGCAAGATTGGCAACCCGTTCCCACCCGGCTCACGGCCCGCATACGTACGCGGGTGGAGATGAACTCCACCCCTACGGATCCATACGCCATCGATTCGTGGTTGGAAGTCCGTCGTTGTGAGAGAGTTGCCTAGCCCGGATG
>JAUIIK010000162.1 GCA_030431755.1 Chloroflexia bacterium
CAATGCGTCGTTCGCCCTCCGGCTACCGAGACGTCCCGGTTGCGCCGTTTGTTCCTCCGCATGTTGTCCAGCTTGATCGTACCCGTCAGCCGGGCAGTCGTAGGGGAGACGAAGGTATGGATGTGGCGATGCGGCTTTTGTGGAGTGCGGAGACGTCAGTGTTCGTCAGGAGCTTCCGCAACCGGCGTTGCGCCCTCGGCGAGCAAGGCTGCGGTTGCGCCGGCGAGAAACGCGCGATCGAGGCCGGCGATGGCGACCTCGCGCAGTCGCGATCCGCGCCGCAGGTGACCGGCGACGAGCATCCCGAAAGCACGTCCCTGGCGCTCTGCATCCGTCGACGCTGGCTGGGTCTCCAGGAGCGGTAGCGTCACCGAGCGCGTGCCGCGTTCATCGAGCAGCAGCAGTGCCGCGCGCAACGCCCGCTCGGCGTGGGCGGCCCGTGGGCGCACGCCGGGCTCCCGGCTCGTAATGGCATGGGCGATGGTCGTCAGGCCTGTGGTTTCGAGTCGACCGGGACCGGTGGGGTAGGCCTCGCCAAGGTTGAAGGGGCGATGTTGTAGCAGCTCGCTCTCGACGGCGCTACCGGCGCGGACCCGCACCTCGCCCGCAAGCCCGGCTGCCATGATCCCGCGCAAATTGCCCGGCACAACGATGCTGGCTGAAGGCAGCGCGAGCGGCCGGCTGTCTGTGAGCCTGATCGCCGCGCCGCCAAGTGCGAGGTGCGTTGTGTTCGTCGACATGCTCGCGCTCCACCAATCGGATGCGTCCCGGGCAACCTGCATAGTGCTGCGCCGGGGCGGGAGAACATGGTATCGTGAAGATGCCCCATGGGGGTATTATGAGTCGACATAAGATGGAGAAGTCATGCCCAAGCGAATCTATAACGTGCCAGAGGTCCACTGTGAACACTGCGTTGCCGCGATCAACCGTGAGCTCGGCGCAATCGACGGCGTTCGGGATATCGAGGTGGACCTTAAGGCGAAGACGGTCACGGTCGAGGTTCCGGAGAAGGTGAGCGATGAGCGCATTGCCGAAGGGCTCTACGAAGCCGGGTTCGACGTTGTAGCGCGCTAACGCGCGTCGAGCGTTCTCGGCAGGCCGCGGGCTGGACATTGGCCCGCGGCTTGTTGCTGTTCGGGGTGTCGGATGCTACCTTGACGGCACGCCAATCGATTGACTGACAGGAGCAGGTCGTGGTTCTTCGCCGAGAGACCGAGCAGCAGCAGGCGGCAGCCGTCGCCGAACAACTCTACGACGCCGCCTACATCGCCGCGCACCCCGGATCGCTGGAGCACTTTGAGACGGCCAAAGAGAAGTTCCCGAGTGGCGTTACGCATGATGGGCGCTTCGCTGAGCCGTTCAATATCGTCGCGACCCGTGCCAGCGGCGCATACAAGTGGGATGTCGACGACAATCGCTATATCGACTACGTGACCGGCCACGGTTCGCTGATCCTCGGCCACAACCACCCACAGGTAATCGACGCCGTTGCCGAACAGCTGCAGAAGGGGACACACCTCGGCGCGAATCATCCGCTCGAGCTTGCCTGGGCGGAGAAAGTCGTCGAGATCGTGCCGAGCGCCGAGGTTGTGCGCTTCCACTCGTCCGGCACCGAGGCTGTCATGATGGCCGTCCGTATGGCCCGCAACTACACCGGGCGGACGACGCTCGTGCAGTTCGCCGGGCACTTCCACGGCTGGGGCGACACCGCCTTCGGCGGGGCCGGTGGACCGGGCTTGCCCGCGGCTCTACGCGGTCTGACTGCGGTGCTACCGTGCGGCGACCTGGATGCTGTCGAGGCCGCGTTGGAGGACGAGACTGCCGCCGCGGTCATCATCGAGACGAGTCACCCCGACTTCTTCACGCTGCCGGATCCAGCGGCGTTCATGCAGGGCCTGCGCGACATAACCGAGCGCACCGGCACTGTGCTGATCTTCGACGAGGTTGTCAGCGGTTTCCGCTGGGCCCCGGGCGGCGCGCAGGAGTATTACGGCGTGACGCCGGACCTGACGACACTAGCCAAGATCCTCGCCGGCGGTTTGCCCGGCGGCGCGGTGGCCGGGCGAGCCGACATCGTCAACACGCTCTCGTTCGACCCGCAGGCACGTGGGGGCCGGGCGAAGATCCTGCACCCCGGCACCTTCAACGCCAACCCGCTGTCAGCGGCCGCCGGCGTGACTTGCCTGGAGCTTGTGGCTGATCCTGCCGTGCAAGAGAAGGCGACAGCCGCCGCCGCCGCGCTGCGGGTGGGGATCAACCGCGTCTTGCGGGACCTTGAGATCCCGGGTTGTGCCTACGGGGCCGTGTCGATGGTGCGGATCGCGCTCGGTGGCGAAGACCTACCGCCGGAGGAGGATCTGCTGCGGCCATTGCCCGGCTCGCCCGACGGCCGCGAGGCGACCGACGACCCAGCGCTGCGGCGGGCGTTGAACCTCGGAATGCTGATGGGCGGCGTCCAGCTCTTCAACGCGCGGGCGATCACGTCGATCGCCCATTCCGACGAGGACATCGCCCACACGGTTGCGACCTTCGCCGAGACTGCCGAGAAGATGAAGGGTGTCGGACTCTTGCCGGCGTCGTAGCCTGGCAGCCTATCCCATCCTATTCGTGTGCGTAGGTGTTTTATCCCGATGCGACATCCGCGCGGGGGCCATCCTGGGCGCAGGCTCTGCGAAGCCGAAGGATCTAGTTACCCGGACGTAGCTTTGGAGTGGCCATGAGATCCTTCGGCTACTCCGAAGCTACACGGGTATCCGGCTTATGCTCAGGATGACGCAATGAGGAATAGATGAGCGCCATTCCTCGAGAGAGTAGCCGAGAACACATCGACTCCAGGTGATTGCGCTGAATCAGGTGGAGAAGATGTAGCCTGGCAGCCCTATACGGACGCGGTGTGCTGGGGCTTGCATTCGCCCTGAAACTCGGCTATATTGTGGTTAGGTCATCCGAATTAGTATGAGAGGAGACGCAGGTGACGCGATTTAGCGGCACGACGAGCAGTGGTCACTTGCTGTGGCTGTTCTGCCCAATCCTCGAAGACACTTCAGGGCCGCGCGCCGACTAACGGCCAATGGCTCTTCGAGCAGACCGACTCGAAGACGGCGCAGCGGTCTGATGACGTACCACAAGTCCCGACTGCCATTTTGTGTTCTTGTGGCATGGCCGGGTTCACCGGCTTTATCAAGGTGTTCGTACACCTTGCCAGTCGCATAAGGCTGAACGTGAACAGCCGGCGGGTTGACTGAATCATCCGCCGGCTGTTGCCATTTCTTCCAACTAAGCTAGTATCAAGATGAGGGCATTTGTAGCTACGGAGCAGAGAGGTGGAGTGCATGCCACTGTTTGATCGCGCGAAGAAGGAGCTCGGCGAAGTCGTCGATAAAGTCGATGATGTCGTCGATTCAGTGGTCGACCGCGTAGATGACGTCGTTGACGATGTCGTCGATGAAGTACGCGAGCACGTCCCGGGCGGCGACAAGGCCGCCGAGCATGCGCCCGACGACCTCGGCGAGCGGGCCGAAGGCGCGGTGCGCTCCGCGAAGGACAGCGCAACCGACTAGACGGTTGCGAGGTCTATCCGGATCGAATCGAGCGCGGCGGGAGCAGTTCCGCCGCGCCTCTGCGTTTAGGCCAAGCGCTGGCCAGTCTCCCCCACTCGGGTGATACGCAATCCGGTTGAAGCGTTCCCATTGCCAGGTTCGCGTCGTCGCCATACTCGCCGCGCTCACGCTCGGCGGATGAGGAACCCATCACCACGATTCCGTATGACAAGCATGGCTGTCGGTGCGAGGTGCTATCAGTCGCCGAGCACGACGACGCGCGCATCCGGGTGGACTCGCACCGTGGCCTTCGTTCCAGGGATGTCGAGAAAGCCCTGCTCGATGCGGTCGTCAAGCTGTGGCGCAAGCCGGCCGTGGATCACGACGAGGTTTGGTCCAGCAATGGCTTTCGGAATCGACCCGGCCCGCACGTTGATCTTCCCAAACTCCGCTACCAGCGTGCCGAACACTTCTTTGCGATTGCCCAATCTGACAGTGTGTTCGGTAAAGCCGATCTGCCGGTCATTCGCCAACGCCACGAGCTGATCGATGGTGGGAACGGGGTCGCCGGGACGAATGCGGGCGATCACCTGCTTGTCGAGGGCGCCAGCCAGGCGGTCGGGTGCGTCAATGGCGTTGCTTGAGCCAGGCGCCGCGCCGCTGTCCGCCGGCTGCTGAAGATCGAGCGAGGGGAGGGTTGGCCTGGTGATCTCCGGCATCTTTGGCATGCCGAAGGCAGCGCCGCGTTCGAAGGCGCGTTGCGTTGAAGCGTCGAGAGTGCGCCGCACGCGTTCCATCGACTCTTCGGCGGCGCGGGCGGCCTCCTCGCGCCGGTGGACCTCGCCTTCAAGCACCTCGTCGGTCGACGGCAGGCCGAGGTCGAGATCAGGCATATCAATATCCATGACGTCGATGTCTGCATCTTCGAAGTCATACTCGGGCTCTGGGTCGACAGCAGTCTCGATTGTCTCAGCCTGCTGCGTCGGCGGTGTCTCGACCGTATCCGATTGCAGGGGGGCTGCCTGTGCCGGCTCCTCAGTGGCTACGTCAGGCTCCGGTTCGGGCGTCGTTGCAGGCGCGGCGTCGGCGAGCGTCGTCGCGGCTGGCTCCTGCTGTGTTCCGGCAGTGGCTTGAGATGCTGCGGCGACGTCGATGACGGCGGCTTCCAGATGAGGCAGTACCCCGCGGCGGTCGAGCTCGTCGACGGCGCGTTCCAGGTCCGGATTGAGCTTGGTGAACTCCCTCAGCCGGGCGATTTCGTCGGGGCCGATGTTGCTCAGCTGTTCTCGGCGCGTGGCAGGGTCCATCTCGCCCCACTCGTAGGCGAGGTCGACCATCTTGCCGGAGCCGGGGAAGCGGGAATCGGCCAGCGCGATGGCGCGGTCCTTCAAGCGCCGGTCGAAGAGCACCTTCATGATCTCGATCTCGCGGCGTTGCGGTTTCGGTGGTTGATTTCCGCTCATAGCTGCCTCCGTGCCCTGCGTGTCAGCGCCAGTGCCAAGTATCTCTCAACGATACACGAGCACGCGCCTCCAGCAGGCCGATTCCTGCGCCCTTGAGGGGTGGCCCGCGGACCCCGTCCACCCCGGTGGACCTGGCTGATTCGGGTTAGGATATGTCGGAACTCCTGACCTATGAAAGCTGAAAGGTGCGCTGATGAAGATCGGCCTGACGCTCCCGAATCGCGGCGTCCTCTTCGACGTCACAACCTCCGACGATATGTTGCGTATGGCGGAGATCGCCGACCAATCCGGCGCGTTTAGCTCGGTCTGGGTGGGCGATAGTTTGCTCGGCAAGCCGCGTATGGAGTCGATCGCGCTGCTGGCAGGTGTGGCGGCCCGCACATCGAACGTCCGCGTCGGCCCTGCCTGTATGGCGAGCTTCCCGCTCCGCGATCCGGTGCTGCTTGCCTACCAGTGGGCGAGCCTGGATCTGCTGGCCAACGGCCGGACCGTGCTTGTCGCCTGCACCGGCATCGTGCCGCAGGCGGGTGGCCGCATCGAGGGCGAACTCTACGGGCTGGAGTCCCGCGATCGCGTCGGCCGGCTGATCGAGTGGATCACGCTGATCAAGCGGCTCTGGACCGAGGAGAACGTCAGCTTCGAGGGCAAGCACTACGCTTGCGAGAACATCACGATCGAGCCGCGCCCGGCGGCTGCGCCGCGGCCGCCGATCTGGATCGCCAATAACGCCCGGGGCGATTGGGAGTTGATATCTCGAACGCTGCGCCGCGCGGTCAACCATGCCGACGGCTGGGAGACCTCACTTTCCGAGCCCGACGACGTCCGCCGGCGGATCGAGTACCTAAAGGAGTATGCCGCGGAGAAGGGCAAGGATTGGTCAGGATTCGAGACCCATCTCTACCACAATATCAATGTCAACGAGAACAAGCAGGCGGCGCTCGACGAGTCGAAGAAGTTCCTCGATATCTACTACACGGAGGACTACGACATAGACTACGTCGATTCCTGGGTCGCGACCGGCAGCCCGGAGCAGTGCATCGAACACTTGCGCGTCTACAAGGAGATGGGCATTGACGAGGTGACGCTGCGGGTAACTGGCTGGGATCAGTTCGGACAGCTCGAGCGGGTCATCGAGGAGGTTCTTCCCCACGTCTAGCGAAGCGACCGCGAGTCCTCAGGTGACGACCGCGGAACTCGGCACCATACCGGACATAAAGCTCAGCGTCGGGCTTTCGCAAGCAGAGGTCGAGAGCCGGATTGCCGCTGGGCAGGTCAACATAACGCCTAGTAGTACGGGCGACGCCACCTGGCAGATCATCCGCCGGAATGCATTGAGCGCCGTCAATGTTCTGCTGTTCGTGATCTCGATCGGGTTGATCCTGCTCGATCTCTATCGCGACGCCGTCGTCACGGCGGGTGTCGTGTTGATCAACGTCGTCATCGGCATCTTTCAGGAGCTCCGCGCCAAGCGGCAGCTCGAACAGATAGCGCTTCTCAACCGGGCGACGACGACCGTCATCCGCAGCTCGCAGCGGGTCGAGATCGACCCGTCCGAGGTCGTCGCCGGCGACATTATCGTCTTCGCCGCCGGCGATCAGTTTCCGGTCGACGGCCTGTTGCGGACCGACACGCCGGTGCTGGCCGACGAGGCGAACCTGACCGGCGAGTCGGACCCGGTGCCCAAACGGCGCGGCGATATGCTGCTGGCCGGCAGCGCCTGTCTCAGCGGCAGCGGGATGTGCGAGGCGCTCAACGTCGGCGAGAAGAGCGCGACTCAGCGGGTCACGTCGCAGGCCCGCGCCTACCGCAACGTCAAGACGCCGCTGCAGCGCGATGTTGACACGATCATCCGAATGATGACGGTCGTCGTGCTGTTGCTGGCGTTGCAGGTCTTTCAGGCGTTCGGCGGCTTCTACGGACGTCTGCCGATTGTCGAGACGGTCCAGGCATCGGCGGTGCTTGTGGCGCTCGTGCCGCAGGGACTAATCCTCATGATCACCGTCGCCTATTCGCTGGCGGTGCTGCGGATCGCGCCAAAGGGGGCGCTGATCCAGCGCATCAACGCCGTCGAGTCGCTCAGCCACATCGATCTGCTCTGCGTCGATAAGACCGGCACGCTGACGACCCAGCGGCTGGCGCTGGAGCGTGTCGTCCCGTTTGGCGTCGAGCGCGAACAGGCCGAGCGGCTCATCGGCGATGTCGTCGCGAGTGGCTCAGCCCCGAACAAGACCTCCGAGGCCGTTGCTGCCGGCTTGACCGGCGCAAAGCGTCCGGTGAGCGAGGAGGTGACCTTCTCGTCGAGCTGGAAGTGGAGCGGCCTCGTCTTTACTGACGAACCGGGCGTGGCCTACGTCCTCGGCGCGCCTGAGGTGCTGTTGGCGGCGTCGGCTGGCGAGGCAGACGGGTTACGCGCGGAATTGGACGACTGGGCCGGTCGCGGGTTCCGGGTGCTGTTGTTTGGCCGCGGCGAGACGGCGACGTCGCTCACGGTCGATGACACGCCGGCGCTGCCGCAAGACCTCGAGCTGCTCGGGCTGATCGTTCTGCGTGACGAGCTGCGGCCGGGTGTCAACCGCACGATCAAAGCCTTTAGCGAGCTGGGGATCAAGCTCAAGGTGATTTCGGGCGATAACCCGGACACTGTGCTGGCGCTGGCGCGACAGGCGGGTTTGCCGACCGACAGCACCGCGGTCTCGGGCCGTGAGCTAGATGCGTTGTCGGAAGCCGAGTTCGAGCAGATGGCCGAGGACGCCACGATCTTCGGACGGGTGACGCCGGAGCATAAGGAGCGCCTGGTGACGGCCCTGGCACGGCGCGGTCATTGGGTCGCGATGACCGGCGATGGCGTCAACGACATCCTCGCGCTCAAGCAGGCCAGCGTCGGCATCGCCATGCGGAGCGGCAGCCCGGCCACCCGCAGCGCCGCCGACATCGTCTTGCTGGAGGATTCGTTCGCGGTGCTGCCGGAAGCGTTCGCCGAGGGTCAACGCGTATTGCGCGGCATGACCGACAACATCAAGCTCTTCCTGACGCGCACGCTGTCAATCGTCTTCCTCGTCTTCTTCGCACTGCTGATCGGGCAGGAGTTCCCGCTCACGCCCGGCCAGAATTCGATCCTGGCAACGCTAACGGTCGGCATCCCGTCGTTGGCGCTGGCACTCTGGGCGCGGGCGGGCCACACGCCGCGCGATCTCGGGCGGCTGGTCGTTCAGTTCGTGCTGCCGGCGGCGCTGATGGTCTCGGTCATTTCGGTGGCGGTCTATGACTTCTTCCTGACGCTAACCGGCGGCAACGTCATCTGGGCGCAGGCGGCGGTGACGACGACGATGGTCAGCACGCTTTTGCTGATCGTGCTCTTTGCCCAGCCGCCGACCTACATCTGGGTCGGCGCGAGTAGTCTCAATGGCGACCGCAGGCCCGCCTACCTCGTCGGCGCGATGTACGCCGTCTACGCGACGATCCTGCTCGTGCCGGGCCTCCGGGCGTTCTTCGACTTGCGGACATTGCCGTGGTCCGGCTACGTGATGCTGGCGTTCATCGTCTGTGGTTGGGCGGTTGTCGTTCGCTTCATCTGGCGGCAGGCGCTGGGAGACCGCGTTTGGCGCTACGGCCAGGCGAGCATCGCAACGGTGCTCGAACGCGTCGACCGGATCAACAACAACGGCAGCTAGTGGCGGCTAGGCCGCGAGTTGATGCAAGCTAGCGAGGTTCTCCAAGATCATCCACATTGCCCTCTATGGACTGCTGCCGGCTGACCGGAGCGGTTGTAGGTTCGTCTGGCATCGAGCGCTCCGCCGGAGCCGCCGTCGGCACCATTCAGGTGGAGACCCCCATACGTGGCAGGACAATGCGCTGAAGAACGAACCATAGGACGATGAAACCCGAGAAGAGCAGCAGTGAATCCATCTCAAATCGCTCCAAAGACGTACAACTGAGCGTAGAAGGCCAACCCCTTGGACCGTATCATCTGATACATCGTAGGTCAGTAGCCTGCAGTACCGAGTCTTGAAATCCTGGAGGTGCGACGTCGTGACCGAGTTGCTGATAGCCGATCAAACGGAGATCGGCCCACCCAGTGAGCGTGCGCTGGAGTTCCTACCGGATAGCTACGAGCCGATCGCTTCGATGCGCGGCCTAGCGCCGACGGTCTGCGCGCTGCTCGGCGCCGAGGCTCCGGCCGATGCCGCCGAGGAGCCTATTGCCGATGTCGTCGAGAAGCTGGCGGGCTGCGAGCGTATCGCCCATATCGTGATCGACGCCTTCGGTGTCGCGACCTGGCGGTGTCACAGCAATGTGATGCACACGTTCAACCAGCTCGCGGACGTTCGGCAAACCGAGCTCCAATCAGTATTGCCGGCAATTACGCCGGTGAATTTCTCGACGATTGCCTCGGGCGCGTCGCCCGACCGTCATGGAATTCGCAACCGGGAAGAGACGCTGACGCTTGACACCTCATTTGCCCGATTGAAGTCAGCCGGCAAGTCGACCGCCGTCTGTGGGCGCGCCAAGTCGACGACCGGCATCCTGCTGGCCGACCACAGCTCGCTCCCGACCCGCGCCGAAAGCGACACCGACAAAGAGGTCGTAGACCTGTTTGTCGAGCGCGTCGGTGAGGGCGTCGACTACATCCTGGCGCAGTTGCTGGATGTCGACGAAGCCGGCCACGAGGACGGTCCCTTCGACTTGAAATCTCATCAGGCCGCCGGCCGCACGGATTTCCGGATCGCCAATATGGCGCGTGCGGCCGCCGAGCACGGCTACGCGATGCTACTGCACGCCGATCATGGCCAGCACGATGTCGAACTCGCGGACGCCGCGCCTGTGGGCATGCAAGGCACGCACTCCGGGCGTTGTCAAGAAGATGTGCGCGTGCCCTTCATCTACCTGAGCAATGACGAGCTACAGCAAGCCCTTGCGAATTAGGTTCGGCCATTGAACGTGTCGCAAATCACCGTTGGCCCGGGTTTCTTGCGCTGGCTGGCGGCGCTGTTGCTGCTCGCAACTGTGCTCGCCGGCTGCATCAGTGGAGGTGACGATGATTCGACAGCGACTTCGAACCCGGCAACGGCTA
Source organism: Chloroflexia bacterium (assembly GCA_030431755.1). Classification (GTDB taxonomy): domain Bacteria; phylum Chloroflexota; class Chloroflexia; order Thermomicrobiales; family CFX8; genus JAUIIK01. The sequence continues at coordinate 10,074 of JAUIIK010000162.1, forward strand.
CAGCCACAGAAATTGAAGGAACTACAACGGCGACCGCGCCAGCCACCTCAACGAGCGCAGCAACGACCGTTGCCGGTGTAGGCGGCTCGCGAGGCGTCGGCGACCCGTACTACCCCGACGCCGGCAACGGCGGCTACGACGTTCTGCACTACGCGCTCGATCTGCGCTACCAGCCAGAAACGGATATTCTCGAAGGGCAGGCGCGTCTGGAGATCGAGGCAACCGCATCGCTCGACTGGTTCTATCTCGACTTCTCGGGATTTGACATAATCGATCTGCAATTCGATGGCAGCGCGGTCGACTTCGAGCGTGATGGGAGCCAGCTGCGGGTCATCCTGGCCGAGCGCATCGACGAGGGCGACAGG
>JAUIIK010000163.1 GCA_030431755.1 Chloroflexia bacterium
CGGCACCAAGATTCCGACCTGGGGCAACATGCTCTCCGACGGGCGCAACTACGTCTCGACGGCCTGGTGGCTGGCGACGATCCCTGGTCTGGCGATCATGGTCACCGTGCTCTCGATCAACCTCATCGGCGACTGGCTCCGCGACGCGCTCGACCCGCAACTCCGCAACATCGAGTAGCGCCGGGCATTGGATACGGAGACACGCGCAGGCTTTCGGTCGCGACGTGGCCGAGAGCCTGCGTTGAACAGCGAGCTGCATTGTGCACGAGTCCGCTCCGAGGCAACCCAAGATACCCGCTGCACGGGTACCCGACCTCCGTTCAGGATGACCAGGTGTCATGATCGACTATCCATTACCGCAGCGACGCTTCCCGACACCCAGCCAAGTCACAGCATCCTGATTGACAACCACGACTGCAACGGCTAGCGTTCAGCTACTTCACATTGCAGGCGCCCAGCGGCGGAAGGATGCAACTAGATGGATCTCCGCTATACACCCGAAGATGAGGCCTTCCGACAGGAAGTCCGGAGCTGGCTCGCGGCCAACGTGCCAACGCAGAAGATCCGCACGATGGAGGAGCGTCAGGCCTGGCACCGCAAGCTCTACGACGCCGGCTATATCGGCATGGGCTGGCCGAAGGAGTACGGCGGACGCGAGGCGCGGCCGATGGAGCAAGCCATTGTCGCCGAGGAGATGGCCCGGATCAACGCGCCAGCCGGCGTCAACGGGCTCGGCATCGGCATCGTCGGGCCGACTCTGATCCACCACGGCACAAACGACCAGAAGCAGCGCTTCCTGAAGAACATCCTTTCCGGCGAAGAGCTCTGGTGCCAGCTCTATTCCGAGCCGAACTCAGGTTCCGATCTGGCCAGTCTCCAGTGTCGGGCCGAGATCGACGGCGACACCTTCATCGTCAACGGCCAGAAGATCTGGACCAGTGGCGGCCATCACTCCGACTGGGGCTTGATGCTGACCCGCACCGATCCCCGCGCCCAAAAGCACGACGGCATCTCCTGCATGCTCGTCGACCTGCGCAGCGAGGGCGTCGAGGCGCGGCCGCTCAAGCAGATCAATGGCGACACCGGCTTCAGTGAGATCTTCTTCAGCAATGTCGTCGTCCCGGCCGATAACCTCATCGGCGAGCTCAATACCGGCTGGCGCATCGCCCAGACAACGCTCTCCTACGAGCGTGGTGGCAGCCTGATGGCGGCGGTGAGCCAGAACCAGCGCATATTTGGACGCCTCGTCGATGCGGCAACATCGTTGCAGAAGGACGGCAAACGCGCCATCGACGATCCAAACATCCGCCGGCGGATCGGCGAGATCTACCGCGAGATCGAAGTCCTGCGTTATGCCGCCCTGCGCATCTTGAGCCGCCTGGAGAAGGGTCAGCGTCCTGGACCGGAGTCGTCGGTCGCCAAGCTCCATCGCTCGGAGCTGAACAAGCGCGTCCAGAATCTGATCAACGAGATCATGGGTCCTTACGGGCTCGTAGCCGGTGACGCTCCGGACACGCTCGGGCTTGAAGCTGACGTCAGCTACGGCGAATCGGGCTCCTGGGCACATGCGCTGGCCGCCTCCTACTCCGGCACCATCGCCGCGGGCACGTCGGAGGTCCAGAAGAACATCCTCGGCGAACGTGTCCTGGGCATGCCGAAGGAGATCCGGGTCGACCGCCTCCAGCTGGCCGAGGCCGCCAAACCAAACGCATAGCTCGCCGCTGGCAACACTGCGCCAAGCACCATCGTTTGCGAACGTCCGGCTCCGCACGTGGCATCCCGATGAGGGACTTGCGCCTGATGGATCTGCGACCACCAGTGTCGCACTCCGCCGAGGTCTGTTCCAATCGCTACAGTGCGGCCGATCACCGTCTCCTGCACCGGTACGTGGCACGCTCGCAGCAAGATCCCTCGGGCGCGAAGCCTTCCTCGGGATGACCATGGTGTTGCCGTGGCGTCTGCCGCATGGCGTTGGCTGCCGCCAGATCTCGGGCGCACGGCAAGCAAACGGCTTGGCTTGATACCTGATGGTGGAGATGACCTCCACTCCCAATGATCCGCGAGCAGCGACCAACCCCAATACGGCTTGGTCTAGCAACTTGCGACTCCGGGCCGAGTGCCAGGACGGCGTCGCCACGCACGCCGCAGGCCGTAAGATTCTCTTTCGTTTTCCGTAAGCCTCAAGCAAGCCCCTGACCATTGAATAGAAACACGCCGCCAACGCAGGCAGGTCGCTCGCAGATGGCGGCAGGCAGAGTTCTCGGTTCAGAAGAGAAGGGAACCGACATGTTTCTGATCCACCGAAGCCGCGCGCTCAAGCTCCTGTTGACCGGCGTGGTGCTCGTATCGCTCTATGCCGCGAGCGCATTTGGGGCGGCGGCGCAAGGCGCGCCCGGTGCGGTGTTCACCATGACGAATGCCGAGGAGGGCAATGCCGTCATCGTCTGGCAACGCGGGGCGGACGGCTCACTGGAGATGGCCGGCGAGTATGCGACCGACGGCGACGGCAGCGGCGGCGGGCTCGGTTCGCAGGGCGCGCTGTTCCTGAGCAACAGCGGCGACTGGCTCTTCGCGGTCAACGCCGGCAGCGATGAAATCAGCGCGTTCCGGGTCGATCCCGATGGTCTGAGCCTGACCAGCACAGTCAGCTCCGGCGGCGAGATGCCGATCAGCATCGCCGTCCACGGTCGCTGGGTCTACGCGCTGAACGCGGGCGGCGCTGGCAACATTGCCGGCTTCATCCTCAACAACGCCGGCGAGCTCGTGCCGCTCGATGGAGCAACACGCGGCTTGTCGCAGTCCGGCGGCACGGGACCGGCGCAGGTCCAGTTCACGCCTGACGGCAGCCAGCTTGTCGTCACCGAGAAGGCGACCAACCGCATCGTCGTCTACCCGGTCGGCACCGACGGCATCGCCGGCCACGCCACGGTCAACCCTTCGCACGGCATGACGCCGTTCGGCTTCGACTTCGGCCAGAATGGCACGCTCGTCGTCTCGGAAGCCTTCGGCGGAGCAGAAGACGCCAGCGCCGTCTCAACCTATGACATCAATCACGACGGCAGCTTGCGGCTTATCAGCGGCACGGTTCACAGCACGGAAACGGCTGCCTGCTGGGTCGCGGTGACGCCCGACGGCCGCCACGCTTACACGACGAATACCGGCAGCGGCTCGGTCTCGGCATTCGGGATTCGCTACGACGGACGTGCGTTCCTGATCGACGCGACGCTCGAGCATCGCCCCGAGGACGGCAAGGCCGGCTTGACCGGTGATGGCAGCTCGCCAATCGACGCCTCGGTGAGCCAGGACGGACAGTTCCTGTACGTCCTGAACGGCAGCGCTGACTCGATCTCGATCTTCGCAGTCGATGGCCGCGGCAACCTGACCGACGCGGGCACCGTAACGGGCCTTGCCTCCAGCACGGTCGGCATCGTCGCCGGATAGCTCACGTTCGCTTGACACCGGCCCGCGCGCTTTATGCCAGAGCGCGCGGGCCGCTTCACTGTGGCGTCAGTCGGCGTCCGCTGCGATCCGTAGGGCAGGGGCTCGTCCCCTGCCGCGTCTGGAAAATCTCCCGCACTCGCAGGCAGGGGACGAGCCCCTGCCCTACGTTCCAAGGGGAGACCGTACTATTCGCGCTCAGCCGCGAGCTGCGTGCGCCGGATCTTGCCGGCCTCGTTGCGGGGGAAGTCGGCCAGGTATTCGTAGGTCTTTGGGGCTTTGTAGTTCACGAGCCGCTCGCGGACATGGGCGTTGAGGTCGCTTATGGCAGGCGGGCGCGCGACGTCGCGCGGTTGAACGATGGCGTGCACCCGGCGGCCCCACTCTTCGTCGGGCACCCCGACGACAACGACATCGGCTACCTCCGGGTGCTCCCCCAGCGCTGCCTCGACCTCAGCCGGAAAGACGTTTGCGCCACCGGTCACGATCATGTCAGTCCGGCGGTCGGCGATAAAGAGGTAGCCATCCTCATCGACAGAGCCGAGGTCGCCGACCGAGTAGTAGCCATCCGGCGTCGACTTCAACGGCGGCGCTCCGACATAATCGAATGTCGGCCCCGTTTCGGTCCACATGTAGATCTCGCCGACCTCACCGGGCGGGAGCTCCTGCTGATGCTCGTCGAGTATTCGTAGCCTGGCGTTCGCGGATGGCCGGCCAACACTGCCAGGGTGTTCGAGCCACTCATCGCCGCGAATGATCGTCGCGCCGACGCCCTCCGATGAGCCGTAGACCTCCCAGACCTTCTCAGGGCCGATGCGCTCGATCCACCAACGCTTGAGCCAGGGCGGACAGACCGCCGCCGAGCTGTGGAAGGCATGGATGCTCGACAGATCCCGCTCCTCGATCCCCGGCATCCGGGCGATCCGCTGGAGAATGATTGGCGGCAGGTACGCATAGTTGACACGGTGTCGCTCGATTAGATCCACGGCTTGCTCCGGCGTGAAGCGCTGCATGATGACCATCGTGTGGTCCTTCAGCAGGCCGGTGTTGCCGATGAGCTTCGGCGAGTTATGGTAGAGCGGCGCGGCCATGAGATGCACCTGCTCATCTTCCATGCCGAGCGTCCTCCGCCAGACCGCCGGGTTCCAGGTACGGTCGATGACGATCTTCGATCGCCCGGTCGACCCACCGGACGCGATGGCCTTGCCGGGATGGGGATAGAGATTGTCGAGCCGTTCGCTCGCATAGCTCTCGGCGCGTTCCAACTCAGGCGGTGAAAGGCTTGGGAACTCGATATCGTCCCACTCAGCGTAGACGACGGCGGGATCGGCAAGCTCCAGGATCTCGTCGCGTTCTCGGGCCGGCAGCTCGGCGCGGAGCGGCAGCGCCAGGGCCCCGAGCTTCCACGCCGCGTAGGTCACGAAGTAGTGCAGGTGCGAGTTCCGGGTCGCGACGACCACGACCGAGTTCTCGTTAACACCAAACTCAGCGCGCAAGAGCCGCGCGATGCGTGTTGATGCCTGGTCGAACTCGCGCCAGGAGATGCTCAGCTCATCGCCGTGTTCCGGCGCGTAGATGAGAGCCGTTTTCTCTGGGTGGAGATCCACAAGTTCGTAGAAGCGCGCGAGCACCGGACTGCCCGAACCGGCGTAGGTTGTCCCATCGGCTGTCAGCTGCCCGGCAGGCTGCGCGGGCGTCTTGGCTTGCTCGCTATTCTCCGACGTGGTCATCACTCACTCCACTGGCGCAGTTCCTGGCGACGGTCGACCGAGCGATCTTAGGCTTCCCTGCCACCCGTTGTCACGCCTCGGCTGAGGCGTATGCGACGTATCTGGGTGCCGTGCCCTCATCCGTTCGCATGGCCAATGGGTTACTAGTGTTCCTACCGTTGGCACTTCTGGCCCGGATACAATCTTGCCAGGAGCAGGCGCGACAGCCACTGCCAAACGCGTTCCCTGGTTCAAGGCCAACGAAATCATCGGAGCCACATGACATCACTCGGCAAGGTCGATCAATCCGCGCTCGAACGGTCCGCGAGCCGCGGCGTTGACGCCGACGTGCCGGTTACGGTCATCGAACCAACCAAAGGGTGGGTTCCCATCGACCCCAGAGAGCTCTGGGCCTATCGGGAGCTCCTCTACTTCTTCATCTGGGCCAACGTAAAGGTCCAGTACAAGCAGACAGTGCTTGGCGCGCTCTGGGCGATCATCCAGCCCTTCTTCACGATGGTGGTCTTCAGCATCTTCTTCGGTCGGCTCGCCGGCATTCCCTCAGGCGATCTACCCTATCCCGTCTTCGCCTACGCTGCGCTCGTGCCGTGGACCTACTTCGCGAACGTCGTCTCGATCTCCAGCAACGTCCTCGTCCAGCACCAGGGCGTCATCACAAAGGTCTATTTCCCACGCGTGATGATGCCCTTCGCATCCGTCGTGGGAGGGTTGCTCGACTTCACGATCGCGATGAGCGTGCTCGGGCTGATGATGGCGTACTATGGAGTCACGCCTTCGATAGCGATCCTCGCGGTGCCGCTGCTGATTCTTATGGCCGCTGCTACGGCAATCGGCGTCTCACTCTGGTTGTCAGCGCTCAACGTGAAGTATCGCGATGTACGTTTTGTCATTCCATTCCTGATCCAGGTCTGGCTCTTCGCCACCCCGGTCGCCTATCCGAGCAGTCTGGTCCCTGAACGCTGGCGCACGCTCTACGGGATCAATCCGATGGCCGGCGTCGTCGACGGCTTCCGCTGGGCGTTGCTTGATCAACCCGCGCCGTCGCCCGGACTGCTGGCCGTCTCCATTGCCGTCGTCCTCGTCCTTGTCGCCAGCGGGCTGGCCTATTTCAGTCGCGCCCAGCAGACCTTCGCGGACGTGGTCTAGCGCATGAATCAGGCAGCCATCGAAGCAACTGGCCTGAGCAAGCGTTACTGGCTGGGCGAACACCAGCACTACGTGACGCTACGCGACGCCGTCGCGGGGATCTTCACCGCGCCGGTACGCGGCATCGCCCGCAGGCTCGGCGGCGAACGCAATGAGGGCGCTTCAGGCGCAAACGATGAGGAGTTCATCTGGGCGCTGCGGGATGTCGACCTCGAGATCGCCCACGGCGACATCGTCGGCTTCATCGGACGCAACGGCGCGGGCAAGACGACGCTGCTGAAGATCCTCTCCCGGATCACTACGCCGGATCGCGGCCGGGCCGTGATCCACGGCCGGATTGGCTCGCTGCTCGAAGTCGGCACCGGCTTCCATCCCGAGTTGACTGGCCGCGAGAACGTCTACCTCAACGGCGCGATCCTCGGCATGCGTCGGCACGAGATCAAGCGCCGCTTCGATGAGATCGTCGAGTTTGGCGCGGTCGGCAAGTTCATCGACACGCCCGTCAAACGCTACTCCAGCGGCATGTACATGCGACTGGCCTTCGCGGTCGCCGCCCACCTCGACACCGAGATCCTGATGGTTGACGAGGTGCTTGCCGTCGGTGATGTCGCTTTTCAACAGAAGTGCCTCGGCAAGATGGGTGACGTAGCCCGCGACGGCCGCACCGTGCTCTTCGTCAGTCACAACCTCCTGGCGCTCCAGAGCCTCTGCAATCGCGCCTACTGGATTGACCAGGGCCGTATCCGCGCTGAAGGCTCGCCCGGCAAGCTCGTCGCCGACTACATGCAGGCCTCCTACGCCCTCCAGACCGAGCAAGTCTGGGAGACGCCCGAAGACGCGCCCGGCAACGACGTCATCCGCCTGAACCGGGTCAGCGTGCGGCCTTCGAAGTCCGGGAGCGATAGTCAGATCACCGTCCGCTCGCCACTGACGATTGAGTGTGACTACTGGGTGCGCGAGCCGGGAGTGTTTATCAAGCCGAGCCTGAACCTCTACAACAGCCAGGGTATCCAGATCCTGAGCGCCCACGACAATCAGCTCGCAGATTGGCGCGGCGTTCCGCTCGATGAGGGCATTTACCGGGAGAGCTGCCAGATTCCCGGCGACCTCCTGAACAGCGGCATCCACCGCATCGAGTTCTGCGTCCTGCTCGATGGTCAGGAGGAGTGGCGCGCGAACGACGTCCTCACATTCGATGTCCAGGACGCCAGCGATTTCCGCGCGGGTTGGTATGACGAGTGGGAGGGCGCGGTCCGGCCGCTGCTGCCCTGGCGCAGGGAGCGCCTCGTATGAGCATTCCAGCACGTCGGCACTATCCACGAGTATCGGTCATCATCCCCTGCTACAACCAGGCGGCCTACCTCGGCGAAGCGCTCGACAGCGTTGCGAGTCAGGACTATCCAGAGACCGAGATCGTCGTCATCAACGATGGATCGACCGACGATACTGCGGCGGTTGCCTTGGCGTACTCCGGCGTCATCGTCATCACGCAGGAGAACCAGGGGCTGTCGGCGGCGCGCAACCGTGGCATTGCCGAGAGCACCGGCGAGCTGCTCGTCTTCCTCGACGCCGACGACCGCTTGCTGCCGGGCGCGCTGCAGGCCGGTGTCGCCTGCCTGGAGCAGCATCCCGAGTGCGCATTCGCCTACGGTCAGTACCAGTTCATTGATGTCGACGGCGCGCTGCTGCGTCGGATCGAACGCGAACCGAGTCAGCGAACCGCCTATCTCGACTTCCTGCGCTCCAACCGCATTGGGATGCATGCAACCGTCATCTACCGCCGCTGGGCTTTCGACCGGGTTGGCAGGTTCAACACCAGCCTCCGTGCCTGCGAAGATTTCGAACACTACCTGCGGATCGTCCGCAGCTTCCCGGTCGTCGAACATGCCGCAATCGTTGCCGAATACCGGCGTCATCCGGAGAGCATATCGAGCAGCGGCCGGGCCATGCTTGAAGCCGTCACCGCAGTCCTCAATGACGAGCGGCAATTCGTCACCCACAACCCGGAGCAACGCGCAGCTCTCGACTATGGCATACGCCGGGTCACCGGCTTCTACACCATTCGCATCGTGCGCGCCGCGCTACCGCCGCGCATCAATCGTCGCAATTGGCGGCAGCGCCTGGCCGACCTGGCCTGGCTCGCCCGAACACACCCGCTTGGCATCCTGCAAATGAGAGTCTGGCTACCCGAAATCCTCGCACATCGAACGGAGACGCCGCAGACCCATGCATCTGTCTGAAACGCCTGCACAGAACCGGCCCCGCGTGTCGGTCATCATGATCTTTCTCAATGAGGAGCGCTTTCTCGCCGACGCAATCGAGAGCGTGCTGGCCCAGTCCTACCGCCACTGGGAGCTGCTCCTGATCGACGATGGCTCGACTGACCGCAGCCCGGAGATCGCGCGCGACTACAGCACGCGCTACCCGGAACGCATCCAATACCTGAGCCATCCGGACAATGCGAACCGGGGCATGAGCGCTTCCCGCAACCTGGGCATCGCCCACGCGAGCGGCGAGTTTGTCTCCTTCCTCGACGCCGACGACCTCTGGTTCTCCTACGCGCTGGCGCGGCAGGTCGCGGCGATGGACAACCATCCGAAGGCCGGCATGATCCACGGCGCGACCGAGTACTGGTTTAGCTGGAGCGGCGCGCCGGACGAACTCTATTCGGATTATGTCGATTTCCCACCGGATAGCAGCCCCGGGGTAGACAAGCTCTACCGACCCCCTGAATTTCTCCTACGAAACCTGAGAGATTCCGGCACCTTACCCGGCATGGGCAGTGTTATCGTACGTCGCTCACTGCTCAAGGAAATCGAGGGCTTCGACGACCGTTTTCCAGGGCTCTACGAGGACCAGGTGTTCCTGGCAAAAGCTGCGCTGGCAGCGCCGGTCTACGTGACCCACGAGCTATGGGCACGCTATCGCCAGCACGGCGGATCGGCCTGCAACATGGCGGATGAAAATAGCGCCAGCGAGATGAAGAAGACGTTCCTGAGCTGGCTGGCGTCCTACCTCCGCAAGCAGAACGTCGACGACGAGCGTGTCTGGGAGTTGCTAGGCGCGCGCTGGACCGACACGCAGCGGCCACTTCTGGCCCGCCTGAAGCGCCTACACCGTGGAGATCGCGCGAAGAAGGCCATCGAGCGCCGTCTGGCAACCGTCGCTGAGAAAGTGCTCCCCGAGCGCATGACCGGCGGACTCCGGCGCATCTCCACCGGCAGCCTGGCCAACGTCCCGCCCGGCCTTGTGCGCTTCGGTGATCTGCGACGGCTCAGGCCGCTCGACCCTGGCTTCGGCTACAACCGTGGCGGGCCAATTGACCGCTATTACATCGAGCGCTTTCTCAAATGGCACAGCGACGATATCTCCGGCCGGGTACTGGAAATCGGGGAGCGCACCTATACCGAGCGCTTTGGCGGCGAGCAAGTCACGCAAAGCGACGTTCTCCACGTCCACGACGGCAATCCCGAGGCGACGATCGTTGGTGATCTCGCGACGGCCGACCATATCCCGTCCGACACGTTCGATTGCGTCATAATCACCCAGACGTTGCACCTGATCTACGACTTCCGCGCGGCGCTCGACACGATCCATCGTATTCTCAAGCCGGGCGGCCTCATGCTCGCGACGGTCCCGGGCACGACGCAGTCCAGCCGCGACGAATGGGCCGGCATCTGGTACTGGTCCTTCTCCAGCCACTCGATGCAACGGCTGATGTCCGACGCATTCCCCGACGGCAAGATGCAGATCGAGCCCTACGGCAATGTCCTCGCCGCCGCCGCGTTCCTCTATGGTGTCGCCGCCTGGGAGCTGACCGACGAGGAGCGCGACTACCGCGACCCACAATATGAGGTCGTCGTCACCGTCCGGGCGCGCAAAGCACCGCATCTCGCATGAGGCGCTACGTCGGGGCTTCCAGACGCAGGCTACGCCGTGCCCGCCGGCCAGCCAACCGCTCCATCATCCTGATGTACCACAGCATCAGCGCTGAGCATTGCCCGTGGGAGCTCACCGTCGGTCCATCCATCTTCGCCGATCAGCTTGAAGCACTCAGCCGCCGAGCTCAGGTAGTCCCACTCTCGCAACTTGTCGACGCACTTTCGAGCGGAGACGTT
>JAUIIK010000009.1 GCA_030431755.1 Chloroflexia bacterium
ATCGCTGGTCGGCACATGCACCGGACCGCCGAGCGGCAGCGCATCCTGGAGGGTGTGGATTTCTACATTGATAAGGTGGAAGAAGGCCCGCTCATCGGTGTTGAGGGGATAGGCGTGTTTCAGCTCGGCAACGAGGTTGGCGTTCCAGCCGCCACCGTTGGTCACGCTGTTGTAGTCCAACCAGCGGTCCCAGCTAACCTCCTCGCCGGTCACGACCGTTGCGCCGACTGTCAGGAGCCAGCGGCGATTCGGCCCGCCGGACAGGGCGACAGCCGCGGCTGCCGGAGGGCGTGGCACCCGCAAGGTCGTCTCGCCGCTGGGTTCCCGTGTATCGATCAGGGCTGCGTTGAGCATGCGGGCGAAGCGCGGGGCCGTTGCCGACGAGATCTGCTGACTGCTATCCAGTTCGCCGTGTACCAGCGCCGCGCCGCCAATCGAGATGAGCACGGGCAGATCGACGTTCGCGTTCGCGGCCTCGTACAGCAGCATCTCGAATAAGTCGGACATATATGCGACCTCCAGCTAGGCTTCCCTCCACGAACATGTAACGATGGCGCGCGGAGGCGCTACATGTTGTCGCCGCAGCAGTTGATCTCGTCCATCTCGAAGGCGATATCGCGCGAGACGACGCCGTCTTCAAACTCGACCGCTTTAAGATAGACGTAGACGTTCGGGTCTGTGTGGCTGAAGCCGCTTGGCCAGCATCCGCCGTTGTCGCTGTCGTTGAGCTTGTAGAACTCTTCGTCGGTGATGCGGACACCGGTCAGGCTGTGCCAGCCGTCGATGATGAACCAGTGCACCGGCTCGCCGTTGCGCTCGCCGTAGTAGGCCATCTGGCGCACGCAGCCGCGTGGGAAGCGGTATGTCGCGCCTTCGGCTTTGGGCTCGCCCATGTCGACGGCCTTGAGCGACAGGATCTTGTTGTTCGACTGCCGCCGGTCGATTGCGCCGTAGTAGGTCGGCTTGCCGTCGCCCTTGGGCGTGATGATGACCCGCACGTCGTCGTCATTGCACTCCTGCGCGGCGGCGATGAGCGCCACAATCAGCGATTCCTGCATCGGTCCTTCTCTTCCCCTGCGTCATTCAACTCGGATAACCCGAGACATCGTCGGGCGCGAAAACCCGCTGCCGTGGATTGTTCGTTGAATTCAGTCTAGTGGTCAGCGCCTGCCCGGGGCTATCGGTAGTGTTACGGATTTCCCCCACCAGAAGCGCTGTCGAGGATGCGCTGCGCGAGATCATCGAAGGGCCGGGAGCGTATGACAGGCAGCTGACGCGCCCGTGCTTCCGCAACTACCCAGGCGCTGAACAAGACTTTGGCCCGGGCTTCCGGGACAAGCTCCTCGTCGGGCCGCGCGCTTGGACCGCGGATGCGGCCACGGTAGTTCCGGAACAATTGCGCTTCGTCATCCTCGTGGAGAAAGAGGGCCCGTAGGCGGCCTGCGGCAAGGCCGCGCTGGACCTCGGCTCGCTCAACGACCGACGGCAGGATGCCATCGCCTTCGATGATGATGGGGCCGGCATTGTCCAGGTGGTTGGAGACGACGATCTCAATGGCAGGGGCCATGATCTCGCCGATTTCGATCAAGCCGTCCCGCAGCCTCTCCGGCGGCAGCGACCAGACATCCGGCGTATCGAGGAAGAAATAGAGCGCCTCGGTTCGGTCAGGCTCCGGCAGGCTGACGTGCGTCCACTGGAATGCCAGCCGCAGGTCGTCGACGCCGAGCCAGGGGATTGCCAGACGCCGGCTCAGCTCCCGGGCCGCCGTCGTCTTCCCGCTGCCCGAGACGCCGCCGATCAGTAGGACCTCCCACGGCGGTCCGATTTCCGTGGACACGATCTCCACCCCCTTCCGTTGGACGAAGCGGTCAACCCGCTCTGCTATGCTCTCCTCACGCCCGCGAGAGCGGAGCGACGACAATGGTTGCGCCACATGACTGCGGCGGCTGGCCGACCGCTGAAGCGATTGATCAGGGCGAACACGAGTGGGCGGATTGGGAGCATCAGACCCAGGCTCGCTACAGCGTATTGTCGTGCAAGAGCATCATGGCGGTCGATGAGCTGCGCTACCTGATGCTGCCGCGCCATCCGGAAGGTTCCGAGAGCATGAGTGAGGGAGAACTGCGGGAACTCGTCATCCGCGATAGCATAATCGGGGTCCGCGCCCCGCTCGGTCCAGAGCACGCGCCGGTCACTGCCGGAGACTGAGCGCCGGACATGCCCGGATCGTCCGACTCTGCCCCTGCGTCCTGGCTCATTTACCGAAGGAGAATGCAGTGGCAGCCGACGGGACGCAACGGGCTAGCGGGGCGGAGACGGTCTACGACACCGGCCAGATGCGCCGCCTTATCGACGGGCTCGCTACCGCGCTAGCGGAGGACATGGCTGGCCGGGAGGAGCTCTGTCTGGTCGGTATTCAGCGGCGTGGCGACACGCTTGCCCGGCGGCTTGCCGAACTTCTAGGAGAAGAAACCGGCCGCGAGATACCCTGCGGCAGCCTCGATATCACGCTCTACCGTGACGACTTCGACAGCCTCGCGCAACAGCCGGTCGTCGGGCAGACGTCACTGCCCTTCGCGGTGGCGGGCAAGACGATCTATCTGATCGACGATGTGCTCTACACCGGCCGCACCATTCGCGCCGCGCTGGACGAGCTCTCCGCGCTCGGACGTCCTGCCCGCATCGTCCTCGCCGTCCTGATCGACCGTGGTGGCCGTGAGCTTCCAATTGCAGCCGACCAGGTCGCCGCGACGGTTGAGATCGAGCCAGGGGAAGAGATTCAGGTCCACCTGATGGAAGACGATGGCGAGGACGCCGTGCTGCGCTATCACCGCCCGTGAACACCCCGCCTGAGCTTCCAGGGATCGACGCCGGCCGCGTTCGGGAGCGGCTCCAGTCCTTTGCGCGGATCGGCTACCAGCGAGATGGCAGCGTCACCCGGCTGGCCTTTACCCGGGCCGACCTCCAGGCGCGCGAGCTATTGCTCCACTACCTGGCGGCGCTCGGGCTGAAGGTGCGCATTGACGCATTTGGCAACATCTTCGGCGAGCGAACTGGTTCCGATCCTACGCTCGCGCCGGTGCTGGCCGGTTCACATCTCGATACCGTGCCACAGGGCGGGCGCTTCGATGGCTCGCTCGGGGTCGTTGCGGCGCTTGAGGCCGTCAGCCTGCTCACTGGGGCGGGGGTCGACCTGCCACGTTCAGTGCAGGTGGTCTCTTTCTCATGTGAGGAGTCGAGCCGCTTCGGCGTCGGCACCCTCGGGAGCGCGCTCGTGGCCGGCTCAGTCGCGCCCGGTGAAGTGCTGGCGCTTGAGGACCGCGACGGCCTGTCGATCTATGCGGCGCTGACCAGCGCGGGCTTCCGGCCCGACGAACTCGACTCCGTCCGTCTGCAACCGCAGGCCGTGCGCGCCTTCGTCGAGCTGCACATCGAGCAAGGGCGCGTGTTGGAGGAAGCCGAACAGAGCGTCGGCATCGTCACCAGCATCGCCGCGCCGACGCGCTTTCGTGTGGAAGTCACGGGACGTCCCGATCACTCCGGCGCGACACCGATGGCGCTGCGCAAGGATGCCCTGACCGGCGCCGCCGAAATGATTCTGCTCATCGAACGCACGGCAGGGGAATCGGAGTCATCGGTCGGCACGGTTGGCACGCTCCGGGTGACGCCGAACGCCATGAACGTCGTTCCGGGCAATGCGGTCTTCGATGTCGACCTCCGTGGGGGCGACCGGGAAGACAAGCAGCAGATGGTCGCTCGCGTCGAGCAGGGGATTAAGGAGATTGCGCTGCGGCGCAGCTTGACGGTGAGTAGCCAGCCGCTTACACACCAGGAGCCGGTCGAGATGGATAGCGAGATCGTCGAGCTGCTAACGCGGCATTGCGCTGCACGGGGCATCGGGCAGCGCCAGATGCTCTCGGGCGCCGGTCACGATGCAATGCAGATGGCCCGCATTTGCCCGGCCGGCATGGTTCTGGTCCCTAGCAGTGCCGGCATCAGCCATTCCCGTGACGAGTGGACCGACCCGGAACTGGCCGTCCCTGGTATCCAGGCCCTCGTCGACACCGTCATCGACCTCGCCGCCCGCTAGCCGCCGCGAACGCTCGCGCGGCCTACCGAAAGTCAACGACCGCTTTGCTGATGCTGTTGCCGCATCGGACAAGACCGAGGCAAGAATTCTCACAGTTATCGTCAGAGATAGGCATATCAGCCAGAGAACAACTGGAGCCCCGGTACACGCTGAAAATGCCGTACATTGCGGGTCACGAGCACGAGGTCATGTTCGAGCGCCGTCGCGGCGATCAGCAGGTCGAGGTCGCTGAGTGATTGCCCTGACTGTCTAAGCGCTCCCCGAAGATCGCCAAAACGTCGCATGATCTCGACCGAAAGCGTTAGCATATCCTTGCCCTGAAGAAACGCTTCGAGGCCGTAGATCTCGCGTTCTGGGTTGCGTGCAAACTTCGCCCCTTCCCAGAGTTCACCGTAAGAGATGAGACTAACGGCAAGTCCCTCTGGCGCAAGATCAGTGAGATGGTTAACAGCCGTTGCCTGGTTATTGAGCGCATCGATAATCCAGTCGGTGTCAATGAGATAGCGACTCAAAGCTCGACCGGAGGGCGGCCCGGCTGTCGTCGTCGCTCAGCCAGATACGCTTTGACTTCTTCAACGTCGAGATCGCTCCATGTGCCGGCAGCGGCTCGGATACCTTCAACTGGTCGGGCACGTTCATCTGGCGCCACGAGTACTCTGTATGTCTTGCCTCCCGCGATGATCCGCAACGGTTCTCCGGTTGCAGCAGTCGTACTAATCAGGGCTGCCAACTCTGCATCGGCTTCATAGATCTCTTTGTTGGCGGACATTTCATAGCCTCCTCTATCGATCCTCTGGCAGCAATTGTGCGCTGTGAATCTCGCGAGCGCCTCTATCGAAAGTCGAAGACCGCCTTGACCACGCCACTGTTGCCTTTGGAGGTGACGGTCGTAAGTGCCTCGCGGTAGTCGTCGAGAGCGAAGCGGTGGGTGACGAGGCTGCCGAGGTCGACCTTCTTCTCGGCCATCAAGCGGAGGGCCAGAGCCATCGTCGAGAGCTCCTCGCCCTGCCACTCCTCCATGGCGTAGGCGAATGCGCCGCGGATGGTCAGCTCATTGAGCCAGACCGGCGTCCAGTCGATGCCGTCGAGCTTCCCGGCCAGGCCGATCAGAACGACGGTGCCGCCGGAGCCGGCGAAGCGGACGCCCTGCTCGAAGGAGGAGGGCGAGCCGACGCAGTCGAAGACGACGTCCGCGCCACCGACGATCAGGTTGGGGCCGAGGACCGGCTTCAGGCTGCGCGCCCCAAGCGTCTCCAGCAGCTTCTGGTCGAGCGCTTTGCCGCGCGTCTTGCCGAGCACGACGTCCGCGCCGAGCCGCTGCGCCTCCTCCGCCTGGAAGCCGTAGCGGGCGATGGCGATGATGCGGGCTTTGCTGCCGAGTCCGCGCAAGGCGGCGATGGTGCAAAGTCCGATGACGCCGCCACCAATCACCAGCACCGTGTCGTCATCGGAGGGCATGTTCTGGAGGACGGCATGGAGGCTGACGGCGAAGGGCTCGGTCAGGACGGCTTCCTCGTCGCTGACGTTATCCGGTACCTGGAGCACCTGCGACGGGTGGGCGACGAACTCCTCGCTCCAGGAGCCGCCAGTGTCGCGGCAGAAGCCGGTCATCAACCCCTCGGAGACATCGCCGAGATCGAAGATCTGACACAAGTTGGCCGGGATGCCGTCGGGGTTCTCGATGCCGCGTTGCTCGTAGGAGAGTAGCGGATCGACGACGACCCGCTGGCCGACCTCGAAGCCCGCGGGGGTCGCCGGGCCAAGCTCGCTGATGACGCCCGCGTTCTCGTGCCCGAAGGTGAAGGGGAAGGAGGTGAAGACCGAAGTCGTCGTTGACGCGTGCAGCGTGATCGTGCCGATATCGCTGCCGCAGATGCCGCCATAGGTGGTGCGGACCCGCAGCCACTCCGGGGTCGGGAGGTCCGGCGGGTCGACGTCGCGGTAGCGCATGCAGGCGAGCGGTCCCCAGAAGGTGCCGGGGCGCAGGCGCGCGAGTCCCTTGCTCATGGCGAAGCGCGGGATCGAATCGGTCATCTGGAGTGCTTTCATATGGCCCTCACCCCTAACCCCTCTCCCAATCCTGGGAGAGGGGGATAGATCAAGATTCTGTAATTGTAGGGGGTTAGCTGTGGGCGGCGCGGAGTTCTTCGAGCTGCTCGACGTGGTCGGCTTCGTGGACGGCCATGAAGTAGAGCCAGGTGCGGCCGGAGACGTTGCCGAATCTCGGGAGCTCCTCCGAGCTCTCGATGTCGGCGTCGGCGGGGATGCGGTCAAACCACACTCCGAGGTCGATCAGCTCGGCAGCGGCGATGGTGGCGTCTTTGTCGAGCACGCGCTGCTCGCCACTGGCGGCCAGCTCGTCGGGCCAGCCCGGCTCCGGCAAGCCCATCATCCCGGCGGCGCGCTCCGCGAAGCGCATCAGGACGAAATTGCAATGGGTAATGACCTCGCCGGCAGACCAGACCTCGTTGCCCTCGGCATCGGCCGGCTGGTCCGCGAAGGCTTCGTCGGGCAGCGTCTGCACCCCCGCGATGAGCGCCTGGCGCATCGGCACGGCGGTGGCGCGCGGGTCCGCGAGAGTCATGCCTTGCGAGGCCTCATCAAGGAGTGGCCTGCCACGGTCGGGGCTGTCCTCGTTGCGTCCTTGCTCCTGCAGCCTATCGGCCAGCGCGCCGAGTTCCGTCACCGTTGCCGTCATCGCGGTTCCCTTTCCCTATAGTAGTTGGCTCTCTTGTTTGTAAGCGTCGGCTGCCGGTTCCTATTCCGACAGATCTAGCTGCCAGTCGTTGCAGCGCATCAGATTCCCCGGCGGGTACTCGAACTCCTGCGTTTCCAGATGGCGGAAGCCGAGTTTCCTGCAGATCGCATTCGACGCCGCGTTCTCGACGGAGGGATAGGCGTGCAGGTAGCGATGTCTGTTCTCACCTCTCGCCCGGTCGATGGCGAGCGCCGTGCTGCGTGTCGCGACGCCCTGACCCTGGAACTCCGGCAGCACGCTCCAGCCGGTCTCCCAGGCCGTCTCATCGCCGACAGGTCGTTCCCAGTAGCCGACCGAGCCCGCAGGCGTGCGCTCCGGCCCGGCGACGATGACGAACATCCGGCCCGTGCCGGTGTCGCCGATGGCCATATACCTCTCGTGCCGTGACCGGATCTTCTCGTCGGATTCCGGTCCGCCGAGATAGCGCATCATCTCCGGATCGCCCATGAGCCGTTGCAGGAGCCCGAGATCAGCCTCTGACCATGCTCGGATGTCTATGTCCATACGTCGAACGTCCCTCCGTCATCGTTCACGTGGATTCCCTCGAATGTGGCCAAATCACGAGTACGGCGTAGGGCTGTGTCGCAGTCTTGCGGGATTCAGTGTGAACTAAGGGTGCAGAGCGGTGAGGGGCATTGGGCGGCGGCATCCGAACAAAGGTGATGCTGGCGGCCGTAGATCCCTCAGCTTCCCAAACCTCGCCTCGGGATGCCATCTTGGGGACCTGGCATGTGCCCCGAAGGAGAGTCGCTGCCGCCAGTTCTAGTCCCTCACTGTTCCCTATTCCCTGTTACCTGTTCCCTACTCTTCCAATCGCTTGCCATAGCGCTGGGCGCTGTAGTCGAAGAGGTGGTCGGTGTACTGGGCGGCGTTGTCGAGGCCGGTCCAGCCGTCGCGGATTTCAGATAGCTGGATCATGAAGGTGACGTCGCCGTTACGGTAGTGGCCGTAGAGCGACCAGCGCTCCTGGCGCTCCAGCAGGGTGAAGTCGGAGACGAGCTCGCTGGCCTGCTTGAGGTCGTGGTAGGCGTGGTCGAGGCTGTCGACGACGAATCCGAGATGGTGCCAGCGCGAGGGTTTGCCGTCGGAGAGCGGGACATCCTCGCCGGTGTCGAAGAGGAAGAGCGAGGTTGGTCCAGTCGTCAGAACCGTTAGATGCGGGTCGTGGCGCATCTCCTGCATCTTCAGGACGCCGGTGAAGAACTCGTAGGCGGCCTGGCGGTCCTCGACGGTGATTGCAAGGTGGTCGAAGGCGATGTTGCGCCAGGGGCCGGGACTGCTGCCGATCGGCTCGATCGTCGTCTGGAGCGTGACCGACTGCCCATCGCCGTAGCCACGCGCGACCTCGATGGCGAACATGTCCGGGTAGACATCCTCACCGTTCTCGGCCCGCAGGACCATGCGTTGTCCCTCGCGGACATCCTCGGGGATGCCGTGGTGGATGGCGTCGTGGATGATGTCCCAGTGCTTGAGGTCGCAGCTGTACTCGGCGTTGTCTGTCCTGAAGCGGACGCTGATCTTCTCGTCGGTCATCGGTCCCATTTCCTCGTTGTCGCGCAGTTTCAACCAGCCCGCTCATTCTACCGACGGTTGCGGTTCTCAGTTAGCTGCTTGGTGTGCAGACAGCCCCAACGGATGTCGTTCCGAGCGGAGGCTCGGCGGAGTCGACGAATCCAGACGACATGCGTGAGAGGGCCAGGACATGCGGCAAAGCTCTGGTCAATGTCGCGGCATTGCTGTGTGACGGCGGATCGAGCATTGATCGTATGATCGATTCCATAAACGCTTGAGATTGGGGTTCCTCGACTTCGCCAAGCCTCCGCTCGGAATGACAGCGTCATTGAATTCGAGCTTGCCGCCAAGCCCTGTCAGTCACTCCGTCGCATGTGATCTCCCAGCACCTGATCGAGGGTGTAGCGTGCGATCCCGGCCAGGCCGAGATTGGTCTCGTGGTAGTAGGAGAGCGCGCCGGCCGCGAAAGAGAGCGCCACGCCACGACCACGTTCCCAGGTTGCGTCATCTGTCTGCACGGCTGTGCGGAAGACGGCACGGGCAGCCGGGGTGAAAATCGTCCAGGCCGGGAGGAGATCGATGGCGGGATCTCCAACGCCCATGCATCCGAAGTCGATCACGGCGCTCAGACGACCGCCGGTTGCCAGCAGGTTGCCGGACTGAAGATCACCGTGAAACCAGGCCGGTGGCCGGTCCCAGACCGGCGCCGCCAGCGCGGAATCCCAGATGGCAGTCGCCGCCATGATGTCGATCATGCTCATGGTTTCGAGTTTTGCCAGTGCGGAGCGCGTCGACGCGTCGCGTTCGGCAAGCGGGACACCACGGGAGACATTCGGCGAGCCTGCCAAAGGTCCACCGGTTGCGTCGACTTGTTGAAGAGTGTTGATGAACTCCGCAACGTCGCGCGCATACTGGGCATGGTCGCTGACGCGGTCGAGGGTCGCGGTTTCGCCCTCAATCCAACGGTTGACCGACCAATGCCAGGGGTAGCCCTCGCCGGGCTCACCGAGCGCCAGTGGAACTGGAATCGGAAGTGGCAAGTGCGGCGCGAGCTGCGGGAGCCAGCGGTATTCACGTTCGATCTGAGAGATGGCCCAGTCGATGCGCGGCAACCGGACAACCAGCTCGTCGCCGAGCTGGTAGAGGGCGTTGTCGGTCCCGGCGGAATCGACCCGCTGGAGCGGCAGTTCAGCCCACTCCGGGAACTGCGCCGCGAGGAGCCGCCGGACAAGATCGGCGTCGATCGGTTGCTCGTTCTCGTGCATCGTTGTGGTGCTAGACATGGATTCTCTGTGCTTTCTGTAGTGACGCGTCAGTTTGCGTGAACCGGACGATGAGGCCGGTAGTGGCGAAGAGCAGGCAGGCGGCTGTGAAGGCGGCGGTGATGGTCGTCGTCTGGGCCAGGATGCCGAAGCTGACGCCGAAGACGATCTCGCCGAAATACTCGGCCTGACCCAGGAAGGACTGCATCGTCGCCCTGACTTCGCTGGTGGCGCGGCGGTTGACCCAGATGACGCCAACGGCGCGGGTGACGGTCATGCCGATCCCGCCGACGATCAGGATACCGGCGCTGCCCGTGACGCCGTCTGGCGCGAAGGCCAGCAGCGCCAGTCCGACGGCGCCGACAGCGCAGGCCAAGGCGTAGAGACGGCGCGCCGCGCCGACACCTTCGAAGCGGCTCTCGACGACCCGCAAAGCCAGCGCCCCGGTGGCGTATGTGGCGATGCCGAGCGCGGTGAACCAGACGACCTCATTATCCCCAGTCGGGATCCACCCCGGGATGCCGAGGTCGATCAGCTTCTTAGGGTGGAGCCGCCCGAAGGCTTCATCGACGCCGTTGACCATGATCGTTGCCGCGAAGACCAGCAGGATCTCGCGGTCGCGCCGGGCCAGGGTCAGGCCGCGCCGGAATATCGAGGCTGAACGGCGCCAGTGCTGATCGCGGGCCGGGGTGAAGCCGGTCTCCGGGAAGCGGGTTGCCACGTACAGGCCGAGCAGTGTCGTCGCGACCCCGGCGCAGATCATGGCGGTGTCGCGCTCGGTTAGCCAGGCCAGGGAGCCGACCGCGATCATGCCCGTTGCCGCGCCGATGTAGGACCAGCGCGCCTGCTTCGTCAGCACCCGCCCGATGCGTTCATCGTCGTTGAGCTCGTCGGTGACCCAGGCGACGTCCGCGCCGCTGGCGAAGGTCCAGCCGACCCCCCAGATCATCTGGGTGATGACCAGCGCCGGGAAGGCTGTCACCAACCCGGTCGCGACCATGCTGCCGCCGATCAGGAGCTGCGATATGACGAGCGACCACTTGCGGCTGATCGTGTCGGCCACGACGCCGGTCGGCACCTCGAAGATGATCGAGATGATGCTCTGGGCGGTTCCGAGGAAGACCAGCTCGAAGGGCGATAGCCCGGCATCGAGCACCAGGTAGATGCTGGTGACGAGCCAGTAGCCGCGGTGCAGCACGGCCCGCATCCAGGCCCAGCGCAGGTAGGGAACGGTGATGTCCATCATGTCCGGCTCCGCTCGCTCGCGCTAGACCCGCCGCAGGACATGCAGCAGGTACTCCTTGCGGTCGAGCGGGTTGTGATCAGAACGCGGCCGGACCGGGATCTCGCCGCTGATTGGGGCATAGCGGTCGAACTCCGACTCCAAGACGCCCTCGCCGCGCGTCATGCCGGGCAGGCGCTGCTGTAGCTCCTGCAGGCGCGCGGCCGGGATCTGCCCTTCCAGCAGGCAGGTCTCACCACGCAGTCGCGGCGTCTCGGGGCTGGCATCGAGGGTCGCCAGCAGCGGCAGCAGTGGCCCGTAGGTGTCCTCGGGCATCTCGATGTAGAAGCGCAGGACAGGCTCGTAGACTGTCGTCCCGGCCTGCTTCAATGCGTCCATCAGCACCAGCGGCGTCAGGTTGCGGAAGTCTCCGGCGGTGCTCGACATGCTCTTGTCGAAGACGCCATGGGCGCTGCTCTGGCGGGCCCAGTAGCCGGAGTGGGTCATCGTGACGATGCAGTCGGTGACCTCCCAGCCGTGGAGTCCCTGGCGCAGCGTCGCGTGCACGGCCTCTTCGACGGCGTTGAAGAAGGCCAACGGCATCGACCCCAGCTCGACCTCCAGCCGGAACTCGATACCGATGTCGAGCGGCGCCGGATCGATCCGCAACCCAAGCGTGGCGAGGAAGGGATTCGGTTCCTGGGCGATGATCTCGAAGGCCGCGCCGCTGCCGGCGGGCCGCTCGACGCAGATGGTCGTCGATTCGCTGAACTCGACCTCGATACCGAAGTCGTCCGCCAGCGTCTGCTGGATGACCTCTTTCTGGACCTCGCCGTAGAGAGACAGGAGCGTCTCCTGCCGAACCTCGTCGCGCCGCAGGTTGATGAGCGGATCCTGCTCCTCAAGCTGGGTCAGGGCGACGTGCAGGGTGCCACGATCAGCCGGATTGCGGGGCATGATGATCGTCTCAAGCGTTGGCGGAGCGAAGTTCTGCTGACCTTGATCGAGTCGGGCTGCGCCGAGCGCGTCGCCGACCTTGATGTCGTGCAGTCCACGCAGTTGGCCGATCTGCCCGGCGGAGATTGATTTCTGCGTGACGGACGAGCCCTCGGCAAAGACCTCGATGCCAGTGACGGTGCCTTCACATTCCGCACCGAACGCGAGCCGCTCGCGCACGTTGAGCCGGCCGGAGAAGACGCGCGCATAAGCGATCTTCTCGTTGGATGCTCCCCGCTCGATCTTGAAGACCGACGCCGAGAATGGCGCGCCGGGATCGCTGCAACTGGTTGGTAACAGCTCGCGGATGCCGGCGATCAGGTCGTTTGTTCCTGCCCCGGTAATGGCCGACCCGAAGTAGACCGGCGATATCTGTGACCGCCTGACCTGTTCCTTGAACTTGCCGTCAAGCTGCCGGGAGGCCATCGACTCATCGGCGACGAAGGCCGCCAGGAAGTCCTCATCATGGTCTGCGAGCAGCTCGATCAGGCTATCGGCAAAAGCATCATCAGATGAGTCGTAGGGTGTGAATCCGGCATCGCGGCTGCCGAGATCATGTGTTGTGCCCATCGCGATGATCGCCGGGGTCAGTTTCTCGGCGATACCGTCCAGCACGCGCTCGTATGCGGCTCCGGCGCGGTCGATCTTGTTGACAAAGATGAGCGTCGGGATGCCGAGCCGCCGCAGCGTCCGCATCAGCACCCGGGTTTGGGACTGGATCCCTTCGACGGCGGAGATGACCAGCACTGCTCCGTCGAGCACATGCAGGACGCGTTCGACCTCGGCGATGAAGTCCGGGTGGCCGGGCGTGTCGATCAGGTTGACCGTGGTGTCGCCCAGGGAGAAAGAGACCACGGCCGACTTGATCGTGATGCCGCGTTGTCGTTCGAGCGCGAGGGAATCGGTCTGGGTGTTGCCATCGTCGACGCTACCGATCTCGTCGATGACACCGGCGGCGTAGAGTAGCCGCTCGGTCAGGCTTGTCTTACCGGCGTCGACATGGGCCAGAATTCCGAGGTTCAACGTACGCATGGAGCTTCATATCCTTCAGATAGTTAAAGGGAATCGTCTGAATAGATATGAATGTTCCGCGCATCACCGTCGCTCCTCGCTCATCCGGTTAATGGCGGGAGTGTAACAGAACGTTGGAAACAGGACGTGGTGGAGTTGGCCGCTACGAGCCGGCGCTGGAGGGGAAGCGGGTCAGGATGTCGCGGACTTCGGCGTCGCTGGTCGGCGAGAAATCCTCGTACCAGATGCCGACGGCCTGGAATGATGTGGGTTGGAGCGGGCAGATCAGATCGTCGACGAGCTCGGCGACCATGTTGGCGGTCTCGGGCGCGGCGACCGGCACGGCGGCGGCCAGCCAGAGCGGTTCGTATTGCCGTACAGCCGCTATCGCCGCCCGCATCGTCGCGCCCGTTGCCAGGCCGTCGTCCGCCAGGATGACGATCTGATCGCGCAATGCCGGGCGGGGCCGTTCGCCGCGGTAGAGCGCCTCGCGCCGCGCGAGCTCGGCTTCTTCGCGGGCAATCACGGCATTGATCTGTTCGCGAGTGACGCCGCTGTAGCCGACGACATCCTCGTTGAAGACGCGCGCTCCGCCGCTGGCAATCGCGCCGAGCGCCAGCTCGGGCTGGTGAGGCACGCCGAGTTTGCGGACGACGAAGACATCCAGCTGCGCGCCGATGACCCTGGCCAACTCCGCGGCAACAGGGACGCCGCCCCGTGGCAGCCCGAGCACGATAACGTCGCCGCGCCCGCTGTAGCGCTCCTGCATCTGCTCGCCGAGTACCCGACCGGCTTCGGCGCGGTCTGCGAAACGTCTGATTGGCCTGGTCTTGCTGGCGATGGCTGCTTGATCCTCGCGTTGATGACGATAGGCTGGAACTCCGATTGTATCGAACAGTACCTCTGCTCCACTCGTATGATTAAGCTGACTGTTCCGCTGCGATGCCTGAGGAGACGCCCATGGCGACGACCGAGCAGTTCACCATTGAAGACCTCCTGGCGCTGGACGATGACGGCTGCCGTCACGAGCTGATCCGGGGAGAGCTGCTGTCTATGCCGCCGACAAGTGATGAACACGGAAGTCTGATGTTGCACCTGAGTGCGTTGCTCTGGACCTATCAGCGTTCTCATCCGGAGATCAAGTGCTTCGCGGGCGATACCGGCTTCCTGCTTGGGCGCGAGCCCGATACGCTCGTCGGGCCAGACCTGGCGGCGGTACGTGTGGAGCGGCTGCCGGCCGACTTCCCGCGCCGGACCTACGTGGATCTCGCGCCGGATTTTGTTATCGAAATCCTCTCGCCATCCGAGCGCCCGGCTCAGCTCAATCGCAAGGTTCAGCAATATCTCGATGCTGGCGTCAGGTTGATCTGGTTGGTCGATCCGGCGCGGCGCACGATTACTGCGCATTCACCTGACCAGCCCCCATCCGTCGTCGAAGTCGAGGCGGAAATCGACGGTGGTGATGTGCTGCCAGGTTTCCGGCTGGCGCTTGCCGACCTGTTTGGCTGATCCGTCGTAGGTTTGATACCCGCACACTTGCTCGATAGCGGCAAGGAAACGTCCTGCTTCGCGTAGGGCAGGGGCTCGTCCCCTGCCGGTTTGTGCGACTCTATCCTTCAAGCATAAAGTTTAGTCGTTCACTTGCGGCGTCCGCGAATTCGGTGCACACCCAGCGCCTTGCAGCAGACGCCACAGCAACAACCGTGGCATCCCGACGCAGGAGGGATCTTGTCGCGAGCGTGTCACATGTCAGCGCGGCGAAACGCTGGCAACAACGCCGTAGCACCGGGATACCACAGCCTCGGAGCATCAATGTTGCGTTCGAAGATCTCTCGTGCCTCGGGATGCCAGGTGCGTTGCTGGATCGCTTTAGGCGCGTACCGGTTGATATCGCGCTTGGGGTAAGCGGACTCAATGCTCGACCTCTGGAGCCTATCTTGATGCATGAGCGATAGAGTCCCGCCAGCTGGCCGGGGACGAGCCCCTGCTCTACGGGTGCGGCCGAGATTCTTTCTGTTTCTATATTGATGTTACGACGGGCTGGGGCGCTCAGGGGGCGGTGACGGTCAAGGGCTGCATGTCGAGCTGGGTCGAGAGGGTGTCCTCGGACTCTGGCTGGCGGAAGATCAGGCGCGTCGTCCATGTGCCGGGCGCGCTGATGCTGAAGGTGTTGGCATAGACGCCGTGGCCGACCGCCGGCAGGTCGCGGATGAGCGAACCCGAGCCGACCAGGGCCAGGCGCAGCTCGTCCGGCAGGCCGTCTACCAACGTGACGCCCTCCGGCAGCGGGTCGCCGGTCGCCGCGTCGACGAAGAGGGCGCGGACCATGATCTCGGCCTCCGCAACCGGCTCCTGCGGGTCGCTCTCCAGACGCAGGACATAGGGGCGGCCGTCCGTGCCTTCGAACGTCGGCGTACCGCGGAAGACATCGCGCAGAATCAGGGTAAAGCCACCGCCCTCGCCACCTTCGCCGACGACAATGCGCGCGTTCCACCAACCCGCTTCCTTCAGCTTCACCGTGCCGCGCTGCTCGCCGGGCGCGAGCTCTGCGCCAACCGAGACGACCGACTTCGCGCCGGGTCGTTCGAAAGCGAGCGTGACCTGCTGTTCGGCGTCGTAGCGAACAAATGGAGCGTCGCTGCCAAGCGGTTCGCCGGTGGCCGGGTCGAGGAATTCGAGCTCGACCGGGACGGTGATGCCGACCGGGAGCTGCTCGTCGAGCACCCTGACACGCGCTTGCGGCAGGGTCGTGAAGTCGTCGATGTCATCGGGTGCGACACCGTCGACTGTCGGCGCGCGGCCGTAGATGGCACGGTATTCCCCGGCTGGCGAGATCAGAGTGAGATTGGCGTTCTGCTCGGTCAACTCAGCCAACTCCACCATGCCCGTTTGCTCGAATGTCGCCGTGTCGAAGGTCGAGATGACGAAGCGCCAGCGTTGTGGATCTTCTCGGTTGCTGACCTGGCTGAGCGTGTGGACGCTGGCGCTATCCGGCGCGACGGTGACGTCACGGATGTCGCCCGGTACCTCGATGCGCTGGACGACCCGCCAGCCTGCGAGATCTACCACCCACAGGGGCCGCGTGGCTGGCGGCGGCGAGCTCGGCGTGCGTAGCCAGTCGTCCGGGATGTACTCGGTCAGGAAGAGGAAGCGGCCGTCCGGCGATAGCTGAGCGTCCTCCACCGGTATTGGGCTATCCCTGAAGCCGTTGAGGTCGAGCGCGAAGGTCCGTTCGATGGCGCGCCGGGCCAGATCGACGATGGCGACCTCGCCCGAGCTGCTCGAGTAGAGATAGAGTCGCTGGCCGTCGTTCGAGGTCAGAGCCGAAACGCGACTCGTGGCTGGATCCGTGTTCGGGCCGGTGCTGAAGGCTGTCGTGAGCTCCTGAATCTCGCCGCTCTCGATGTCGAAGAAATCGACGCGCATCTGCCGGCCGTCGTCATGGGTGATGTATAGCCCCGAGTTGTCCGGCAGGACGCGTGCACGCCCGATCGGGAAGTCTGGTTGCGCCCAATCGAACTCGGACTCGGTCGACGCGACAACCGCGCCGGTGTTGAGGAAGGTTGGCGAGAGGTCGTCGCGGTCGATGCGATAGAGCCAGCGCGTCCAGCGGTCGCGGATCTCCGGACCTTGCTGGGCGAGCGTGACATAGGCGTAGAGCTCAGTTGCCGCGGCGTCCGGCAGCACGAAGAAGCCGACTTCGACATACCAACTGCCTTCGGGCAGCGGAATCCAGCCGGCGCGCAGCTCCGCGCCGAGGCGCGGCACTTCAATCGTTTTGCGCGCGACGGTCTCGCCGGTCGCGAGGTCGAGCGCTGTGATGGTGGCCGGTTCCGGGGCGCTGGCGATGATGTAGAGCCGGTCGCCGGCGATGGCGGCATCCCAGGATGTGGGGAAGCCGGTGTAGGGGATGACGTACTCCCAGTCCTGGAGCACGCCGTCGTGGGCCACCGTGAGCACCGGTACCTGCGGCGGCGCGTTCATATCGGTGTTGCTGATGCCCTCGTCCCTGCGCCATTCGAGCAAGAGAACCCAGCGGCCGTCGGGCGAGATGTGTTGGATCTGGTTCGCAGCGGAGTCCAGCGCCACAACGGACTCGGTTTGTGGAGTGTAAGAGAACCACCGGTAACCGTCTGCGCCGCGCAGCGTCTCATCGAGCAGGCTTGCCTGAATGAGCAGATCGCTGTCGAGTTCGGTGCCGATGACGCGGACGCTGGCCGGCGTGCGGGCCGGAGTCGGGGTTGGTTCAGCGGCGTTGACGACAGCCGGGCTGGCGGGAATGGCAGGTGTTGTCGCCGTTGCGCTGGCAAGGCCCTCAGGCCGCACGAAGCTCGCCGGTTCCTCGTTGCCGCTCCCGAACGGGATGCCGCCGAGGAGCCAGATGGCGGATATCAGCGCCAGAACCAGGAACCCGGCCAGCACGGCGATGACGGTCCGCCGCGTCCGGCGTCGCTCGGCGGCCGCGTGCTCCTCGACCGCCGGGGCGAGCTCTGGCCACAGGTCGCCGCG
The DNA here is from genome assembly GCA_030431755.1 of Chloroflexia bacterium. Lineage (GTDB taxonomy): Bacteria > Chloroflexota > Chloroflexia > Thermomicrobiales > CFX8 > JAUIIK01. Next base: position 17,361 of record JAUIIK010000009.1, read on the forward strand.
TGGCGCGCCGGTCGCGAGCCAGGCCAGGAGTCGCTGAGGCGGTTCGCCGGCTAGCCGCTGGGCCGCGTCGACGAGCCGTTCCCGGGACCAGGCGAGCATCTCATCGAGCTCGTCCGGTTCGATGCTGGTAACCGCGATGACGTCCTTCGGCGCAAGCCCGCCGAGATCGCGCAGGACCAACGCGGCCCGCATCTGGCGGTTGAGCAGCTCCAGCGCCTCGCGCAATCGCTCTGCTTCGTCGTCTTCGGGTTTGGGCGCGCGTTCGCCGGCATCGGTCCTGGCCATGTAGCGCCGCCCGAGGGCGGTGACGAGCAGCGTCCAGGAGTTCGGGTCGAACTCAACATCGCGCGTCGTTGTCAGCACATCGAACAGCGCGCCGCTACTTAGCGCTCGCGCGCGGGCGGCGCTGCCGGTCAGGGTGAAGGCCAGGCGCAGGAGGTCACGTTGGTAGGTCTCGACGAACTCGCGTGGCTTGACGCGGCTGGCGTCTACCTGACTGAAACCGGCAAGCTCCGCGCGGCTCATTGGCTCGCCGGATTACCCATGCGGCTGCCGCCGGTAGTTGCCGAGGCGCCTTCGAACGGCTCGGTGAGATCGCTGATCTGGAAGCTGCCGGCATTGACCGTGATGCGCTCACCGTTGCCCAGCCCGAGAACGATGGTCGCCGTCCACTCGCCGGCCGCGCCGAAGCGCGCCCAGCCCAGGAAGGAGTCATGGTCGATGCGCGACAGGTCCTCGACGACACGCTCGCCGCTGGGATGGGTCAGGACGATCTGGACATCTTCGGAGATGAGGTCGAGAAATTCGATCTCTTCCGGCAGACGCTCGCGTTCGTCCGATGCCACCATCCAGACACGCAGCGTGACCGTCCGCCGGTTGACCGGGTTGGCCGGCCGGACGACGAAGCGGTATGCGCCGCCGGTCGCCGCGACAAAGCCCTCCGAGACTTCGATGGCGTCGGCTTGCTCGGCGGTCCAGCTCGTGCCGTCGCTATTGATGATCGTTGCCCGTGCATCCCAGCTACCCGCGCCGTCCATCCGCACCTGGCCGGCATAGACGCCGGTCTCGACGCTCGATGGCACGAGGATGGCCTGCTCCTCGCCGTTCGTGAGCTCGACGATGAGCGTGGCGTTGCGGTCGAAGCGCAGCGTGCGGTCGGATACGGCCGGCGCGCCGGTGAGCGGATGGACTAGCCGGGCGGTAACTGTCGTCTCCGCGCCGGCAACCACGTCATCGGCCTCGACGCTGATGCCCGGCAGCACGGCAAGGATCGAGTTGTCGACCGGCGCAACCGGTCCCGTGCCCGGCCGGAAGCCGTACTGCTCGTGATAGCTCTGCTCGACCGAGCCGATGCGCTGGATATCGGCCCAGTCTGGCGCGGGCAGCGTATCGCGGACCTCGAGCGGCTCGCCGGATGCGGTGTCGAAGGTCGTCAACCGAACCTGGCCGTCGGCGCGGCTGGAGCGGAGGTAGATCTGCCGGCCGTCGCCGCTCATCGTCATCCGGCGCGGCAGGCCGGAGACCACCCAGCGCTCATCGACCTGCCAGGTGGTGGTGTTGACAACCCAGACCGGCGACCGCGCCGGGTAGCTGTTGAGCGCCTGGTTCTTCTCCCGGTTGACCGCAAGGTAGAGGCGCGTGCCGTCCGGGGAAAGCAGCGCTTCAAGATAGGAGACGTGGTTCAGATTGCGCTCGAAGAGCGATGCTTCCTCGGGGCGCGGTGTTATCGGGAAGACGCCGCTCACCCTGCGCCGGTTGAGGTCGACGATCGCGACCTGCCGCTGGCGTGTCTGGATGACGTAGAGCGTCTTGCCGGTGTTGGAGGGCACAAGGTGGAGCTCGTTTTCGCCACGCTGGTCGGCCAGCGGAACGACCCGCGCCGGTATGCCGAGCAGCTGGCTGCTAATCGCGCCGGTCGGGAGGTCGAGAAAGCGCAGGACTGCCTGGCCCGAGCGGCGGTCCTGGACGACGCTGTAGACGGCGTCCTCAGCGGGGATCGGCCGGGCGCTGGCGACGCTGAAATCTGTCGGCGTGCCTTCCTCGGGCGCATCCAGTGGGGTTGCGCGCACCGTACTGGCCGCGCCCGTCGCGGTGTCGAAGGCGACGATGGCCCGCACCCAGGCCGAATTGTCCGGCGACTTCCATTCGGAGAGCAGATACAGGCGCGCGCCGTCCGTCGATAGTTGTAGCCGGGCCGAGCGCATCCGAGCCGGCACGAAATCATCGCTGCCGAGCGGCCAGCCGGCACCCGGTTCGCCGCTGTCCAGCGCCAGGGTCTGGATTTGCAGCGCGTCCGGGTTGGCGAGATTCAGCACGTAGACGGTGTCCGGCCCGATGGCGAGGGCACGCGGGCTGGCGATCTCTGTTTCCCAGGTCGCGCCGCCGTCGAAGCGGCCGGCGGCCAGGAGCGAGCGCCCCGGCGTCGCCCGCAGTTCTCGTTCCGCGAGCGCCCACGCGCCATCCTGTGAAATCATGACCGGTCCACCGGCGGGCAGGAAATCCGTGGAGGTGTTCGTCGCCGGATCGTAGAGCGCCAACGCACTCTGGCTATCGCCGGCTTGCTCGATCAAGCGAAGAAATTGCTGGTCGGGCAGCCGCAGCGCCGGTTCCTCCGGCGCGGTTGTCGCGACCGCGGCGAAGGAGGCGAGCGCGGGGGTGGGAGTCGGGATCTCCTCGGCGGAGGGCGGCCAGCTCGGCCACTCGCGTGTATCGGCCGAGGCCCTGGTTTCACTCGTGCCCCTACTGCCCGGCCGGAAGCCGGTCAGCCAGACCGTCGCCGCGCCCAGCATCAAGACAATGGCGGCGATGACCGCGACGGTGAGCAGCCGTTGCGAACGCCGTCGCGCCGCCCAGGCATCACGTACTTGTTCAGCAAGCTCGACCCAGAGATCGGGTCCGGGCGCTTCGATCAGCACCCGGTTGAGCAGATCGGCGACCGTCGCATCTGGCGCGCGTCCGGCGGCCTCCGCAACGCGCCCGCGCGCCTGGTCCAGGTTCGTCGTGCCGGCGCGCCGGGTGTCGATCCCGAGCGCCGTGCGCGCGACTGGTTCGGGCATTCCCGCGACGGCTTCGAGCGCCAGGAGTGCGCGGCTCTGCGGCTCCAGGCGGTCAAGCGCCGCCTTGGTCCGGGAACGCTCGTCGTCGACGCCATAGCTATTCGCGCCGTCCGTCTCCAGCCAGGTTGAGGGGCCGGGTGCTTGCAGGTAGCGCCTGGCCAGATCGAGCGCCAGCCACTCGCGCGGTTGGGTCTCGTGCTCAGCGCGGTCAGTGAGCAGCGCTGTGAGCGCCTGGCGTGCCAGTTCGGTTGCCCGCTGGCCGTCGCCGGTCAGGAGATAAGCGAGGCGCAGCAGCTCCCGCTGGCGGCGCTGGACCAGCGCCTGGGCCGCGTCGAGGTCGCCTGCCCGGCAAGCGGCAAGAAGGGCGAGATCATCCTGGCTGGCCTGCGGGATCAGGGTGCGCCATCCTCTCAGCAGTCGTCCGTGGAGTTACTCTCAACGATACTCGCTCGGGCGGCAACCCGGAATGCCGTTCCCCTGTTTACTCGTCGCCCGCGACAACAGTGAGCGTGCCGGCGTCGAAGTTGAAGCGTTCGCCCGCGTCATTCTCCAGCTCGATGACGATCGACCAGTCGCCGGCGCGCCAGAAGGAGTCCTCGTCGGTGTAGCTGCCGTCGGCTCCGCGTTGCAGGTTGGCGCTGGTGACGCCGACGCCGTTGGAATCGAAGACGACGCGGACGGTATCGGGTACGCCGCCGGTAAGCTCAACATTCTCCGGCAGCGGCCGGCCGCTATCGACATCGACGAAATGGGCGCTGATGGCGGCAGGTTGATCAACCTCCGGCTGTGCCGGCTCAACTTGGACGTCGAGCATGTAGCGCCGGCCATCGCTCGCCTCCCAGGAGGGCACGATCTGGAAGATCTCCTCGATCGTGAATTCCCAGGCTGCACCGTCCTCCTCGCTGACTGTCACTTCGGCGTTCCAGAAACCAGTCTCCAGCAGAGCCGCGTTGGCGGTGTACCATCCCAGCCCGGTCCGGTTGCCGATGAGGATGACATCCTCGGCCGCGCCCTCGGCATGGACCAGCCGCAGAATCACCGTCGCGTTCTCGTCGAGCCGGACACTCGGGAGAACTTCGGTCATCCGTTGGCCGTCGAACGGATTGAGCAGCCGCACGGCCATGTCGAAAGCCTTCCCGGCCGGGATCGTCTCGCCCGTTGCGACGACCGAGAGACGCGGCAGCGTGCTCTCTGTTTCAACCGACGCATAGGCGACGTGGTCGACCGCCGGCGCGCGGGCATGATGGAAGCGATAGAACTCGACGAGAGGCGAACTGAAGAAACTTTCGGACCACTCAGGAAGGCCCTCGCCAGCGAACTCTGACAGCATCTCTCCGGTCTGAAGGTCGAGAAGCCTGACCCGCCGGTTGGGCGTGCCTGTGTCCGACTGTTGCACGCTAGTGACGGCCAGCGCATCGCCAAGCTCGGCTGCGCCTAGCACGAAGTCATCGAATCCCTGTGACGCGACGACCGTCCAGCTGCGAAGATCGACAATCCAAACATGGGACCCTATCTGGAGACCGGACGATGGGCGTCTAATGCCAACAAGATAAAGAATCTCGCCGTCCCGTGAGATGCTCAAACCAGCGCCCAGGCCGCTGCCGATTGGAGCCTGGGCACGTAAGACAGTTTGCTGATCTGCCAGCGCCGGCGCGAAGGCGAGCGGGAAGACGCGCTCGACCCGCCGGGCCAGCAGATCGACGATGGCGACCTCGGCGCGGCTCAACGCGACGATATAGAGGTAGCGGCCATCGTTGGAGACCGTCCACTGGATCGCGTCGTCAGCTTGCCGCTCCTGGACGAAGGTCACCGACAGGTCGAGATCCTTGCTCGCGTCGGAGCTGCGGAACTGAACCAGCTCCTCACTTTCGTCGACCCGGTAGATGAATTCGCCGTCCGGCGTCACACGGGCTTCGGCAAACTGGAACTCGGTCGGAAACTGGCGGCTGGCCGTCGAGTCTGTCTGGACGCTTGATGATTCGAAGGTCATGTCCGGCAGACTGTAGCTCGCCAGCGTGCGCGACGAGACGAGCGTTGGGCTGGAGCCGAACTCTTCGACGGCGACAAAGAGGCGCTGCTCGTCCGGGCTGGTGAGGAGCGAGAGCTGAAAGGACTCGCTGACGGCAGTCTGCAGTGCAGGGATCAGATCCTCCCAGGTCTCGACTAGTTCACCAGTTTCAAGATCATAGGCGCGTAGTTCCGGGGCCACTGCCTCCTGGGTGGTATCGCCATCTTCCGCGAGCACGGCGACATAGACGCGATTTCCGGCTACGGCGAACGAGTAGAAGGGGCGCGGCAACTCGATAACCCAGCGCTCCTCGCCGGTTTCAGTCGTGATGGCAACCAGAGGGAGAGGGGCTGTCCGGTTCGACGATTCATCGACGCGGAAGCTGAAGATAGTCCGGCCATCCGGCGATATGCCACCGATGATTCCAGAAGGAAGCAGCTGGAAAGTATTGGTCGCGGTGTCGAGATATCCAGTTTCGGTGCGATCCTCGGTACCTTCGGTACCGAAGACACTGAGCACCAGCTTGTCCGGTATATCGCCCTGCGAGATGGCGAAGGATGAGAGCGAGGGAATCGACGTCGGCGTGATTGTCGGTGTGGCTGTCGCCGCTGGGGTTGGCGTGGCTGTCGTCGCGAGCGCCGCTGAGCCGTCGTCACTCCCACCGAAGGGCAGCAGGTCGAAGAGCCAGAGCCCGGCCAGCACCAACAGCACCCCGACGACGCCGGCCGCGATATAGGTCAGCCGCTGCCGGCGGGCATCCTCGCGGGCATAGAAATCCTCCAGCGGCTCGACCACCTCCGGCCAGAGGTTCGGGCGCGGCGCGGAAGTTGCGGCGTTGACCAGCAGCTCGCGGACAGCGTAATCCGGACCGACCCCGGCGGCGTCGCGAATCCGGTCCCGGGCCGGGTGTAGCTGTTGCCGGAGCGTGTAGGGAATCTCGCCGAGAATCCGGCAGACCGGCTCCTCTTCGAGCGCGTTGAAGTCGCGTAGGACGACGCCGAGGCGCGTTGGCCGGTCGAGCAGATCGAGCAGGGCCAGCACCCGGCTGCGGTCGTCCTCGACCCGGTAGCGGTTCTCGCCGGCATCGTAGGCGACGGTGCCGGCCAATGAGTCACCGGGGCGGCTGCCGTTGCCGTCGGCCCGGTCTTTCGGATCGACGAGGAAGCTCGCGCCGGTTGCTTCGAGCAGGCCCATCCGCGGGTCGTCCGGCGCGTCACCCTGGACGAGCCGGCGGAAATAGCTGAGGAATGCGTCGCGGGCGAGCAGTATTGCCCCTTCAGCTGTGCCGCTTAAGAGGAATGCCGTGCGCACGATCTCATTCTGGTAGACCCGCACAATACGTTCGCTGGCCGGCATGTCGCCCGGCTGGAAGGTCGCGATCAGGTCTCGGTGGTCGACGATCTGTGCCAACTGACCTCGAATTCAGTCAACGTCTACTTCCCTATATATACGCAATCTACAAGCAACAGGTTCCCACGACCGTTAGCCAGAAGCGATGGATGTGATGGCGTCGGAGGCAGCGTATGCCTGTACCGGCAAGCGCTGCGTTGCCTCCCCGTTCGTGGCCGCCGCTAGAGGACCTGCTTGAGCGCGTCCAGGTCGAAGTTGCCGCCGCTGAGGATCGCGACGGTGTTTGCGCCGCGTGGCAGGTCCAGCCGGCCCGAGAGCACAGCTGCGACGGAGGCCGCCCCGGCAGGTTCGGCGTAGAGCTTGCAGTAGACGAGCAGATCCTTGACCGCGCCGATGAGCTCGTCATCGGTCACCGTCACGATGTCATCCAGCATCTCGCGGGTGATCGCGTAGGTCAACTCCCCGGCGACCGGGGATGCGAGCCCGTCGGCGATGGTCTGTGGCGTCATCGTCAGCGGCTTGCCGGCGTCCCACGACTGGCGCATGACGGCCCCGCCCGCCGGCTCGACGCCGATGACCTTGACATCCGGCTTGCGCGCTTTGGCGGCCAGCGCCACGCCCGATGCCAGCCCGCCGCCGCCGATCCCGACGATGAGCGCGTCGACGTCCGGGACGTCCTCGACGATCTCTAGCCCGATCGAGCCCTGTCCGGCAATGATGAGCGGATCGTCGAAGGGATGCACAAGTGTCAGACCGCGTTCGGCCTGGACCTGCTCGACATGGGCGAAGGCTTCGGTGATGCCGCCGTCAACGAGAATCACCTCAGCGCCGTAGCCACGGGTTGCCGCGACCTTCGACTCACTCGCCGTCGAAGCCATGACGATGACGGCCGCGACGCCGGCTTCCGAGGCGGCCCAGGCAACCCCCTGGGCGTGGTTGCCGGCCGAAACGGCGACAACGCCGCGCTCGCGCTCCTCCGGGGATAGCGAGCTGATCTTGTTGAAGGCCCCGCGCACTTTGAACGAACCAGCACGCTGGAACTGCTCGGCTTTGAGCGACAGGTTCAGCCCGACACGGTTGCCGAGCCGTGTTGCCGAGAGCACCGGCGTGCGCCGTACCCGGCCCGTGAGCCGCTCCCGCGCCTCCTCGATATCGGTGATGGTGACTGGCGTCTGAATCGTTACCCCGCTTCCATCGGCGAATGCCTTGCGAGTATACGGCAGCGCCGTCGATCAGACGGTGTATTCTTGCCGGCGCTGTCTGTCATTGCCTGCTTGACCTGGAACGGGGCTAACGATGAAGAGCTTCGCGGACAAACCGACACTTACAGGCGAGCGAGTCATGCTTCGCTCGATGCTCCCGGAGGACGCGGAGCCCTTCTTCGCGGCGCTTGATGACGAGGAGGGTAACCGCCTGACCGGCACGCACGCGACCTTCACCTTCGAGCAGATCCAGCAGTGGGCGGCGTCGCGGCAGGAGCAGACCGACCGGCTCGATCTCTCGATCATCGACCGCGCGACCGGGCTGTGGGCCGGCGAGCTTGCGATTCTCGATTGGGACGAAGACAACCACTCCTGCGGCTTCCGGATCGCCATCGGGCCGAATGGCCGCAACCGGGGGCTCGGCAGCGAGGCAACGCGCCTGGTCATCGACTACGTCTTCGAGCATCTGCCGATCAACCGCATCGGCCTCGAGGTCTTCGACTTCAACCCGCGTGCCATCCACGTCTACGAACGCGCCGGCTTCACCCGCGAGGGCGTCCTCCGCTCGGCCCTCCACTGGGATGGCGCATACTACGACGCCATCCTGATGAGCATCCTGCGGGATGAGTGGAGCGCCCGACGAGCCGGTAGGTAGCGTTCGCTCGCGCTGGACGCGCTCAATGCCCGTTGGGCCGCCATCGGGACGTGCCTCACCAGCTTGGAAGCAGACCAACGAACAGCACTGTCATCCCGAGCGGAGTCTTCGGAGAGAGGAATCTAGTGGTCTGTGACACATGATTTGATCGACATTCTGCGGCTTCCCGGATGACTCAACAAGCATCAAGCTTGTCATTTCGACCAGCGGGAGAAATCTCAGTGCAGCCCATCACTGGTGTTCGACTGAGATTTCTCGCACCCACGCTGTGGGTCCCCGCTCGAAATGACAGGTCCGGTACGGTTGAGTTGCCTGGCGAGGTGGGACAATCCCATCACTTCATGAGTAACAGAGCACTAGTCGCGTTGTCGCGTAGCAACGCGGGTTCATCCCAATGGCTACAGGACACCGCTACCTCTCATAGGGCCGAGGCGCGTCTCCGGCCGGCTGGCGGGACTCAGCCGTTTGGCGGCTGAGGACGAGCCTCAGCCCTACGCTCCAGGGCTTGTGCTGCCGTCGGAGCGGGAAGCGCATGATGGGAATGATCCCTATCGGCATTGCAGACCTCGGATGGCCAAGCCCGCGCTCGTAGATCCCGCGCTGCGCGGAGCCTTCGCTCGGGATGCCATTGTTGGAGACCATTGGTTCCAGTCGGGTATTCCGTGTGGCAGCTCGGGCGAGGCCGTCAGCGGCTACCAGAGTGACCGGATCATGCCGCCGTCAACCTGCAACGTCGCGCCGGTGATGTAGCTGGCGGCGTCGGAGGCGAGGAAGACGGCGGCGCTGGCGAACTCCTCGGCCTCGCCGTAGCGACCCATTGGGATGTTGCCGAGCTGCTGCTGTGTCACGGTCTCGACATCGACGCCCTGGCGTTCGGCGTTGGCGCGGTCGAGCTCCTCAATGCGTTGAGTCGCGATGCGTCCTGGCACGAGATTGTTGACCCGGATGTTGTCGACGGTCAGCTCGTCGGCCAGCGTCTTTGCCAGCGCCGAGACCCCGGCCCGCATGACGTTCGAGAGCAGCAAGTTCGGGATCGGCTGCTTGATCGACGATGAGGTCATCGCGACGATCGAGCCACCGCCGCGCTGGCGCATCTCCGGGATCGTCCGCCGGATCAGCCGGACGGCGCTCATCAGCGTGAGGTCAAAGGCCGTCTGCCAGGCCGTGTCATCGAAGCGGTCGAAGGTCCCTGCCGGCGGACCACCCGCGTTCGTCACCAGCACATCGATGCCGCCGAAGTGCTCGACAGCCGAGGTGATGAGCCGCTCGATGTCGTCGGGGTTGGTCACGTCGATCTCTAGCGCCAGCACCTCCGCGCCGGTATCGCGCACATCGGCGGCGGCCGCCTCGATGCGTTCCTGGCTGCGGCTGCACATGACGACCTGCGCGCCCTCGCGACCAAAGGCCGTCGCGATGCCCTTGCCCAGCCCGGCGCTCGACGCGGTCACGACTGCTACTTTTCCGTTGAGTCCCGTGTCCACTGTCGGTGTTCCTTTCTAGAACTTGCACAACTGATACGGTAGCGTGAATCGGCGGAGGTTCGCGACGATTGCGTTGGTGCAGATGCTCCGGGACGCGCTCAATCTATGGTTGGTAGTCGTCCTGATCCTCATTGCCGTCGCCTATGTCGTTGCCTTCGTGGGTGCGCTGGTCTGGATGTTGATTGCTCAACGTCGATTCTTCAATACCCTTCGCGAACATCATCCCGATCAACTGCCGCGTCACATGCGCGGGCGTGGAGAAACGCCTTGGCCGCGAGACAGCGGAGACTCGTTGCGACTGCTATTCAATCCACACCCAGACACCAATGTCGAAGTACATCGCGCGCGATGCGTCCAGATGTTTGGTTGGACGGTCGGCTTGACGCTTCTCTTCCCACTCGTGATTTGCGTCATCATCAGCGTCTAGCTTGAGTGGGCAGCGAACCCTCTTCACACTCGTCATTCTGAGCCCCGCGAAGAGTCCGACTCACGATTTCCACTAGGAGCTTCGTCGCGACGCTGTTCGTGCCAATGGTCTTCACAGCATCCGCGCATTGGGATATCCACCGTTTGGTTCGAGGTCCGTTGTTCGGCTTGGGTCGGGTTCTTCGCGGGGCTCAGAATGACGGGGATGGGTGGGGTTTGTCATCGGTGAAAGTAAGGGTATCGAATGCTCGGAAGAGCGCTTGCCTTCGCTGCTCACCGCATTCATCGGGGTTGGGTATTGACTCATACAAATCAATCTGTATAATAACATCAGTTTGTACGATGAGGCGAGGGTAATCATGCAGGAAGTGCTCTATATCGACGATGTGGAACGGGCCGGGGCGCTGCTCAAGCCGCTACGGGTCGAATTGCTGCGCCGCATGATCGAACCTCGCACCTGTCAGGAGCTGGGCGACGCGCTAGGCGAGACGCCTCAGAAGATCTACTACCACGTCAAGGTGCTCGAAAAGGCCGGCCTCGTCCAGAAGGTCGCCGAACGCCGCGTGCGTGGGATCAACGAGGGGCGCTATCAGGCGTCGGCGCGCAGCTACTGGATGTCGCCGCGGCTTGTCGGGCAGGTTGGGGGCGGCCAGACCGCCCGCGATCAGCTCAGCCTCGGCTACATCCTCGGCATCGCCGAGCAGCTCCAGGCGGACATCGGACAGCTCGCGCGGCGGGTCGGCGAGGACACGCCGTCGCTCGGCCTCTCGGCCGAGATCTATCTGGAGGACGGCAACCGCCGGGCGGCCTTCCTCGACGAGGTACGGGAGGCGGTGCAGGGCATCGCTGAGAAGTACGGCCAGGTCACCGGGATCGAAGCTGACCCGGAAGCCTACCGGCTGATGATCGCCTGCTACCCAGCGCCGCATGGCGCGGATACAGCCCGGCAGGAAACCGGGGGCGATGAGCCTCCGCATCGCGATGAGACGCGGGAAGGATGACGATGATGTCAGCACCAGTAGTTGAGGCCCGGATTCGCATTGGCGCGAGCCCGGCCGATGTTTACACAGCCCTCACCGATGAGGCCGCGCTGCGCGCCTGGTTCGCCGAGGACGCCAGCGTTGATCTGGCGGCGGAGCGCTACGAGTTCTCGGGCCGCTATGTGCTCGGGACGCCGGAGCCGGGCCACCCGGGCATGCGGCTCCATCAGGCGGAGCCGGACAAGCGGCTGGTTTACTCCTGGCCGCTCGACGATGAGGATTCCGTCGTCGCGCTGGAGATCGAAGCCGGCGACGGCGCGTCGACGCTGAAGCTGGAGCACCATAAGCTCTCCGGCAACATGCCCTGGCTGGTCGAGGCGTTCTGGTCGATGGCGCTGGAGAACCTGCGCGGCTACGTCGAGCGCGGCGAGCCGGGCTTGCGCTTCGACTTTTCGACCATCCCCTACGGCGATGTCCGTTGCTCGACTGAGATCAACGCCGAGCCGGACGAGGTTTTCGACGCGCTGATCAACCCCGCCCAGCTCGATCGCTATATGTCGGAAGCCCCGGCACGGATCGAGCCAGAGGTTGGCGGCGCGATCGACCTGGGTTGGAGCAGCGAGGGGCCGCTCAAGATCCTCGACCTCGCGCCGGGTGAGAAGCTCAGCTACTCCTGGCGCTCCGACAAAGAGGATGTCAGCGGGACGGTCGTCACCTGGGAGGTTGAAGGCAGCGCCGGGCGCACCCGCCTGACGCTTGTCCACAGCGGCTTTGCGCCGGAGCGCGCAGGCACCGACTACGGCCTCGGCTGGCTCGACTTCATGAACCGCATCAAGATGATGGTCGAGTCCGGTGATCCCTGGGAGAAGCCGCATCTCCGCATCCGGGAACGCTCCGATACCGACCTCTACATCCCATCTGCCGGGATAGCCGCGTCGATCCCGGCCGGAACACGCGGCCGCTAACGATGACCGCCGACCGGCGCGCCAAGCGCCGCCCCAGCCAGCGCCGCAAGCCCTGCCTCGCGGCGCTGGCCGAACAATCACAAGCTCAAGAAGAAGGGACCCCCGAGGGTGACAAAGACGATCCGCGTGAGTGTGACAGTCAACGGGACGGCTGAGGCCGCCTACGCCGCCTATACCGACCCGGACCAGGTCAGCCGCTGGCTGGCCGAGGGCGCGGCGATCGACATCGATGCGGGCAAGTACGCCTTCTGGGGGCCGAGCGTTCCCGGCGTGCCGGGTGAAGCAGACGACAAGATGACGCTCGTCGAGGCCGTGCCCGCGGAACGGCTGGAGTTCAACTGGCAGCTCCTCGACGACCTGACGACGGTCACGATCAGCTTCGAGGAGGTGGACGGCGTCACGACGGCGACCTTCGAGCAGGCCGGGATGGCCGAGAACGACTGGGCCTGGACCGTCGCCAGCTTCTGGACAACCCAGGCCGAGAACATGCGCGCCTGGGTCGAACGCGGCGTGGTCGGCCCGCGCTTTGACTTCCGCGAGCTTGCGCCCGGCGACATCGAAGTCTCGGCCGAGATTGACGCCCCGGCGGCGGAGGTCTTCCGCGCCATCACCGACCCGGAGCAGGTCGAGCAGTGGATGATGACCGACAACGCCACCATCGAGCCGGAGGTCGGCGGCGTCTACAACGTTGCCGGTTGGGATCAGGATGGGCCGGTCAAGATCGTTGACCTGGAAGAGAACCAGAAGCTCAGCTACTCTTGGCGTTCCGACTTCGTTGGGCACGAGACGCTCGTCACCTGGGAGCTGGCCGAGTCGCAGGGCCGCACTCGCCTGACGCTGATGCACAGTGGCTTCGCCCCGGACGCCCGCCACGACTCCTACCGCACCGGCTGGCACAGCTTCCTCGTCCAGATTAAGACGCTGCTCGAGCGCGACGGCTGGGCCCCGCCGAGCTTCGAGATCGTCGATGCGGTCGCAACTCCAAGCTAGAGCCAACCGCGTATACCCAGTGCAAACACAGTTGGAAGGAAGCAGGCGCAGATGACAATTGCCACGACCATATACCCGAATGAGACAGTTGAATACAGGGCCGCCAGGGATCGATTGCTCGACGCCGAGATCGAGCTGCGCGGCCGGATCGAAGCGGTAGCCCGGATGCGCCGCGCGCTCCCGCCCGGCCCAATCGTCGACCAGGACTACGTCTTCACGGAAGGTCCGCGTGATCCGAGTGCGGACGGCGCAGAAACACCGGTCAAGCTCTCCGAGCTCTTCAGTCCGGGCTGTGATGAGCTGATCATCATCAACTATATGTATGGCCCGAACGACGACGCGCCTTGCCCGATGTGTACGATGTGGGCAGATGGCTACGACGCCGTCGCGCCGCACGTCGAGCGCCGCGCGAACTTCGCGCTCGTCGCTGCGACCGAGCTATCGAATCTGCGGGCGGTGGCGCGCGACCGTGGCTGGCGCAACCTGCGTCTGCTGTCCAGCCACGGCACGACCTTCAACCGCGACTACAACGTCGCCGACGCCGCGGGCGGCCAATCGCCTGGCGTCATGGTCTTCCAACGTGAGCAGGACGGCACGATCCGGCTCTTCCACGCCGCCGAGTTGATGATGGGCGCGAAGTTCAGCCCGCCACCGGGCGAGGACCCGCGCGGCATCGACCTCTACTCCCCCGTCTGGCAGCTCTTCGACCTGCTGCCTGGAGGCCGTGGCGACGGCTACCCGAGCCTCGCCTATGACTAGCGGCACACCGCCGCTGCTTGACGTCGACATCCGGCTAGGCACGCTGATCCGCGCCACACCAGAGCAGGTCTGGCAGGCGCTCACGACGGCGGAGGGCGTCAATCGCTGGTTCACGAGCAGCGCAGAGTGGAACCACGAACCGGGCTCACCGATGCGCTGGCGCTGGCGGGATTGGGGTGTCTACGGGATCACGACGGACTCTGTCGGCGAGATTGTCGCCGTCGAGCCGCACCGGCGGTTTGTCTTTCGCTGGGGTAACGGCTCCGGCGAGCGCCCCTCAACCGTGACAATGACCTTCGAGCCAGTCGCCGACGGCACGAAAGTCGAGCTGGTCGACGCCGGCTATCCCGACACCCCGGAGGGCCGGCATGCGTTGATGGACTGCGCTTGCGGCTGGGGCGAGGCGCTGACACTGGTGAAGATGTTCGTCGAGCATGGCGTGACCTATTGACGCTCCGCCTCGCAGCCGCTCCTGACGCCATCTAGTGCTTTAGTCGGAGACGGCGGCAAGACGCCATAACGTATACTTGTCAGTTGAGTAGGGCCCGTCCGATCGTGGACGGGCCACATGCTGTCCGGCGTGGATGCGACTGAGCGTCCGGCCAACGAACGGAGCAAGCTGACACCGTGACCGCCAACACCGCAACCATCCAGACGACCGCGCTCCGCAACATCGCGATCATCGCCCACGTCGACCACGGCAAGACGACATTGGTCGATGGACTGTTGAAGCAGGCCAACATCTTCCGCGATCCCGATGCCGCCGGCGAGCTAATCATGGATGCCAACGACCTCGAACGCGAGCGCGGGATCACGATTCTCTCGAAGAACGCCTCGATCACCTACAACGACGTCAAGATCAACATCATCGACACGCCCGGCCACGCCGATTTCGGTGGCGAGGTCGAGCGCGTGCTGAACATGGCCGATGGCTGCCTCTTGCTCGTCGACGCCGTCGAGGGGCCGATGCCGCAGACGCGGACTGTGCTGGCCCAGGCGCTGGCCTTGGAGCTGAAGCCAATCGTCGTCGTTAATAAGGTAGACCGGCCAATTGCCAACCCCGACGAGGTCGTCCAGCGGACGCAGGATCTCTTCCTCGACCTGGCGACCGATGTTGACCAGCTTGAATTCCCGGTGATCTACACGATTGCCCGGGATGGCCGGGCCGGTTTCGCGCCCGATGATCTCCAGCACGACCTGCGGCCGCTGCTCGATACGATCCTGGAGACCGTGCCGCGGCCCGCTGTCGACCTCGATGGCCCGTTCCAGATGCAGATCGCCTCACTTGGCTACGATCCGCACCGCGGGCGCATCGCCATCGGCAGGATCGAGCGTGGCAACGTTGCGGTTGGCGAGATCGTCGCCCACGTCGAGCGCGGCCAGGAGCCCGACCGCCAGAAGGTGTCGTCGCTACACACCTTCGAGGGCCTCTCGCGCCGGGCTATCGACAGCGCCTCGGCGGGCGATATCGTCGCTATCACCGGTTTCGCCGACGCCCGGATCGGCGCGACGCTGGCAGACCCAGAGCATCCGGAAGTGCTCCCGGCGATCGCGATCCAGGAGCCGACGCTGAAGCTGACCTTTGGCGTCAATACCTCGCCCTTCGCCGGCCGCGAAGGCAGCTATTCAACCTCCCGCCAGCTCGGTGAACGGCTCGACCGCGAGCTTGAGACGAACTACGCCTTGCGTGTCGCCCCGACCGATCAGCCTGACGTCTTCTCCGTCTCCGGGCGCGGCGAGCTGCATCTGTCGATCCTGATCGAGACGATGCGGCGCGAGGGCTACGAGTTCGAAGTCTCGCGTCCCGAGGTCATCACGAAGATGGTCGACGGCCAGCTGATGGAGCCGGTCGAGGAGTTGATCATCGACACGACCGAGGAGTTCGTCGGCGCGACAACCGAGCTGGTCGGCAGCCGCCGGGCGCAGATGCAGAATCTCGTCAATGACGGCCGGGGCAATGTCCGGCTGGAGTTCTCGATCCCGACGCGTGGCCTGATTGGCCTGCGGAACGCCTTCCTGACGGCGACCAAAGGCAACGGCTCGATGGCCTCGCGGCTGATCGGCTACGAGCCCTGGCAGGGCGAGATCACGACCAACCGCGCCGGCGCGTTGATCGCCTCCGAGTCCGGCACGGCGCTGACCCACGGTATCGCCAATGCCCAGGGCCGCGGCCCGACCTTCGTCGAGCCTGGCACCGATGTCTACGAGGGCATGATCGTCGGCCACCACCCGCGCCAGGAGGATCTGCCGGTCAACGTCTGCCGGGCGAAGAAGCTGACCAACATGCGCTCCCAGATGGCCGACACTGCCGAGCGCCTCAGCCCGCCGGTGCTCTTCAGCCTCGAACAGTCGCTCGACTTCCTCGCCGACGACGAGCTGCTCGAAGTGACCCCCGAGAACCTGCGCCTCCGTAAGCGCCTCCTCTCCCACCACGACCGCTCCCGCGCCCGCAAGCAGGCGGCGATGGCGCAGTCGTAGCCCCAGAGACTCTTGCGCGCGAACTCGTAGGGATGGGGCTCGTCCCCATCCTGTTGTCGGTCACGACAACACGCGGACGCCACCAGATCGTCATCTAAGCGTTGGCGTGTCCATCAAGTGGTCGGGCTCAAAACCAGGATGGGGACGAGCCCCATCCCTACGAGTGGTTAGTGTTTCTGTTGCCTCGGGAGAGCTCCGCGACCGCAGCAGCGAGGCGTTCATCTGCGTCCCAAGCGACTCTAACGTCTTGTTCGCGTTCCGGCCGCTCATGTGGGCGTCACTTGGTTGCCCGAATTGGCTCGCCGATCCAGTCGAAGAACGGCTCAATCTCGCGGATGTCGTCAAGCAGCGTTGATTCGAAGTCATCTGCTGCCAAGAGGTGTGTTGATGGATGGGTCTTGACAATGAGTATCTGTGGCGCCGCTTCACCATCAGGCTTTGTTGTCATTTTCTCAATAAATCCGACCAGTTCGGAATTGTCCCAGGTCTGAAAAACAGTCGTTGCGACATCGATTAACGGGTAGTAATGATATTGACGGGGTGGTCCAAGCGGCGTCCGGCGCACGACCCTGAATCGCCATGGGCGATCACTGTCTGAACGAATCGGATTCCTGCCCAATTGTCGCAGTAGTCCTGTTAGACCAGCCGGTCGTCCCCGCAGGGTTTTCTTGAACCTTTGGTAAGGCGGCTCGAGTTCTATGTTTGGATGGATATGCAGGCCAGAGGAATCGATTGAAATGGTGAGATGTGGGTGACTCGCTCTGCTACCTGGTTCTATCACCACAACACCGAAATCGGCGCCGTGGCTAGCATTTGACGCAATGTTCAGTACTCGCCTATTCCACTCCGTGGGGATCCCCTTCACGAGGTAGCCGCCGATCTCTTCAAGTGATCGTCGGATACCATCCTTGACCAGCATATCTCGTTCTTCGGGCGGCAACGCGAAATAGGCAAAGTGCTCGTGGGTAAGTCCACCAAATCCATTCATCGTCAGATACTCCTCAAATTGACTGAGAACGTAGCGTGCAACGTGAGGGGCTGCCGGAGTCAGCGAGATCGATCGGATTGCTCGCGCCAACTCTGACCACGTGAGGTCGAAGACATTGGTCGCGGGAACTTCGAAGGCTGCGCGATGCCGGTCAAGTTGAGAACGCTCAACAACATTGTCAATCTTGCTCTCAATCGCAACCATCGTTCGCCGCGAAACCACGACGGCGTCTACACGGCTCGTTGTGGCGGTATTTTCCCTTTCGTTCATCTGTAGCTTTGGTCCGCCGTGTATCACCAGCAGGAAGCGTTTCGCAGGTGGCGTAGTTGGTGGTCTAGCCAGCTGAAGATGCACTCGATAATCATCTTCGCTCTCGCTAGAGTCAAAACCAAGTCGTTCAAGCAGCGCCGCTTGCATAGAAGTTCCGTGAATTGCACGCAATGTAATACCAAGAGCGCGTGTGAGGTTGTCCTCCAGCTGTCGATACGCTGCTGCTTCTGACCTGTTTGATCCACGGTAAGCATGAAAGATATTGAAGTGAGGATCGGACATGGATCTCGCCTACCCAGTCAACTCCGCGACCGCCGCCGCAAGGTGTTCGTCGGCGATGGCGTCTGCGCCGCGTTCGAGGCGGATGCGGTGGGCGGCGGCGAGGACGTCGGTGGTGGTCCTGCCGGGCGGCGGGGTGAATTTGTAGACGGCGAGCTCGATGCGCAGGCCGTTGGGGTCGTGGAAGTAGAGCGAGTCCATGAAGCCGCGGTCGATGCTGCCGGTGTTTGGGTAGCCCAGCTCTGCGAGCCGTTGGGCGGCGTGGTCGTGCGTCTCGCGGTCGACGGCGAAGGCGAGGTGGTGGACGTTGCCGACGACTTCCGGCACCTCCTCGGGATCGGTTGTTCGATCCTCGCGGACGAAGAAGGTCATCAGGCGGCCGTCGCCGGGGTCGAAGTAGAGATGGGTCTCCTCCGGCACGTCAAGGTTGGGCTGCTCGAAGATGAGCGGCATGCCGAGGACGCCCTCGTAGAAGTCGATCGTGTCCTGGCGGTTGGAGCCGATCAGGGTGATGTGGTGGACACCGGTCGTCGGGAATTCCATGCCGTAGCCCTTTCTGGTTGGTCGATTGCGGCTGCTAGCCGGCTTCCCGGAGCAGCGGGATGCCGAGCAGTTCGGCGGCTTCGACGGCGCGTCCGGCGGCGATGCCGTCGGCGACGAAGATCGGGCCCGCCCCTTCAACTGCATAGACCTCGCCGACGGCGCGGAACCCGGCCTTGATGATGCCGCGGCCGGAGGCGCTATTGTCCAGATCGTGCCCGACCCAGAAGCGCTCGACCTCGGTCTCGGCGTCGAGGAACGCCCGGATGAGCGCCGGGTAGATGCCTCGGCCGCGCCACTCCGGCAACGTCACGAAATCCCAAACGTAGCGGTTGCCGGGCGGCAGCTGGAAGTCGAGGCCTAGCTCGCCGATCTCGACCCGGCCGGCGCAGGACCAGCCGCTGGCGACCGCTTCGCCGCCGATGTGGCCGATGACGGCGCGGTTGCCGTGCTCCCGGCGCTCGGCAAGCGCGGCGTCGGATAGCCCGGTGAGTTGTTGGATGTCGGGGGCGGGCGGGTCGAGCTGGATGGTCAGGTCTGCTGATCCGAGGTTATCCGGCAGCGCGTCGCCACGCCACCAGGCATAGAAGAGGCCGACCGGCGCTGGCGGCAGCTTCTCCCGGCTGATCCCGTTTTGCTCCACGCAACCCCCTTCGCGTCTCCTGGAGCCGGACAGGCGACTTCGCGCACTGATTGTACTTTCGATTCGGAGCCGTGCGGGGCAGCGCGCATCAGGTGACGAAGACGAGAATCGCCGCGCCGAGGAAGAAGAAGGCGAAGATCGCGATCAGGACAACCGCGATGCTGTATCCGGCAATGGTGATGCCGTCGCGTGGCGCGGGCGTGTCGGCCTGGTTGCCGGCGAATTCCTCTTCGATGGGCGAGTGGTCGGCATGTTGCTGTTCGCTGGCCGGGTTGTTCTGGCGCTGTGCGGTAGCCATTGAGCGTGGTCCTCTCCATAGCGGCGAGGGCCGACTGGGAGCTGCCCTCGCCTGAACCACTATCAACGCTACGGGGCGAGCGGTCATTGGAGCGCAAGAAAGATAGAGTGCCGCGTCATGTTTCAGTGCCTAATGACGCGGCTGCCGGACTGGAATTGCGCTACCCGCGTGATCTGACGGCTCTGGTGACGCCGAGGACGAAGACCATCGCGACGAGGCAGCCCATCGTGATCGCCCGGATGGCGACGGCTGTGCTGTCGGTGATCTCGACGAAGCGGCTGCCGCCGGCGCTGACCTCGATGTAGCCGATGGGCTTCACATCGAGTCCTCCGCCGCCGCCACCACCGCCGCCTCCGGAGGGGCCGTCCGCGCTCGGACCCTCGCCCGAGCCGCCGCCGAAGCCGAAGCGGCTCGACGCCCGGCCGACCGGGATCACGGTGCAGTCGCCGCGCTCGACCGGCGCGCCGAAGATCGTCCCTGCGTCGACCTGGCTGAGCGCCCGGCCGACGACGTTGTCGCCAATCCGGTCGAGCAGCGACCCCGCCGATTCGATCTCATCCTTGTGTGTGGTGATCGCGTCTGATGCCGAAACCATTGCCGGGGTTCCTTTCCTAGCGTGCGTCTCGATGCGAGGACGGCTGTCACTGTCTGCTGCTATGCGCGCTGGTTGCCGCCTGAGGCCGCCGGTCCCACGGCGATCGTGCGCGGCGGACTGCAGCCGACCGGTTGACAACCGGCGTTTCGCAACCTGCTTCCAGCCTACAACGAATCTCCAGCAATGGCCGCGCTGAATAAGTGGCGGACGGCAGGTAGGGGGGCAGCAGGCTGCACGACCTCCGGGAGTGGCAGCGGATTCAGGCAACGTGTTGACGTTGCCGTATGTCGCAACGGAAATGTATCCCGAGCCACAAGACGGATCGGTTTGGACTCCGTATGATTCGCCGCATTCGTGTCTATTGGGTGTCCGTGGAAGGGAAAGTCCGTGGGCATTGGGCGTGTTGTTCTGGCGAATCCGCGTGTCTTCGCGGCCGGGTTGTTGAGCGGCGTTCTCTTGATCGCGCTGGGGTTCATGGCTGCCGTGTGGTGGCTGGCGCCGGTCGGCCGGGCGCAGACACAGCCGAGCGTCGTGCAAGCGTGTGTCAGCCTCTATACCGGTGCGGTCCGCATGACCTACCCCGGGGCATCCGCAAACTGTAAGAGCCATGAGTTTCTCGTCGAGCTTGGGGCTGGCGATCCGGCGAAGAACCTGACCTACGTCGTGCGCACGCAGATACATGACAACCTGGGGGCCAGTGGCAGCAGCACAAGAATTTTGAGTTGTCTGCCCGGTGAAACAGCGCTCAATGGGGGCGTGCTCCACCGCGTCGACGATCAATACGAGTTTGGCTCATTCGAGCCCGGCATCGGCGGTCCGGTCGGCTCGCCGCCAACAGGCTGGCGCGTGTCGTATGCGTACTCAGGCTCTCCGTCGGGCGTAGGAGAAGTCTGGATTCTCTGCGTTTCCTGATGCGCTTGATCTACCCGATGCCGCCGGCAACGCGGGGGTTCGCTCCGTAGTGCCTGACTGGAGCGGTGCAGTCGCGCCGCTCCAGTATCGTCGTGGATTTGCGGCGGCACACGTCGCGCGATGAGCGGCACGCAATACGAGCGCGCCGTAGCTCGTCCCGGCTTCGAACCGGCCGATTCGACCTCGCCTCTGTGTACGCTGAAAGCGTCTGTTGCCGCCGTCAGGCGACTCCCTCTTCTTTTAAGACCAGGATATCGCGCTGCGTCGCGTCGGAGCGTTCGCGTCCCTGGCGGGTAAGCGGATTCCAGAGCTTGCCGGTCAGGAGCGCCAGACCGGCGGTTAGCGAGACGAAGAGCGCTATGCCGGCGGCGTCGGCCGCGGGATCGCCGGTAACGATCAGGACGAGCGCCATCGAGGCGATCGACGCCAGCATCACCGTGATGAAGCCGGTCAGGGCGTAGGCGCTTCGTAGTGCCGTCGCGCTGCCTCGTAGCAGCCCGATGGCCGTCGCGATGGAAGCCGGGATCAGGATCGCGAAATCGAGCGTCCGGATCAGCCAGAAGGCCGTCGGGTGAGCGAGGTACTCCGTCGAGTAGCTGCCGGCCATGACGTCGGCGATCTGCCGGCCCCAGGTCAGCCCGAAGAAGAGCGCGATGAGCGCCAGTGTCCCGGCCGTCAGCCGCCGCAGCCGTTGGGATGGCTCCGGCAGGGTTATGTGCCCGAGGGCTGCCCAGGCCATCGCCGTGAGGGCGATGCTGAGCGCCAGGACCGCCGCAAAGAGCGGATAGAACTCCTCGTTGTTGCCGGGGTAGCGGCTGTAGTCGGGGATCAGGATGAAGCCGAGGTAGGTGTAGGCTGTGAAGCTGGCCGGGGCGAGCGCTAGCAGCGGCGCAAGCGGGTTACCGCGCAGCCAGAGGAGGGCGGCCAGGAGTGCCATTGGCGCGGCAAGCGCCAGCAGGACGGCGTCACCACCCAGTGTCTGCTGCTCCATGTTCTCGGAAACACGGTAGGTGATGGTCTCCGTGCCGAGCGGGCCGAGCAGCGCGGTCAGGAGGAGCCCGAGGCCGAGCAAGGACAGCATGCTGGAGACGATTCGCCGGTCAACCATTATGGGACCTCCTTTGCGCTCGGCCGCTATGCGGCTTGTGCCCCCAGCGCCGGCGGGACACGCTCAAACTCTAGCCGATGCGGGTCCCGAAGTCCGCCAAGAATCCCCGATTTTGTCCTGCAAAACGGGGATGTTGCGACACTGTAACTTCGCTCCCGGCGGCTGTTCAACTTTGTAATGGCAGTGGGTGGAAACTATAGGTGGGCCTGCGGGATGAGCGGCCTTTGCGAACGCGCTCTCTTGGGAGAGCAGAGCGCAATGGCGTCGCACACACCATTTTCTGCTCCCGCGGGCCGACGCCGGTTGATTGAATGGAGGCACACCGATGGCTACACGCTTTACCGCCGATCAAGCGCGTGAGACCGGCGCTCAGATCGGGATCGACTGGGACAGCTCGCCCTTTGATGTCGAACAGTTCCGAGTTGGAATGAATGTCGAGTTGGAGCACGGAGCCCACGACCCGGAGACCGACGTCACCGGCGACGATCCGCTCCTGACCGGCAAGATCGCCTGGGCCCATCTGAAAGAGTTCGCGGACTACTACACTCGCCTCGAAGCGATGGAAGAAGAAGCTGAACGGGAGTGGGAACAAGCAGGCAACTAAACCGCCGACATGTGCGGGCGCACGCGCCTCCACAGTCGTGCGCCCGTCGGCATGACCATCGGCGACGTTGGCGTTGCTCAGACAGACCGGGCGTTTGTCCGGCACATAGCGCAGGCGCCGAAGAGGACCAGGTGGTCGGTCGCGACGGCAAAGCCATGGCGGGCTTCGACCTCGTCGAACATCGCCTGCAAGGCTGCCGCGTCAATTTCCCACTCGGACCCACACACCCGACACACGAGGTGGTGATGGGGCTCCGGCCGGGCTACCTCGTAGAAGGTCTCCTCGCCCCCTGTTTCCGCCGATAGCACGAGGCCGAGATCAACGAACAGGCGCAAGGCCCGGTACACGGTCGAGCGGTCGATCGACGCGTCGGCTTGCTTCACGCGCAGGTGGATATCGCCGAACGCAGTGTGACCATCACCGGCGCAGACGGCGTCGAGCACCAGCGCACGCTGCCGGGTAACGCGATAGCCCGCGTCCCAGAGTGTTTCTTCCCAGCCCAGTTCGTTGTGCGTCAACGCCATCTCCTGCAAATGTTTGCAATAAACCGATTCATCGTATCCCGGTTCCTAGACTCAATGATAGGTAATCAGAGCTAGCCCCGGAAAGGTCTCGGTATGCAGCAAGCAAACAGGGGAATGGGATCGTATGGTCACAGCCATGGTGGAGGGCCGCTTGGCTGGCTCGCCGCTGTGCTGCACCTGCACGGTCATGAACACGCGGAACCCGAGCTAGGCACGGACCCCGCTGTCGCGACAAAGGAAGGTATTCGCACCGTCTGGATCGCGCTGGCGGCGCTCGGCGTCACGACGATCCTGCAAGTCGCTATCGTCGTGCTCAGTGGCAGCGTCGCGCTGCTGGCCGACACGGTCCACAACCTTGGCGACGCGCTCAACTCCGTGCCGCTGCTGATCGCCTTCTACCTGGCGCGGCGCTTGGCGACGCGGCGCTACACCTATGGCTATGGCCGGGCCGAGGATATCGCCGGCATCGTCATCGTCGCCTCGATCCTCTTTAGCGCCGGGTATATCTTCTGGGAATCGTTTGGCAAGCTGCTGGATCCCCAGCCAATCGAGCGGCTGCCCTGGGTCGCGGCGGCGGCTCTGATCGGCTTCGCCGGCAATGAAGCGGTCGCCTGGTTCCAGATTCGGACCGGCAACCGCATCGGCTCGGAGTCGCTGATCGTGGATGGGATGCACGCGCGCATCGATGGGCTGACATCCCTGGTCGTGCTCGTTGCCGTCGCCGGCTCGGCGCTCGGCTATCCGATTGTCGATCCGATCGTTGGTCTGTTGATCGGCGTCGCGATCGTCTTCATTGCCCGCGACGCCACCCGCCGCATCTGGTATCGCTTGATGGACGCCGTCGACCCGCTGGTCGTCGACCGCATCGAGCAGTATGCCGGCGACATCAAGGGCGTCGAAGAGGTCACGAGCGCCCGCGCCCGTTGGGTCGGCCACCAGCTCTTCGCCGAGACGAGCATCGTCCTCGCCGACAGCGCGATGCCGGAGCGCGACCGCATTGTCGAGGAGGTGCGGCGGACGCTGCTCGCCTACGTCCGGCATCTCGCGCTGGTGACGATCGAGGTCGTTCCGGCCAGCGCGGTAGCTAGTCACAACCAGGTCGTTCAGGCCGCGACGCAGGGCACGAGCATCCTGCCGCCGCGCTACCAGGACAGCTCGGTTGCGGTCAGCGCCGCGCCGATGGGCGCAGCTGCCCTGGAGTACGACGCGGATGGCGAGGTCGCCTGGGACGAGATGTGGACAGGTTACTGCGAGCTGGCGCTGGCCGGTGGCGCGCCGCATCGGGGCACCTTGCTCGAACCGGTCCACGAGACGGCAATCGCTGAGAATCCCGAGAAATACGAGTGGGTGCTCAACGAGATCGAGCGCGGCATCAAGCTGGTGACCGGCCAGCCGGTCGTCCGCAGCGTTACGCCGGGCTGGATCGGGATGGAGTGCGACAACGAGGAGATGGCGCTCTGGCTGCTGCGCGCCATCGTCGTCGAGAACGTCACCGTGCGCCGCGAGGACAACGTGCTCTGGTTCCCGGCCGGTCCCGATTTCCGCCTGGAGCGCGAGATCAAGAACGTCGTCACCGTCGTCGCCAAGACCAACCACTACTGGGAGGAACACATCGCCGGCGGCATCCCGGCCTAGCGGCCTGGGAGTGCGTAGGTTGTAGGTTGGAGTTGGTAGGCAAGCCGGGAGCGCCAGCCGCGCTACCCGGCTGCTATCCCCTTCCCCGCTCCGCGCCAGGTTCAGCGCTAGCAAACGCCGCCGGTTTGCCGTGTCGGCGGCGCTCGCGCTACTGGGAGGTGAAGAGCCGTTCCAATACCGGGCGTTGCCGGGTAATCATGCGCCTGAGTGCCTTGTAGCGCCCGTATTGCCGCGCGGTTAGATTCCCGCTCACCACCTGGGATTCGAGTAGCGCCAGGTTGTCATCCTTGATCGACCACTCCAGCTGATAGACCTCTTTGTCATCGCGATCCATCTCGGAATCCCACAGATCTGCGATATCGGTGACCTCACACCACTGAGACTCAAGATAGGCGAGTAGTTCCTCTACATCGTGCATACGCTTTAGTTCAACCATTGTGCGTCTCCAGGAATGTATAGCGTCGCTTCTGAAGAATATTGATATCCGGTGATGAGGCAGCCGCGGTCGGCGCTATAGACGACGATCAGTCCGGCCAAGGCCCGCGCTCCACGGCTCTCAGATGAAACAATGAGATTCGTCGGAGCGAGGATGGCTGCGAGCGCCCCGCCACGTCGATGATACACCGCAAACCTGGCGTCAGGATGTCGCACCGCGCGGCGCAAGTCGTCAAGATATGATCGCAACGTCGTACGCTCAGACCACTGTTCATCGATCAGCACGCGCCGCGCAACGTGAATCAGATCCGAACGCTCTCGACGATCCAAACGCTTGCCGAGATACGAAAGACCGCGCAGAGCGTGCGGCACTCGGCGTAGGCTGCCGTCAAACCCCACACTCGAGATCCTCGCCTGGATTGCCTCGACGGTTGCGTGTGTGTCAGCACGACCTCCTGAAACCATGCTCCGGATGGCAACATTGACCGGGTGCATCGAGTGTGGTCCAGGATCGCGGCTCAAGCACTGGCCCGCTCTAGATTCAGCGCCAGCAAGCGCCGCAGGATCGTCTCGTCGTCGGTCTCCGAAGGGTCTTCCTGCCAGCCGTAGGCGGCCCAGACCGCGCGGTCGAGGGTCTTGAGGCGGCGTTGAGATTGGCGTGGCGGCCCTTGTACTCCCAGGCGAAGTGGCTGCGGTACCAGACATCGGCAAAGCCCTTGCCGCCACCGCTCTTGGCGACGCCACGCTCGAAGGTATAGAAGGCCCCAGCGCTATCGGCCTCAGCCGGCGTCTGCATCCCCAATGCCCGACAGAGGTCGATGAAGTGTTCCTGCGACGCCGCGCTCTCCTTGAGCGCCACAGCGCGCCACTTGGCCTTGAAATCCTGAATCGTCACGGTTCCTCCAAATAGGTTGTAGTGTGTAGGTTGTAGTACGTAGGAAGAGTTTACGGTAGGCGGGGTTTGAAGAGGCTCCCTCCCCTGTCCCCTTTCTCGTGCCCGGAGGGCGCGTAGAGGGATCGGGGGATGCATGCATCAGTTAGGCCGTTCGCGTACCGTGTGCCCGAGATCCGGCGGCGGCCAGCGCCATGCAGCGGACGCCACAGCAACACCATGGTCATCCCGAGGAAGGCTTTGCGCCCGAGGGATCTTGCTGCGAGCGTGCCAGCTGTCGGAGGAGCAGACGGCGGTCGACCGCGCGGTAGCGACTGGGGCAGTCCTCCACGGAGCGCGGTGCTGTCGGTCGGAGATCCCTCAGGCGCAAAGCCTTCCTCGGGATGCCAGGATCTGAGTGGGACGTCCACAAACAGCGGTGCATGGCGGCGTGTGCTGACGAGCAGAGGCGCGATCTTCTCCCGGCTGCTCACTACAACCTACAACCTCCAACCTACAAACTCCCCACTTCCCGACAAGCCCTAAAGTCTCCCGGCGGCCTGTCGATGATGGATATGGAAAGGAGCTTTCCTTCCCGTCACATGCGGCGGGACAGTTCGGGTCAACCGGGTGCAGGCGCCGTTACCGCCGCGGTGAGTGGTCATCAGGAATAGCTTCGGTTCATACACACACATAGACATGTTCCAAGCGCACGGATGCGCGAACTTGGACAATTGGCACGGGAGGCCTAGTCCATCATGCGAATTAACACCAATGTCGACGCGCTGAATGCTCAGCGCAACTTGAACGTCACCGGTCAGATGTATGCCAAGTCGATCGAGAAGCTCTCGAGCGGCCTGCGCATCAACCGCGCCGCCGACGACGCGGCCGGTCTTTCGATTTCCGAGAAGCTGCGCTCGCAGGTTCGCGGCGTCAATCAGGCGATCCGCAACTCGCAGGACGGCATCTCGATGATCCAGACGGCGGAAGGCGCGCTCAATGAGGCGCACGACATCGTCCAGCGTATGCGCGAACTGTCGGTCCAGGCGGGTAACGATACCCTCAGCTCTGCCGACCGCGTTGCGATCGGTGAAGAACTTACCCAGCTCCGCGACGAGATCGACGGCATCGCCTCACGCACCAACTTCAACGGCAAGAACCTGTTGAACGGCAGCCTCTCGGTTGCTCAGGACACAGGCACCAGCACGTTGAATGTCGGCACGACGGTCGGCACGACCGCGATCACGTCACTCGATGTCACCGGCGCCGCTGCGGGCGAGACCTATACCGCCTCGTACGACGCCACTGGCGATACCCTGACCCTCACCCGCGGTTCCGACTCGGTCGCCCAGACGGTGGCCGTTGTCGACGATTCCCAGACCTTCAACTTCAGTGAGCTGGGCGTCAGCTTCACGGTCTCCGGCACCGACGTGGCTGACGACATCGGCGCTGCCCTCGACGGCGGCACGATCGTCACCAGCGCCGGTTCCGGCAACGCCACCTTCCAGGTCGGCGCTGACACGGGCCAGACCATCGATGCGGCCTTCAACGCCATGGCGGCCAACGCCATCGGCAGCGGTAGCGGCACCGATGTCGACGCTGCTGTCACGGCCTACGCGGCCCTGACGACGGCCAGCACCGACGCTGACTTCAAGACGGCCGCCAACACGCTGCGCGATTCGCTCGACGCCGCGCTGACGGACATCTCGGCCCAGCGCTCCGAGCTCGGTTCGGTTCAGAACCGCCTCGAGCACACGGTCAAGAACCTCGGCGTTGCCTCGGAGAACCTGGCAGCTTCGGAAGCCCGCATCCGCGACGCCGACATGGCGGCGGAGACGGTCGCCTTCACGAAGGCCCAGATCCTGCAGCAGGCCGGCACGGCGATTCTCGCCCAGGCCAACCAGGCTCCGCAGTCGGTCCTCGGACTCCTCCGGTAGTCGAGTCGCTGACCGCGACCCCGAACTGACCCTTCGACGCCGGCTCCCTCACGGGGGCCGGCGTCTCTTTTTAGGGATTAGGGACGAGGGATTAGGGATTACGACAGACCACCGCGGCACGCACACGCTCTGCTATCCCCTGTAACCTAGCACCTATACCCTTCAACTAATCCCTGGTCCCTAATCCCTAATCCCTCGTTCCCTAAAGTTCCGCCGCGATCCGTCGATGATGATGGGGAGAACCCATCGCTGAGCGTGATGGAACACGCGGGCAGAACGACAGGAAGGAGGCAGACGTGGCTGAATCTATACATAACCTGGAACGCGCTACGAACGCCTCCCCGGTGAACCTGGTGCAAGAGGCGCGCAAGGCGCATACGCCACGCACCCTCGGACAGCAAGCCCAGGCCGAAGCCCAGGCTCAGGAATCACCATTCAATGTCGAGGACAAGGTCGAGCTCAAGCTGGAACCGGAAGCTATCCGGCAGCTCCAGCCCAACACCCACCTCAAGTTCCTCGTCAACGACGGTAGCGACCGGGTGGTCGTTCAGATCATCCAGAGCGATACCAACGAAGTGCTGCGCGAAGTTCCGCCGAAGAGTCTCTCTGACGCGCTCGCCGCCCTCAATGGCGGTTTCGTCAAGAAGGTTCGTTAGGAGCGGAACATGTCGGCGGGAATTGGTTTCAACGGACTCGTCTCCGGGCTCGATACCAACGCGATCGTCAACGCGCTGATGCTTGCCGAACGCGCGCCACTGACGACCCTGGCCAATAAGCGCGAGGACATCGTCAACCGCAATGAGACGGTGAGCACGATCAAGAGCCGCCTCTCGGCGCTGCAAGGCTCGCTGACCAGCCTCAAGCTCGAATCGACGCTCAACGGCCGCAGTGTGACGCTCAGTGGCACGACCACGTCGGCCGTCTCGGTCAGCGCCAACTCGAAGGCCACGCTCGGCAACTACGCCATCGGCGTCGAGCGGCTGGCGACCTCGACGACGGCTGCCTCGAACGCGCCGCTCGGCCAGGCCATCGACCCCGACGTCGTCCTTGAGAACGCCAACTTTGGGACCGAGATCGAGAGCGGCAGCTTCAAGATCAACGGCGTCGCTATTGCGGTCGACACCAGCACCGACACGCTCAACGACGTCATCAACCGGATCAACACCAGTGGCGCGGGCGTCACCGCGTCGATTGTCAACGACGCGCACGGCCGGGCCAACGTCCTCCAGCTCGACGCGAACGCCCCCGGCGGGGCGATCCAGCTCGGCGCGGGCAGTGACACCAGCAATTTCCTGGCGGCGACGAAGATCGACGCCGCCCCGCGTGTTGGCGACAGCGTCACCGCGACCGGCGGGCTGGGCGCGCTCCAGACGAGCGTGCCGCTCAACCAGGCCAGCCTCGATAATCCGATCGCCGCGGCCGGCACGCTGACGATCAACGGCGCGGAGATCGACTACGATCCGGCGACGGATTCGCTGAATGACATCATCACGCGGATCAACGCGTCGGAAGCCGGCGTCACCGCCAGCTACGACGCCGGCAACGACAGCCTTATCTTGAGTAACCGGGCGCAGGGCGGCTCATTGATCGACCTCTCGGACACCGGCGATTTCCTGGCCGCTGTCGGGCTCGACAATCCAGCCGAACAGACGCTCGGCCAGACCGCCAAGTTCACGGTCAACGGCGCGACCTACTACGCCAACTCGAACAGCGTCTCCAACGCCGTGCCGGGCTTGACGATCAACCTCAAAGGCACGACGACCTCGGACATCACCGCCAACGTCGTCAACGACTCCAGCGGCGCGGTCAGCAAGATCAAGGACTTCGTCGAGAAGTACAACGAGGCCATGGGCCAGATCACCTTCCATAGCCGGGCTGAGGCCGGCGGCGAGCGTGGTCTGCTGGCGGGCGACAGCACGATCCGCTCGATCCGCGACAACTCGCGCCGATTCTTGACCAGCACAGCCGAAGGACTGTCGGGCAAGTACTCGAATCTGGCTTCGATTGGCCTCAATTTCGGGGCCATTGGCAGCGCCCCCGGCACGACCGAGGATCTGAAGTTCGACGAGGCCACGTTCCGCGAGGCGCTGGCGTCCAACCCGACCGCAGTCCACGACCTGTTGGCGGCCAAGACGCGCGGGGTGCTCTCAGCGCCGGGTGACGTCACCCAGGCCACCGGCACGCCGAACGAGCACGCCGTCAGCGGCAGCTACCAGATCGACTCCGACGGCGCGGGCAATTACACGGTCACATTTACCGATGAGAACAGCGTCGTCTACCCGCCACGCAACGTGACGGTCACGCCCGGCGAGAGCAGCACCGAGCTGATTCCGGGCATGACGATTGAGACCTCGGCCAGCCCGACCGGCGCGAGCTCGACAATTGCCGTTGACTACCGTCAAGGAATCGTCGAACAGGTCGATGGTTATCTCAAGGGGCTGCTTGGATCAGACGGTATCTTCGCGGCCCGCGCGGATCAGGTAGGTACCCAGCTGGACGCGATTGATGACCAGATCGCGCGCCAGGAGGATCGGATTGCAGCCCGCGAGCTCGCGTTGCAGCGCCGCTTCAGCGCGCTGGAAGTGACACTCGCGCAGTTGCAGTCCCAGAGTTCAGCACTGACATCATCGCTGTCCGGGTTGCTCTCGAACTCGAACAACTAGGCTCCAGCGATGTAACCACGGCGCATGGATGAGCGCCGGGATCTTATGAGAGGGAACGAGATGATCGCCCAGAACCCTTACGCGCGTTACCAGCAGATTCAGACGGAGACAGCCGACGGCCTCGATCTGGTCATCATGCTCTACCGCGGCGCAATCCGGATGCTCGGCCAGGCCGAGGAAGCTATTACTGCCGGCGTAAACGCCGATGCCCATAACTGGCTCCTGCGGGTTCAGGAGATCATTCGCGAGCTCGACCTCACTCTCAACCTCGACGCCGGCGAGATCGCCGTCAACTTGCAGCGGCTCTACGCCTACATGACCGAGCGTCTCATCGAAGCCAACATCAGCAAGGACCGCGAGCCGGTTCTGGAGGTGCGGGGGTTGTTGAACGACCTGCTCGACGCCTGGCTCGATACGCGCGACAACGTCAAGCCGCAGGCTGCCAAGGCGCCGGCCGCCTTCGCCGCCGCCTAGCCGCGAGCAACACCCGTGATGCAGGCACACGACATCGCCGGCCGGATCGCGACCCTGATCGGCGAGCAGGCCGACGCGATCGCCGGCAGCGACTTTGACCGGCTCGAAGCGCTGACGACGGAGACGACCGAGCTGTTGCAGGCGCTCGACGCCAGCGCGACGGAGCTCGGTCCCGAGGGCCGCGCGGACATCGCGGCCATGCTCCAGCCGGCCGCGACGCAGGCCAATGCGCTGGTTGAGGCGACCAGTACCAGCCTCGGCGAAACGCGCCATGAGCTCCAGGAGCTCCGCCACGGCCAGTCGGCCACCAGCGCCTACCGCCAGGCAGTCCCGAAGACGGCGGCTATCGGCTACTCACGACAGGGCTAGAGGTAGCTTCGATGCAGGATGCACGAACGCCAGACAAGCACGACGGACCGGGCAAATCCGCAGAGATGTGCCGCTCGCGCGTATTAACATCATGCGCGACACCTCCCCCCCGTAACGCATGTTCGGCAAACAACGGCGTGCCGGCGGCACCTCTCTGCGGCTCTGCTCCGCGCTTTTCGCGTCTGCGCATCGCCGGGTTGGTCGGCGGGCTGGCGCTCGCGCTCTCGGTTGCCGCCTGCGGGCATCCGGTCAGCAGTGACGAACCCGCAACGGCGGTCCGCCCAAATGTCTCGAATGTCCAGCACATGGAGGCTACCGCCGGCCCGTCGCGCGCCGATCAGTACCGCGCAACTGCCGCGGCTTACGAAGCCGAACGAGCAGCGGAGGGCGCGGCAGACGGTGCGGCGGAGACGGACGACTTTGGCGATATCGTGACCCTGCTCCGAATGCCGGCCGCGCACCACATCCTGATCCCATCGATTGGCGTCGATGCCGCGGTCGAGGATGTCGGCACCGAGCTCAAAGACGGCGAGCTGGTCTGGGAGGTCATCGAGGACATCGCAGGCCACCAC
This sequence comes from Chloroflexia bacterium, assembly GCA_030431755.1. GTDB lineage: Bacteria > Chloroflexota > Chloroflexia > Thermomicrobiales > CFX8 > JAUIIK01. Next base: position 49,428 of record JAUIIK010000009.1, read on the forward strand.
CGCGCCTCGGCCAACCCAGGTGAGCCCGGCAACATCGTCGTCACCGGCCACGTTGAGAGCCGCAGCAGTGGCAACGTCTTCCTCAATCTTCCGAACATCCAGGTCGGCGACGAGGTCACGATGACCTCCCCCGCCGGGGAGTTCGTCTACGTCGTCACCGCCGTCGACATCCGCCACGAGTCGGAGATCGGTGTGCTTACGCACGGCTACGAGGAAAAGCTGACGCTCATCACTTGCGTCCCGGACGGCATCTACGACCACCGCGTTATCGTCACCGCCATGCCGGCCGACCTCATCGCCTCGACCTAACCCGCTCTACCTACGAAACAACACCACGTTCACGCAGGAAGTCTCCCGATGAATCCCGTAGGGCAGGGGCTCGTCCCCTGCCGGCTTGCAGGATCGTGTCCGAACACGGCAGGGGACGAGCCCCTGCCCTACGCCGTTTATGCAGTGCTTCCCTGTACTGTTAGAAATCCCGCGGGTCGGTTTAACCCTGTCCATCCGGGCGGCGGCGCAGCAGCGGGCGGGTCAGGCAGGTCGGGCCGCCGGTGCGGTTGTGGGAGATCTCGTTGCCCTTGTAGAGCGTCACCCGGCAACCGGCCTCCTCCAGCAGCGCCGCCGTCACCGGGTTCTCCCGGAGCATGACGCACTGGCGCGGGGCGGTCACGAGGACGTTCGTTGCCTGGGTCGCAAACTCGTTCTCGGGAATCTCGACCAGCTGAATGCCGCGCTCGCGCAGGAGCTGGATGAACGGAACCTCCAGCAACGGCAGGTGGACGACGGCCAGATCATCGTCGAGCATGCTGATGAGCGATAGCAGGTGCAGGCACTCGGCCGGACCGTGCCAATGGGGCAAGCCGACCCGCACGACATCGACGCCCTGCGGGGCCATGATCGCCGCCATCTGCTCGATGCCGGCGTCGTTCGTCCGGTAGCCCGCGCCGATCGCCAGCGTCTGCTCGTCGACCCAGAGGCAGTCACCGCCTTCGAGCAGGCCCGGCGGCTCGATCCGTCCGGCAATCGGGATGTTGAGCTCTGCCATTGTCCGCTCGGCGAGGTCGACCTCGGCCTCGCGTAGTGGTTTGCCCATGCGCGTCAGAACGGCGCCGGCGTTGGTCGTGAAGACCGGGTCGAAGGGGAATATGGCGTCCTGGAGGGCCGGATCGTCGATCTCGCCGGTCAGGACGTCGACGCCGGCCTCGCGCAGGATCCGCCGGAACGCGTCATGCTCCTCGACGGCCTGAAGATGGCGGATCTCACGCAGGTAGCCAAACTCCTGCCAGGAGACGTCGTCGGCTGGCGCGGCCGGCGGGTAGACCAGCACCCGCTCGAGCGGCCAGACCATCGAGTGTCCGCCCCATTGTCCTGTTGTCCCCGTCATCGGCAATCCGTCCACTCTCTTGTCTCGCGATACTCCAGCGACCAGGCGCTGCGGCAAACGAGCGCGTGCGGCCGAGTGCGATGAACCATGGCTGAATCCGGCAGTTGCGTCAAGGCGCTGCGTCATTGACACTGGAGAGAGGGCTGCTGTAGTTTTGGATGCGGCCTACTCAATGACTGAATAGCATGATGCTGAGTAGGCCGATGGGAGCGTGATGCAATGGCTATCGAGCATGCTGTCCTAGGGCTACTCGCGATCGAACCTCGCCACGGATACGAATTGGCCAAGGAGTTTGGCCCCGATACCGTCGTCGGCGACATCGTCCATCTTGAATCGGGGATGCTCTACGCCCACCTGAAGAAGCTCGAACGGCGCGGCTGGATCGGCTCCGAGCTGGAGCCACAGGAGGCGCGTCCGGCCCGCAAGGTCTTCTCGCTCACGCCGGATGGAGAGGCGGAGCTGCAACGCTGGCTCTCGGAACCGGTCGACAAGACGCGCGACATCCGGCTCGAATTTCTCCTGAAGCTCTACCTCGCCTATCAATCCGAGCCTGAGCGGGTCGAGCTGCTGGCGCGCGAACAGCAGGCGCAGTGCGAGCAATTCATCGAGTCGCTGGAGGCACAGATAGGTGAAGAGGAAGACGAGTTCCGGCTGCTCGTGCTCGAAATGCGCCTCGCCCAGAACCGCGCCCTGGCCAAGTGGCTGGAGCGTGCCCGGACTATCGACAGCCCCGTTGGCGCGGGGATCTAGCGCCTTCCAGCGGGCCGCGCTCCTCATCGCCGCGTTGCTGGCGTTGCCCTGGATCGTAGCCTGTGGCGGGGCGGACGCGAGCGACGATGACACCTTGACCGTCTTCGCGGCGGCCTCGCTGACCAACGCCTTCACCGCGCTCGGCAACGCCTTCGAAGCCGAACACCCGGATACCGTCGTCGAGTTCAACTTCGCCGGGTCGCAGACACTGGCGACGCAGCTCCTCGAGGGCGCTCCGGCCGATGTCTACGCCGCCGCCAACACCGTCCAGATGTCACGTGCTGCCGAGGGCGGGGTCATTGAGGGCACACCGGTCATCTTCGCGACCAACCGGCTCGTCATCATCACACCGGCCGACAATCCGGCCGATCTCCAGAGCATGTTCGATCTCGGCAACCCGGAGCTGAAGCTCGTCGTTGCCGCCGAGGAGGTTCCTGCCGGCCGCTACGCCCGGCAGGTCCTCGACCAGCTTGCGGTATCGGAGCCGCTGCTGGAGCGTTATCCGGACTTCGACGGGTTCAACATCGTCTCGAATGAGGTCAACGTGCTGCAAGTCGTGACGCGGGTGCGGCTTGGCGAGGCCGACGCCGGGATCGTCTACGAGACCGATGTGACGCCGGATATAGCCGCCCAGCTTCAGGTGCTCTCGATCATCGACCGTTTCAATGTCACCGCCGAGTACCCGCTTGCCGGAGTGGTCGATGGCGATGCCGAGCTTGCGGCCGCGTTCATCGACTTCGTGCTCTCGCCTGCCGGTCAGCAGATCCTCGCCGGTTGGGGCTTCGCGGCCCCCGCTAGCTGATGCTGCGCTACCGTTCCTCGTCTGACTCACGCCCAGGGGCCGAGCGCCTGGCGGGTTCCGTCCGCGGTCGCCCGTCCGCGCTTCTCTGGCTTTCGACGGCGGTGTTGCTGGCCTTCATCCTCACGCCGATCATCGCCATCTTCTGGCGCGGGTTCGGCGATGTGCAGATCTTCGATCGGCTGGGCGACCCGGTCGTGCGGGAATCGCTGCGGCTCTCGCTGGTGACGACCGGTATCACTCTGGGCGTCACGATCATCTTTGGCACGCCGACGGCGTATCTGCTGGGCCGACACGAGTTTCGTGGCAAGGCGGCGGTGTCGACGCTGATCGACTTGCCGATGGTCCTGCCGCCGGCCGTTGCCGGCATCGCGCTGCTGATGGCATTCGGCCGGCGCGGTGTGCTCGGCCCGGCCCTCTCCGACTACCTGGGCATTGAGCTGCCATTCACGCTGGCGGCGGTCGTCATCGCCCAGACCTTCGTGGCGATGCCGCTCTATGTGCGTTCGGCTCGCTCGGGTTTCGAGGCCATCGACGATGAGTACATGCAGATCGCGGCGACGATGGGCCTGTCGCGCCCGGCGGTTTTCCGGGCGGTCACCCTGCCGCTGGCCTTGCCGGCGCTGGTCAGTGGCGCGGTGCTGACCTGGGCGCGGGCACTTGGGGAGTTCGGCGCGACGATCATGTTTGCCGGGAACTTCGCGGGCCGCACTCAGACAATGCCGCTCGCGATCTTCGAGTCGCTTGAAGGTGGCGATCCCGGCGCGTCGCTGGCGCTGTCGGCCATCCTCATCATTGTCTCGTTTACGGTGCTGATCGCCTTCCAGTGGCTGACGCGCTCCTCGACGGCGAGAAGCGGCTAGATGCTCGAACTCGATCTCGGGCTGCGCCTGCCGAGTATTGCCATCGATGTTCGACTAGATGTCGATGATGAGATCCTGGTGCTCTTCGGGCCGTCCGGCGCGGGTAAGACACTGACGATCAAGATGATCGCGGGCCTGGAACGCCCGTCGCGGGGCCGCGCGGTCATCAACGGGACCGTCGTCTTCGACGCAGACGAACGGATCGACCGGCCGCCACAGCAGCGCAACACCGGCTACGTGCCCCAGCGCTCCGGTGTCTTCCCACATCTGACGGCGGCTGAGAACATCGCCCTGCCACTGGCGCGCGGCCGGCAGCGGCTGACCCGCGGCACGGCGCATGAGCAGGCGCTGGCCCTGCTGGAGCGCTTCGGGCTCGGGCAGCGCGCCGGAGCCTATCCGGCCCAGATGTCCGGCGGCGAGCTCCAGCGTGTCGCCCTGGCCCGCGTCATGGCGCTGCAGCCAGACGTGCTGCTGGTCGATGAGCCTTTCGCGGCGCTCGACGGGCCGGTGCGGGCCGGGCTGCGCCGTGAGTTCCGGGAGTTCCAGCGCGAGCTTGGCGTGCCGGCTATCTTCATCACCCACGACATCGAGGAAGCCGCCGTTGTCGGCGACCGCATCGCGATCATGGTCGCCGGGCAGATCCGCCAGGTAGGGAGAACGCGCGAGATCCTCGATGCCCCGGTCGACCGCGAGGTGGCGATGCTGGCGCAGTCCGGCAACCTGTTCGATGGGACCGTGGCTGAACGTGGCGGCGAAACGGTCATTGAGACGCCGGTCGGGCCGCTGCGCGTGCCCCAGTGCCGGCTTGCGCCAGGCAGCGCCGCAACGGCGGTCATCAGGCCGGAGGGGATCCGCGTCATGCGCGAGGACCGGAGTGTCGAGCGCTTTGCTAACGCGACGCTGCTGGACGCCGTTATTCAAGACATCGCCGATCACGGCTCGCTGACCTCTGTCACCTCGACTGTCGGAGCCGGGCGGATCACGGTAACGCTCTCGCCGACGGCCGCGTCCAACCTGGGGCTGGAGCGTGGCAAGCGCATCCGCCTGGCGATCCCGCCCGCCTGGGTCCATGTGATTCCAGGGGAACCCGGCGAGGGGCTGGCGCGGGGGCGGTATGATGGTGGCCGCTGAGGAGCGCCTGTACCTGGGGAGGGAACCGACGCATGGATGGCCTGGTTTCGATTCATCGCGGGATTGGCGAAGGACTCTTCGTCGTCTACGTGCTGGCGATGATTGTCGCGATTATCTACAGTCGCAGAGAGTCCAAGCCCCCGGCGTGGCTGTTCGGCATCGCCCACGGGTTGCTGGCCTTGCAGGTGCTTTTCGGGTTGACCTTGCTCGCCTTTGACGGACTGGCGGGCGTGCCCTGGTACCACCCCGTGCTCGGGCTGATCACGCTGGCGGCGCTTGGCCTCGCGCCACTCTTCCAAACGCGCTTCTTGCCGGGCATCGACAGCGCCGTGCTCTTCGCGCTCGTCGCCGTGCTGGCGCTGGCGACGCAATTCGCGGCGCGCCTGGGGTAACAGCGGAATCGGCTAGGATTACGCCGTTCGAGTTGGTTGTGGGATAGGAGCAGTTCGATGGCGCTGGAAACGCGCACCCTGCCGGGCACGATCGTCGCTGAACGCGGCGGCGAGGAGATCGCTAGCGGTTGGTGCATCATCGCCTATGAAACGGGCGAGAAATTCGAGCCGCTTGACGAGTGGCGCGGCGAGATCATCGTTGAAGATGGCGACGCGCGTTCGGCGATTTCCGATGCGGCCGGACAAGTCCTCTATCTCCAGTGCCTGCCCTATGGCGGCGAGTTCGAGTCCTGGCACGGCCCGGTCCTCACTGAGCTGGTTGCAGCGGAGCACGATCCCTACGAACGCCGGGTGCGCCTCCGGGCGGCCGGCAAGCTCGAACGCGGCGACCGCGCTATCCCCGGCACCGACTGGGCCCCGCGTTACCCGCGCAACACCGGCGAGAGCGACGAGCGCTAGTACGGGTTAGTTAAGGAACGCGCGGCATTTCTGTCGGGTGAAGGGTCGCGCTCTACAAGCTACGGGGGCGGAACATCGACGACCAGTCCATCGGTCGCGATCTCGACACCCGGCGGGAGTTCCGCGCTAACCTCGGCGTGGCGTCCCATCTCGTGCGAGATGTGCACCAGGTAGGCGCGTTCCGGGCCGATCTCATCGACAACCACTAGCGCTTCCTCCAGTGAAAGATGCACCGGGTGCGGGCGATGGCGTAGGGCGTTGATGACCAGCACCTCCGCGCCACGCATGGCATCCATCGCCGGCTCGGGGATGACCTTGGCGTCGGTCAGGTAGACCAGATTGTCGAAGCGGAAGCCATTGACCGTCCAGCTGCCGTGGCCAACCTGGAAAGGCGTGACCGGATTACCGAGTACGTCGAAGGGACCATCGAAGACGTACATGTCCAGGTCCGGCTTGCCCCCGAAAAAGGGGAACGGGTGCTCGAAGGCATAGGCGAAGCGCTGGCGGATGTTCGCGGCCGTGACCTCATCGGTATAGACCGGCAGCTTTGCCTGGTTGATCTGGTTGAAGCGCCGGAGATCGTCGAAGCCGCCGACGTGGTCGGCGTGAGGGTGGGTAAACAGCGCGGCGTCGATCCGGTCGACGCCGGTGGCGAGGGCCTGGAGTCGCAGTTCGGGCGACGTGTCGATCAGGATACGCGTGCCGTCGATCTCGACGAGCGCCGATGTCCGGGTTCGTTTGTCGCGCTGGTCATCGGATGTGCAGACGTCACAGGTACAGCCGATGACTGGAATACCGTTGCTGGTGCCGGTTCCCAGGAAGGTCAGTTTCATGTGTTGAGCCTACGCGCCCTGACCGCAGTCGCGCAAGGCGCGCTCAAAAACCTGCGGTATCCCGTCATTTCGTGCAAAGACGGTACCAATAGGGTACGTCGTAGCCGTTGCTCCCACGCCCGGCATCCCTATGATTGAAGTAAGAGTCTGCGCGCTGGCGTGGGGTATCCCCGTGCCGCTAGTGCTCGGGCTCGGAGACGTCGCGAGCGCGTAAGGGATTGGTAGTTGCAGACGGCCTGGGAAGAAACCACTCCAAACCTCTCCGTTGAGACCGTGGCGCTGGCTGCGCCGACGGGCGACGATGCTTCATTGACCAGCTTGCTCGCGCGGCTGGCGTTGCTTGCCGCTGGCCCTGATTCCGGTGAGGTGCAGGACGAGGCGGCAAAGGCCGCGTTGACGGTTCTCGACGCCGATATCGCCGTCGTGCGGACGCTGTCTGCAGATGAGCAGAGCTTTGTCGTGACCGCCGCCGCCGGCCCGTCGCCGGTAATGACGCAGGGCTTGATCGGCGCGTACACGCCAGTCACGACCGATTTGGAACAGGTCAACCCTGGTTACGGCCTGTGCGTCGAGCTAGGCGAGGGTGGCGAACGGCCCGGCTACCTGGTCGCGAACGAGTATTGGATGTTCGAGCAGCTTGGCATCGACCGGGCGCTGGTGATCCCGCTCTTCGCCAGCGGGCGGCTCGTCGGACGCTTCGATCTGGCCCGGACGACTGACCGGCCATTTGACGGTGAGTTCGAGGGCCGGGCCGGCTTGCTGGCGCATGTGCTCGCCACCTCGATTGAGATCGAGCGGCTGGCGGCGGAATCGCGCGAGGCGATGATCCACCGAGCGGTATTCGGCCTCTACCAGCAGATCGAGCATCTGGCCGACCCGCGCACGATTCTCCAGGCAGCCGTCGAGCTAACCCGTCGCGAACCCGGCTGCGACCGCTCCTACGCCATGCTCTGGAACGACGACCGGCGCGAGTTCGTGCCGATTGCCGTCTCCGGGATCGAGCCGCAGCTGGTCGAGATGCTAAAGATGATCAGCCTCTCGCCGCAGGTCGTCCCGGCTATCGACCGGATGATGCACAGCGGCGAGACGATCATTGTCGACGACGCCGTCTCATCGACGCTGATGCCGCGTTCGCTAGTCGACGCGCTCGGCATCCGGGCGGCGATGCTCGTGCCATTGCGCGGCCGCAGGCACCGGACGCTGGGCTTTCTACTGCTCGATTACAACGCCGAGGGCTCGCGCTTTACCGAATCCGATGAGCAGGTGATGGCGGGCATGGCCCCGCCGCTGGCGACGATGATCGAGAATGCGATGCTCTACGAGGATGTCGTCGCGTCATCGGACAGCCTGGCCGTCATCAACGAGATCGGCATTCAGCTGGCGATGCTGACCGATGAGGAGAGCTTGTTTCGGCAGCTCCATCATCAGGTCGGCTCCGTCGTCGACGCAACCTATTTTGCGCTCGGTTTGCTTGATGAGTCACGCCAGGAGTTCGATCTGCGGGTAGCCGCCGATGGCGAGTTCCACCGCTTTCGTTCCCAGTTTTCACCGGGCAGCGACGCGATAGCGCGAGCGATCCAGCTTGGGCGCAGCTCGATTCACGGTTCGCGCGCGGCGGCGGCAGCGGACCAGTGGGCGGCGCGCATCGAAGGCTCGAAGCTCTGCCACTCGCAGATGACTGTGCCGATCACCGTCGGGCGTAGCGTCGTCGGCGCGATGACCGTGCGGACGCCATTTCGCCATGCCTACGGGCCGCACGACCTATCCGTCTTTGGCGCAATCGCCGTACATACCGGCGTAGCGCTGGACAACGCCCGGCTCTACCGCATCGTCCAGGAGCGGGGCGACCGGCGGGCGGCGGTGCTCGACCAGATCTTGCAGCAGCAGGAGACCGAGCGTAAAGAACTCGTCGATGATATCCACGACAACACGCTCCAGACTCTGGCAGCCTGTCTCTACAGCCTCGACAACGTGCATTTCCTGATCGAGGAGAACAAGAGCGCCGAGGAGCTTGCCGCGCAGGTCGAGAGCGTCCGCACACAGCTCGCGAGCAACATCGACCGGCTGCGGAAGCGCATCTTCGCGGTGCGCCCGGCGACGCTCGATGTGCTGGGCTTGAAGCCGGCTCTCAATGAGCTGATCGAGGCGCTACAGGAGCAGAGCGAGGTCCAGGTCAATCTGGACGTGCGGCTTCCGGGGCGGCTGGCGACGATGATCGAGACCGCTGTCTACCGGCTTATTCAGGACGCGCTCTCGCTGCACATGCTGCCCGGCCGCACCGGCATGATTACCGTGCGGGTGCGCGGCGGCGCGGGCGACGTCACCGTGACGATCAATGATTTCCAGGGGCGGCCGGCCGGCGAAGGGCCCGAAGATGAGCAGGACATTGCCATGCTTGCGCTCATCGAACGGACCGAACTGCTGGGCGGCACGATCCGCCGAAATGGGACAACCGAGCGGGGCACATCTCTCCAGATCACCCTCCCGCTTGACGAAGCGCGCCCGGCCACCGGGCGCACCGCAAATGCCACAGACCCGAACGCGGGCATTCGAACCGGAGGCGGCACATCATGAGCGACACTTTCGACCGGCCAAGCCGGGAACGGTACTTGCGAACGCCACTCGCAAGCTTCCCGTTCGACCTGCAATCGCGGCTGGTCGAGGCGACATCCGTGCAGGACGTCTACGAGATCGGCGTCGCGATTCTGGCGCGCATTCCGGCGACCGTCTGTATCCGCATTTTTCAGCGCGACGATATTGGCCAGATGGTGCTGGTCCACGCCTGGCAGTCGCCGCTCTCCGATCCATCCGGCGTTAGCCCGGAGGAGATCGGCAAGGCTGTCCACCAGCGCTGGATCTCGACCCACCGTGTCGGCAGCAACACGATGGAGTTCGCCCGCCCCTTCATCCACCCTAGCCATCCGGGCTGGTTGATCGTGCCATTGATGGCCAGCGACGAGCTGATCGGCGCGATCGCCGCCGAGCGCCGCGACGGCCAAACATTCCAGTACGCGCCGGAGGACATCATCGCCTTTTCGGCCTGCGCCGCCGGCATGTCCTGGGGCATCCAGTCGCTCTTCCTGCGCGACCGCACCGACAACCTGGGCGGCAAAGCAAGTGGCGACTCGATTGAAGAGATCATTGCCCGTGAGCGCCGCGAGATCGGCCGCGAATTGCATGACAATGTCGTCCAGAATCTCGCCTACCTCAATATGAAGATGGAGATCGTCTCCCGGTATGTCAACGACAACCCGGAGATCGCCCAGAATGAGATCAAGGCGGTGCAGGACCTCGTCGACAAGACCGTCGTCGAGCTGCGCCGGACGATTGGCGAGATGCGCCGCCCGGCCCCGGCCCGCCGTGGCATCACCGGCCAGCTCCGGTCGATTGCCCGCAACATCGAGATCGACGCCTCCGACTTCGAGATGGATATCAAGCAGGTTTCGGGGATACAGCTGATTCCGGAAGTCGAGCGGGCCGCGGTCGGCATTGTGCGCGAAGCGTTGCAGAATGTCCGCAAGCACGCCGATGCCAGCTCGGTGCGCCTGGAAGTAACCCGGCGCGATGGCGATCTGGTCGTCAACGTTGTCGACGACGGCATCGGCATCGACGATCCAACCAAGCTCCCGCTCGACCATTTCGGTATGGTCCAGATGCGCGAGCTGGCCGAGGATCTTGGTGGAGAGATTTCAATTCATTCGGAGCCGGGCGAGGGCACGCGTGTCGAAGCGCGGCTGCCACTGCTGGTTCCGGCCCAGGGCGTTCCGTCCAGTATGCAGGGATCTGGGCTGAGCGCCAGCGAGTACCTGTCGCAGCCGCCGCCCGGACCGGCGGATATGGCGCGCCAGGGCGGGCCATTTGACGCGGGGGAATGACCATGTTGTACGGCAGAGAGAAAAACCTGGAAGAATTCACCCGCACTGAGAAGGACGGCCAGTAGATGTTACGTGTAGTCATTGCAGACGACCACGACCTGTTCCGCGAAGGGCTCCGCCAGCTTCTGGCATCCGTTGATGATGTCGAAGTCGCCGGCGAGGCAAGCGATGGCAAGCAGGCCGTCGAGCTGGTGAAGCTCCATAGCCCGGACGTTGTCCTGATGGACATCAGCATGCCGGAGATGGACGGCATCCAGGCCACGGAGATGATCGTCAAGAATTACCCGAATACCCACGTCGTCGTCCTCACAATGTACGCCGACGATGAGTACGCGATCCACGCCATCCGCGCCGGCGCGAAGGGCTACCTGCTCAAGAACACGCGCTCGAACGAGGTCATCCGGGCAATCCGCCTGGCGGCAGCCGGCGGCTCCAGCATCGACCCGGCGCTTGGACCAGTCCTGATGCGCGAGTTCCAGCGCCTGCTCAACAGCTCGCCGGGCAACAACCGCCAGCAGCTGACCGAGCGCGAGCTGCGCTTCCTCGAGCTGCTGTCGCGCGGGCGCAACAATCGTCAGATCGCCGACGATCTCGACCTCGCCGAGAGCACGGTCAAGAACAACCTCAGCGCGCTCTTCCAGAAGATCGGCGTCCGCGACCGCACCCAGGCCGTCCTCTACGCCTTCCAGAACGGTCTCGTCGCCCCGCCTTCGGAGACGCGCCGGGTCTAAATCATCCCACTATCTTCCGTAGTGTGGGCGCTTTCGGGAGCGGAAAGCGCGACGGTTGTCGCCGTGACGCATGAACCAGCCACCGCACGGTGGCTGGTTTTCGTCTACTGAGCGCACTCCCGTGTCATGCCGGTTCACTATGACAACGGCATATCGCGGTCGTACATGAGCCCGACCTGGTCGACCGTGGCTCGGACTACGCCAGCGACGCAGTGACAATCTCTGGCTACTCGCGCGTGCGCCGCGTAATCCGGCGATGTGATCCGCGCCGTGGCTTATATGCGTGCCTCGATATCAATTTCGCTACGCATTCGATCCATCGAGCGTTACTCCTACAGTGATTGCATTACATTCCTGATAGGAGCACAGCAGGTGGGTAAGAGACACTCCAACCTACTGCCGCCGTGGTACGCATCGTCCAATCCAACAGCTCCATCCTGGCAGCGGACCGGTCGGGGAGCCCCGCGCATGCGGTTGATCGCGGCCATCTTGCTGCTCGGTATGGTCGCCATTCCGGCCGGGACGCAAGCGGCGCGTTCGGTTGAAGGCCCCGTCTTGGTCGCAGCGAGCCCGCAGACTCTGGATGAAGACGCTGCTCCGGTTGAATTGACGCTCGTCGGTGAGAACTTCACGCGCGGGTCGCTTGTGCGAGTTTTACACGGGAATGAGGAACAGCTCGCAATGGATCTGACACCGGTTTCAATCACCGGTACACGCATCAGCGTATTAGTCGATGCCGAGTGGTTCGACATGCTGCGGCAAGCTCCAGAAACACCAACCGGCTTGCGGCAGGCAGGCCCGGCGTTGCCCGATCACTTCCTTGTCAAGGTCATCGGACCAGATGGCCGGGCATCGCAGGCGCGGAGCGTGCGCATCGACCGCGCGCCGGTGCGTGTGGCTCGGCTGCCGCTGCGGCAGGTCGCGGCGGGTAGTTGGACTCAGGTAGAGGTCCGGGTAGAACGCCGCGATTGGGACGGCGAGATTCCCCTGGTCGTGCGGGCTTTTGATCCGGCGTCGCCAGCCGGCGGCGAGGACGTGGAGTCGCGGCCTCTGAGCAACCTGGAGATTCCCGGCATTTTCGGAGCGGGCTTGATCGCGGCCGGCGAGTCCAGCGGGCTCATCGGCATCTGGGTAGCCGACAGTGTCCCGCCTGGGGACTATCAGTTCGACGTCATCACGCTGCTTGTGACAGACGCCTGCCCGGCCGGGCAAGGCTGCACTGTCTCAGTTGTGCAGGATCTCACCGTGGTGCTCCCGGCCTGTACCCCGAATTGTCCACCATTGCCGCCTTCGGGCTTGCAGATTGAAGAGACGACTATTACGACCATCGCAATGAGCTGGCACGATCAGGCGACTGATGAGCTAGGCATTGCGGTGGAGCGGCGCCCTCCCGGTGGGAACTGGTCGACCATCGCAAACTTGGCTCCGGCTGCCAACCCGCCCGGCGTCAGTCCGTACATGCAGTACACCGACTCCGGGCTGGCCCCCGGGACCCAGTACTGCTACCGCATCCGCGAGTGGAACGCCTTTGGCTCTGCGTACTCGGTCGAAGCCTGCGCGACGACCGGAGCGCCGCCGGAGCTCGTCGCGCCGAAGGTTTGGGTCCATGGAGCGGGGAGCCAGTACATCACCGTCGACTGGTACGACCAGACCGATCATGAGGACAAGTACTCTGTTTTGCGCTGCAACTCCACGGAGGTCAAACCGTTCTGCAAGGCCTTCGGCACCGTGTTTACAGCCGGGCCGATGAACCAGGGTGAGAAAGGCACGTTCACCGATACGTCGACCGTGGCGGGCAAGCTCTACTGCTACCAGGTGCGCGTGAACAACGCGTTCGATGAGGCCTACGCCGAGTGGCAGTGCGCGGTGGCAGGCTCGCAGTCTCCGCCCAGTGATGGCGGCGGCGGGAATGGCAACGGTGGCGGCGGCAACGGGAGCGGCGATGGCGGGTCGCCCGCCGATCTCGTCGCCTATGGTGCGATGTGGACCGATGTCGGCTTCTGGCCGAAGCCGGGGCAGCCCTTCACCCTCTACCAGAATGTCTGCAACTTCGGCGGCAAGGCCAGCGGTGGATTCACCGATGCGTACTCCGAGACGCCCGCGAACGGATCGCCCGCGTTGTATCCGAAGGACCAGAGTTCGCTCGCGCCGGGCCAATGTATCCAGGCCAAGCTAACCTACGACGATGGCCTGCCAGCCGGCGATTGGTACTTTGCCTACTGCGCGGACACGAAGAACGCCGTCACCGAAGCGAGCGAGACGAATAACTGCAATTACCTCGGACTGTGGGTCGGCTTCTAGCGAGGTCTTCCCGCGATGCGGGCCGCCGCCGGCCGTTGGCTGTTCTCGCCAGCGGAGACGGCGGTCCGCTACCGCCCGGCTAGAACAGTCGTCCGGTCTCAGCGACGCGCTGCATCCAGTGGCGTTCCGCGCCGATTGTCGTCGTCAGGCCGTGGCCGGGGTAGACAACCGTCTCGTCCGGGAGCGATAGAAGGCGGCGAATCGTCTCGACAGTCTCCTCGGCGCTGGCGTCGGCGATCTCGATTGTCCCGTAACCGCCAGGAAAGAGTGTGTCGCCGCCCAGGAAGGCCGCTTCGTCCGCGTTGTAGAGCGACACCTGGCCGGGTGAGTGCCCAGGGGTGTGCATGACGGTGAAGGCGATGCCGCCGAGTTGGACGGTGTCGCCCTCAGCGACCGTCTGGTCGGTGCTGAAGCCCGCGATATCGCCGTACGACGGCTCCTCGATCTTCGGCCGGTCAGCTGCGTGTACCAGCAGCGGCACGTCGTAGTGTGTGCGGAGCGCGTCCGCGTCGCCGATGTGGTCCCAATGGCCGTGGGTGATGAAGACGAGCTCCGGTTGCAAGCCGCGTCGGTCGATCTCGGATG
>JAUIIK010000164.1 GCA_030431755.1 Chloroflexia bacterium
GGAAGAGGAAGCCCCCGCCGTGCAGACCACCGGCCCGTTCAGCGCCGATCGCCCGCAGTGGGAGCGGATCCCGGGGATCGGCAAGAGCGAGGCGCTCGCCGAGCTGCTCGATGGGCTGACCGCCGACGCCGCCAACGCCTATGTCGAGGAGCGTAGCGACATTCCCGGCCTGCGGGCGCTGACCGTCCTCGAATACCAGCTGGCAACCCATGTCGCGGACGACGTGCCGATGGTCGTCAAGGCTGATGTCGACCGCGAGGTCGCGCTGGCCCTTGGCTCGAACAACCTCCACCTGCCCGGCGTCGTCGTCGATGACAACGATCTCGTGCGCCGCTACTCGGGCGGCGACAGCTTCTCTCACATCCTCGGCTACGTTGGCCCGATCACCGAGGAGGAGTACCAGGCGACCACGACCGTGACCGGCACGGCGGTCTACGAGCGCAACGATGTCGTCGGGCGCGGCGGGATCGAGGACAAGCTCGAACAGGAGCTGCGCGGCACCAAGGGCGGGCGTTGGATTCAGGTCGATTCCGAGGGCGTCGAGCGCTTCGAACTGCTCGAACGGCGGCGCGAAGCCATCGCCGGGCTGAGCGTCCAACTCACGATTGACCGCGAATTCCAGGCCAAGATGACCGAGGCGCTGCAGGACGGCATCAATTTCGCGAATGCTGCCGCGCTCGAAGAGGACCGTGAGCCGGTCACCTCCGGCGTCGCCGTCGCGATGAACCCGCAGAATGGCGAGATCCTCGGGATGGTCTCGCTACCGACCTACGACAATCAGATGTTCATCGACGGCATGACCGATGAGCAGTTCGACGCGCTGATCAACGATCCTGCCGATCCGCTGCTCAACCGGGCGATTAGCGGCACCTTCGCGCCCGGCTCGGTCTTCAAGCCGTTGCTGGCTTGCATCGGCCTCCAGGAGGGCGTTATCGACCCCGAGAAGGAGTTCGAGTGCAAGGCGGAGATCCGCGTGCCCTGGTCCTGGGACGAATCCCAGGGCAACGAGTACGTCTGCTGGGTCGGCGGCAACGGCCACGGTCAGGTCAATGTCTACTCGGCGATCGCCGACTCCTGCGACGTCTACTTCTACAACGTCGGCGCGCCGCACGATAAGCCCGACGAGGAGGACTTTCCGAACGCCGACTTCCTCCACTACTACAACCCCGGCGACCCGGAGCGGCACTACTTCGAGGGGCTGGGCATCGACCGCATCGCCGGCGGCTTGCGCAACGAATTCAACCTCGGCGCGCCGACCGAGATCGAGCTGGCGGGCGAGGCCGAAGGGCTGGTGCCGACCCCGGAATGGCTGCGCGAGACCTTCGACGGCGAGTTCTGGTCGGTTGGCGACACGATCAACGTCTCGATTGGCCAGGGGCATTTGCTGATGACGCCGATGCAGATGCTGAATTCGACGGCTGCCATCGCCAACGGCGGCACGCTCTGGCGGCCGCGCGTCGTCAAAGCACTGGTGCGCGAGGATGGCCGGATCGTGCGCGAGTACGAGCCCGAGGAGCTGAAGAAGCTATCGGTCGACCGCGAGCACATCGAGACAGTGCGGCTCGGCATGCGCCGGACGATCACCAGCGGCACCGGGCGGCAGCCGATCACCTTCTCCGATCCGCCGATCGGCGGCAAGAGCGGCACGGCCGAGTACGGTATCGCCGTCGATGGCCGCTACAAGCTGTCGCACGCCTGGTTCACCGCCTTCGGTCCCTATGAGAACCCGGAGATCGCCGTGGCGGTGCTGATTGTCAGCGGCGACGCCGGCTCGATCTACGCCGGGCCGGTCGCGAACAACATTCTCAAAGCCTATTTTGGAATCGAAGATGACTGAGGCACACCCCGGCTACTTCCAGCCTATCGGCCCGTTTCACCACATCGGCATCGTGACCGGTGATCTCGACGCCACGGTGGCGTCGTATGCGGCCCTCGGCTTTGTTCCGGGTGACGCGGTGCGGCTCGCAGCGCAGAACGTCGACATTGTCCCGATCCGCTTCGGCGATAGCTGGATAGAGATCCTCGCCCCGCTCGACCACGAGAGCGGCATCGGCAGGTTCCTGGCGTCACGTGGTCCCGGTTTCCATCACGTCGCCTACCTCGTCGATGACCTGGCGGGCACGTTGACCGCGCTCGCGGCGCGTGGTGTCGAACTCATCGACGAAACGCCCCGCATCGGTCTCCACGACTGGCGCATCGCCTTCGTCCACCCCCGTGCCTGCGGCGGTGTCCTCACCGAGCTGATCGACCGCAGCAGCGTCGAGTAACCAGTCGCAATAGCCCCAGGTGCCGTCGTAGCGGTGTCCACCCGGCTGCGGGATCGGAGACAAAGACGGGTGGAGATGAACTCCACCCCTACAAGTGCGGGTGTCGGTTTCCCGTCTGCGTTGACTGGAATGCGAGAGATTGCGTAGGGCCGTGGTTCGTCCCCGACCCATCTACGCGAATCAGGTCAAGGGCGGCCGGGGACGAACCACGGCCCTACGTCGATCCGATGAGTAGCCCTACGACCAGTGGGAATGCCCATCAGCCCATTTGTGCGATGACCCGCTCGATGCGCTCGCGGACCTCGCGGGCCATTGGCTCGACATCCGGGTTGCCCGAGAGTTTCAGAGCCGCCTCCGGGTCCATCGCCGCGACGCGGGTGCCGCCAGCGTGCTCGTAGATGACGACGTTGCATGGCAGCAACAGGCCGATGTCCGGTTCTGCCTCCAGTGCCTGGTGGGCGAACTGCGGGTTGCAGGCGCCGAGGATCGTGTAGCGTGGCCGGTCGATGTCCAGCTTCTCTTTCAACGTCTGCTTGACGTCGATCGTCGTCAGCACCCCGAAGCCCTCGGTCTTGAGCGCCTCCGTCACCTTCTCGACAGCCTCATCGAACGGCATCTTGACATCGGTCCCGAGGCCATAGCTCGTCGTATATGTCGCAGTCATCGTGATTGCGCTCCCTTCGTTGCCTGTTAGATGCGGGCAAGCGGCGGGAAGTTACATCACGCTTGCGGATCTGTTGGTCGCGCTTCGATGAGCTCCGAGAGCTGGGTCTGGTAGGCGTTGAGATCGTTGCGGTGCCGGTAGCTGGTCCTCAGGTAGCCGGAGACGCCTACGGTCGCAAGGACACACACGAGCAACGGCCCGATGCCGGTCATGAGTACTGCGCCCGTGGATGAGGCGTCGATGCCATTGCGTAACAGGGCGGCCATTAGTCCTACGACCATGAATGGTACGGCGAGTAGATTCCATGCCCAGGATGCTAATCCAGCGGCGTTTCGCTTGACCGTGAGCGCCAGGTGCGTGCCGGCGTCCGATGGTTGGTAGCGTGCCGTGAGCACAGGCAGCCGGCGCGAGTGGCGTTCGAGGACGAAGCCCCACGGTTCGACGTGCCCAAAGAATCCCATGAACGGCAGGTGGCGCCAGCGTATGTCGAAGAGTTCCGGCCGTAGCGCGGCCTCGATCTCGTCCGGCTGCTTTGCCGTCACCATCTCGGCATGCTGGCTCGCGAAAGGGTCGAGCCAGCGATAGGCGTCTAGCGGATTGGCTGAGTTGGTGCTCATTGCGGCAACTCAACATTATATGTTGCGAACGTGTCCTCAAGTTCGCGTATGTACAGCGCCATGTCATGCCTCTGCTGGTAGCTGCTCAATATCGTTGAGACCAAGAAAGACGCCATTGCGATGGCGGCGCAGAGATACCACAGCGGTTGCATCGTCAACGCATTGCCTGACACCCACAGCGCACCTGTATTGATCCAATCTGGCGGCCCGATGATGCCATCACTCCACATTCCAATCAGGAGCAAGATGGCGACAACCGGCATGACAAGCATGTTCCAGAACCACCCCAGGACGCCGCGTGTCGAGCGCTTGAGCGTGAGATTGAGCTGTGTCTGGTCGCCGCGCGCCACGTAGTCGACCGAGAGCGCTGGTTGTTGAAACAGCGAGTGCGTGACTCTGAAGCCCGACGGGGTCAGCGATCCATACAGCCCCTCATACGGTAGCGGGCTCCGGGTGATGCTGAATAGCTGCGGCCCGATTGTCTCGTCAATCTCATCGGTGCACATATCCACGATCATCGTTGCCCGCGCCGTCGCAAATGGGTTGAGCCAGCGGTGGAAGTCCGTGAAGTTGACGCTACCCTCGGGGAGTTGGTCAATTGTTTTAGGGCTGATGGTCATTGTGAGATCTTCGACGCTTTCCGAGCTAGCGGGTGTGGGTTGTAGTTTTCTGGTTCTATGCAGACTGGCGCCGCAATGATGCTGCTCGGTTGAATCAACGCCATTCCTGCCACCTGGCATTATTGTCCAACTTCGTCAGGATGCCGGGCATGAGTAAAGAGTCCTGACGGCTACAATACCGGGTGCATGACTCGCCCCAGCGCTGCGGGAGGTTTCCCAGGTGGCTACGACCGAAGAACGCGTGAACCAACGAACGACGACATCCGGTATCCCGATCCCGACGATCTATGACGACGACGGCCGTGGACCGGAGGCTGGGCCCGGCGAGTACCCCTACACGCGCGGCGTCTATCCACGGATGTACCGCGACCGGCTCTGGACGATGCGGCAGTACGCCGGCTTCGGCTCGGCCGAGGAAACCAACGAGCGTTTCAAGGTGCTGCTCGAGCGGGGGCAGACTGGCCTCAGCTGTGCCTTCGACCTGCCGACGCAGCTCGGTCTCGACGCCGACGACCCACGGGCGCAAGCCGAGGTTGGGCTTGTTGGCGTGTCGATCAGCACGCTCGACGATATGCGGCGGCTGATGGACGGCATCAACCTCGACGACGTCACGACCTCGATGACGATCAATGCCCCGGCTGCGCTGCTGATGCTGATGTACCAGCTCGTCGGCGAGGAGCAGGGGGCCGACCTCTCGCGGCTCGGCGGCACGATCCAGAACGACATCCTGAAGGAGTACGCCGCGCGCGGCACATACATCTTCCCGCCCCGGCCGTCGATGCGGCTGGTGACCGACACCTTCGCCTACTGCGCTGAGCATCTGCCGCGCTGGAACACGATCTCGGTCAGCGGTTATCACATCCGCGAGGCCGGCTCGTCGGCCGTCCAGGAGGTCGCCTTCACGCTGGCGAACGGTTTGGCCTACGTCGATGCCGCGCTGGATGCCGGGCTGGATGTCGACGACTTCGCGCCGCGCATCTCCTTCTTCTTCAATGCTCATTTCAACTTCCTTGAGGAGGTCGCCAAGTTCCGGGCGGCGCGCCGCATGTGGGCCAGGCTGATGAAGGAGCGCTACGGCGCGGAGAATCCGAAATCGATGATGTTGCGCTTCCACACCCAGACCGGCGGCTCGACCCTGACGGCCCAGCAACCGCTCAACAACGTCGTCCGGGTCGCCCTGCAGGCGCTCAGCGCCGTCCTCGGCGGCACTCAGTCACTGCACACCAACGGCTTTGACGAGGCGCTGTCGCTGCCGACCGAGGACGCTGCGACGCTGGCGCTGCGCACCCAGCAGATGATCGCCTACGAGACAGGCATCACCGACTCGGTCGACCCGCTGGCCGGCTCCTACATGGTCGAGGCGCTGACCGACGAGATCGAAGAACGCGCCCACGCGCTGATCGGCGAGGTCGAGGAGCGTGGCGGCGCTGTCGCCGCGATCGAGAGCGGCTTCGTCCAGGATCAGATCAGCGCCAGCGCCTACCAGTGGGAGCTGGATTTGCAGAGCGGTGATCAGAAGATCGTCGGCGTCAACTTCCAGCGCGGCGGCGAAGAAGCGCCGATCGACGTCCACCACAGCGACCGCGAGAAAGCCCGCCAGCAGATCGAGCGCACAATCGCCTACAAGGAGTCCCAGGACGCTGAGTCCGTCCATGCCGCCTGCGAGCGGGTGCGTGAGACGGCGAGGTCAGACGGCAACCTGCTGGTCGTAATGCGCGAGGCGCTCCTTGCCGGCGCGACCCTCGGCCAGATCTGCGGCGTCCTGCGCGAGGAGTGGGGCGAGTACCGGCCAGGATTTTGATGAGGGATTGGGGAAGAGGGATTAGGGAATGGGTTGAATCCCGAACACCTCAACTCTGCCAGGAAACGACAACGCCGAATCCTCGTAGGGATGGGGCTCGTCCCCATCCTGCCTTGGCTTGCATACGTACGCGGGCCCAGAGGGCACCCCGGACGAGCCCCATCCCTACGGAGTGTTGATTAATTCTCTGCGTTGGACTCCAGCCAGTGCAGGGCGGCGCGGGTCATCATTTCGACGCCGAGGGGCAGGCAGCGTTCGTCGATGTCGAAGCGCGGATGGTGATGCTCGGCGACGATGCCGGATGCCTCGTCACGGGAGCCGACGAAGAAGAAGGTTGATGGCAGGCGGTGGGTGAACTCGGAGAAATCCTCCGAGGCCATGATCGGCGGGCCGGTCAGCACCTTGTCAGCGCCAACGACCTCCGCCAGGGCCTCGCGCACGGTTGCGGCGACGGTCGGATCGTTGACTGTCGGACGGCCACCGCGCCGGTACTCGACCTCGGCGCTGCCGCGTAGCGAGGCTGCGATGCCCTCGATCAGCGCCGGAATGCGCTCGGCAAGGTAATCGCCAACCTCGGCGTCGAACCAGCGCACGGTGCCGCTGAGGGTCGCTGAGTCAGCGATGATGTTGGCTGCCGTTCCGCCGGCGTGCAATGTCCCGATCGAGATAACCGCCGCTTGCTGCGGGTTGACCTCGCGCGCTACAAGCGTCTGCAAGGTCGTGACGATCTCAGCCGCGATCAGCAATGCGTCGACGGTCTTGTGCGGCATCGCGCCGTGACCGCCACTGCCCTGGACCTTCACGCTGAAGCCGTGCGCGCCGGAGAGTGTCGGGCCGTCGACGGCGACGGCGTTGCCGACTGGAACATCGCTCATGACGTGCAGGCCGATGGCTGCGTCGACGGCCGGGTCTTCAAGGACGCCATCCTCGATCATCCTCCGCGCTCCGCCACGCCCTTCCTCAGCCGGCTGGAAGCAGAAGACGATCGTTCCCGGTATCTCGTCCCGCCGGGCGTAGAGCATACGGGCCGCGCTGAGCAGGATCGCTGTATGGCCGTCGTGTCCGCAAGCGTGCATCGTGCCCGCGACCGTCGAGCGGTATTCGACGTCGTTCTGCTCTTCGATGGGCAGCGCATCCATGTCGGCGCGTAGCAGCAACGTCTTGCCGGGACGGCCACCGCGCAGCACGGCCTTGACGCCGGTGACGGCGAGGCCGGTGCGGACATCCTCGAAGCCAATCGCGCGTAGCCGGTCGGCGACGATGCCGCTGGTGCGCACCTCCTCGAGCCCCAGCTCAGGATGCCGGTGGAAGTCACGCCGGGTCTCGACCAGCTCCGGCAGCCACTCGTCGATCTCGTCACGCAGCGATACGGTCAATACCATGTCATGTTGTCCTTTCGGGTGCATCCGCGTGGCACGGTAGCACGTCCGTTGCCGCCGCGACAGCCGTTCGCCGGCGGGGTTCAGCAGCAGTGTCACGGCTGCGACGGTCGCCGTCGGTATCTCGTTGATTCCTGGTTTCTTTCGCTTAGCACGCAGCTCGTACCTGACTGCTAAAGAGAACGTCTACGTTGAAGCGGCGCGCGTTACCGGGGTGCGCGATTACCGCATCATCATCCGGCACATCCTGCCCAACGTGATTGCCTCGATCATGGTCCTGGCGACGGTGGCGATGGGCTGGGCGATCATCATTGGCGCGTCGCTCTCGTTCCTCGGGCTCGGTGTCCAGGCTCCAACGCCGGAGTGGGGCGCTGATCTCGCAGCGGGCCGGGAGTGGATCCGCACAGCCTGGTGGCTCAGCACCTTCCCCGGCATTGCGATCATGATTCTGATCGTCGCCGTCAACCTGCTGGGAGATGGGCTGCGCGACGCGCTCGATCCACGGTTGCGCAGCCGCTAACGCGCGCTCGTTCAGATCAGGTTCGTCGGCCCGCGTTGGAGGAGTTGGCCGCTGCCGGGCGTTGCCACGACCTCATCCGCGTCGAAGATCACCTCGCCGCGTCGAATCGTCGTCACTGGCCAGCCGGTGACGTCCCAACCTTCGAAGACCGAATAATCTGCGTTCGACTTCAGCATGTCGTTGCTGATTGTCCGTCGCAATTCGGGATCGAAGATCACGATGTCGGCGTCGCTGCCGGGTAGCAGAGCGCCCTTGCGCGGGTAGAGGCCGAAGATCTTCGCGACGTTGGTGGAAGTGACCTCAACGAAGCGTGCGAGGGATATGCGGCCAGTGCGGACACCTTCCGAGTAGAGCAGCGGCAACATGACTTGCAGGTTCTCTGTTCCCGGGCGCACGTCCTCGATCGTGTGGGAGGGATCGAGCTTGTCGGCCAGACCCCAGGGGGCGTGGTCCGTGCAGACGGTGTGCAACGTGCCCTGCTGGATAGCCGCCCAGAGTGCGTCAACGTCGGAGGCATACCGCAGAGGCGGTTGCCCGACGTACTTGCCGGCGTCGGGGGCGTCAAACAGCTCCGCGGTCAGGTGGAGATAGAGCGGCCGCGTCTCGACGAGGATCGGCACCCCGCGGCTTTGAGCCTCAACGCAGGCCGCCATGGCCCGATCGGACGACAGATGGACGACATAGACGGGCGCTCCGGTCGCTTCTGCAAAGGCGATAGCGCGCTGTGTGGCAACGAGCTCCGAGAGAATCGGGCGACTCGCCGGATAGTTCTGGATCGCGTCCCGGCCTTGTGCGACGAGCGCTCGGGTCGCTTCCTCGATGAGCGGATAGTCTTCACAATGGATGAGCGTGACCATATCGTGTTCGCCCGCGACCCGCGTTGCCTGGAGATAGAACTCGACGTTGTCGTCGAAGGTCGGGAATGACATGAAGAACTTGATGGTGTTACAACCGGATTCCAACAGCTTCGGAATCTCATCCAGAATTTCCGGGCTGCCGTGCGTCAACACGGGGTGCAGGAAGAAGTCGGCGATGGAAAGTTCCGCCGCGAGGTCGGACTCGCGTTCCAATGCTGCCAGCGGACCTTCTCCTGGCATCAGGAACGACATGTTGCCGAGCGTCGTGATACCGCCGGCGGCAGCGGCGGCGGAACCGCTATGGAAATCGTCCACCCACTTTGGCGCGCCGTCCATACCCGGGGGTAGCGTGAGGTGCACATGCGCGTCTACGCCGCCGGGGAGAACGAGCATTCCCGTGGCATCGATTTCCGATGTTCCTTCGAGCTCACCGCCAAGCTGCGCGATCTTGCCATCGGAGATCCCGATATCAGTGGCAGAAACATCCGCGCCGCTCACGACCATGCCGTTTCGAATCACCATGTCCATCTTGTTCACTGGTAACTGTCTCCTTCGAGTTCGTTCGCCGGGCGCTGATTGCGTGAGCCGGAGAGGTCGCGTGACAGCGCGGCGGCCGTGGTAGAGGCGCAGCAGACAGGCTATTCTCTGGCCGTCGACCTCTTGTCGATCGTAGTACAGATTGTGATTGGGTTGAGGAGACGAAATGGGCTTACTCGACGGACGTACGGCACTCGTAACCGGAGCTAGCCGTGGTATCGGACGGGCAATTGCGCAGGCCTATGCCCGCGAAGGCGCTGATGTCGTCATAAACTACCGGACCGCTGCGGCGGAGGCACACGAACTTGCCGCGGAGCTCGAGAGGATGGGCCGCAGGGCGCTCGTCGTGCAGGCAGATGTTGGGCGCGAAGAGCAGGTGCAGGCCATGGTCGCAAGCGCGCTGGCCGAGTTTGGCCGGATAGATATCCTGGTCAACAATGCGGGCTTTGTGACGCTGACGCCGGTCGAGCGCATGGAGACGGCGATCTGGGACGGGATGATTGAGACGCATCTGCGCGGTACCTTCCTTGTCACCCGCGCCGTTCTGCCGGGCATGCTCGAGCGCGGAGATGGCCGGATTATCAACGTCTCTTCACAGCTCGGCCAGATCGGGCGTGAGTGGATGGCCCACTACGCAGCTGCCAAAGCCGGGATCATCGGGTTCACGAAATCTCTGGCACGCGAGGTAGTTGGGCAGGGTGTGCTCGTGAATTGCATCGCGCCGGGGCCGATCGATACCGGGATCGTGCCGGAGGGCGCTGGGCAGCCTCGCACCAATTACGATCAGCTGCTGCCAATCGGCCGTCCCGGCGCCGTTGAGGAAGTGGCGCCGACGGCTGTATTCCTGGCCTCGGATGCGGCGACCTACTATGTTGGGCAGACGCTGGGCCCCAATGGCGGCGACGTCATGCTCTAGCGCCGCCCGCGCAGCAAAGCAACGGCGGATACAATGCCCGCATATGACGACAGAAAGGACGACTAATGGCAACAGCAATCGAAGTGCGTGACTACAAGCTGCTGATCGACGGGCAGATGGTCGACGCCGCCAGTGGCGAGACCTTCGGCAGCTGCCTCAAGGTGACCGGCGCCAGCAGCCCCACCATCCAGGGCAACACCTTCAGCGAGTGCCAGTCCACCGGGGGCGGCGGCGCCGTCTA
>JAUIIK010000263.1 GCA_030431755.1 Chloroflexia bacterium
CCACCCAGCGTCGCTCGGCTAGCAACCCGTCTGGGCTGCTACCGCGCTCACTCGCCGTGATCCACGCTAGCCCTCCTCGGTGATCGAGAAGACCCGGAACTCGCTGACCTGAACGTTGACCTCGTCGTTGAGATACAGGCCAAGCTGGTCGGGGTCGCTGAGCCGGTCGTCGGTCGTCTCGCCGAGGAACTCGCCGTCGAGGAAGAAGCGGATTGTTTCGCCGCTGATTTCCAGCCGGTAGGTATGTGGATCGTCGTTCAGCTCCGTGTCGTCGCTGTCGCCGATGCCGTCGAATTCGCCGTCGGCTAGCTCGTCAGGCTCAGGGTCGTCGGTTGGGATGGCAATGATGCGCCAGCTATCGCGGCAGACCTCGCCGCCGTAGCCGGAGACGAACTCCTCCTGGTCGTCTGTTGCCGGCTGGATCATTGCGCGCCCGAGTAGCCCGGCATCGCCGTCGCAGCCGTCCAGCTCGGTGATGGCGATCACTGCCTCGATGGCATAGTCTGCGCTATCGAGCTGGACGACCTCAGCAGGCGCGAAGAGGACGCGCGCGCCGTCGCCGCTACTCGTTAGCATGCCGTCATCAATCGACCAGTTCTCGTCGAGCTGCCATTCCTCGGGATTGTCGTTCCAGTTCGCCTCGTAGATGACCTCGCCGGGCGCGGGCGTCGGCTGTTCCGGGGCGGCCGTCGGTGTCTCTTCAGGCGCCGGCGTCGCGGTCGGTTCAGGCGTCTCCGTGGGCTCGGGTGTCGCGGTTGGCTCAGGCGTTGCCGTCGGCTCCTCGGTCGGTGTTGGTGTGATCGTCGGCTGGGCGGAGGCCGTCGCATTGGCAGCTTCGGTTGCCGCGATGTCGGACGCCTCCTGGGATTGCGTCGCCAGCACTGAAAGCGACGTCGCCGTAGCATCGAGGTCCTGGCGGTCGAGCGTCGCCAGCCCTGCCAGTGCCGTTGCGGTCGAGTCGAGCCCCAATGTGAATGCGGTCGCCGTCTCGGCCCGGGCAGCTTCGTCGTCGTCACCGTCATCATCGTTGAGCAGGAGAATCAGGAGCAGCGCTGCGACGAGCAGGCCCGCTACGCCGAGGGCGACAAAGGGCCAGATCGAGCGTGGCGGCGGCTCTTCATCGAGCACCGTTCGAGCCGGGCGCTGGGCGATGAGCGCGTCGTCATCATCCTGCACCAGCGCCAGGGCCTGTGCCGATGGTTGTGGCGGCGAAGCGAGCTCGTCCTGGTAGAGGCTGTCGGGCGGTGGGATGCGTGGCGCGCCGGGGTCGCCGATGACGTTGTAAAACTCCATCACTCGCGCCAGCGACGTGGTGCCCTGGACGTAGGTCACTTCGAGCTTGTCGTAGATATTGCCCAGGTGGAAGCGTGCGGCCGACTGGCTAATGCCGAGCGCGCCGGCGATCTCGGACGCGGTCCGCCCGGCCCAGCGCTCGTGCAGGACGACCAGTTCGGAATCGTCCAGCCGATTGAGCAACTCGATCTGTTCTGCTCTGTGGCTTTGGTCGTCCATACATGCCTACTCTCGTTCACGCTAGCGGTGCGGCCACTATAGCACCCCAGAGGCTTACCTGTAGTCAGCGAGCCGCCCGCGCCGCCCCGGTCTCGATTGCGCGATTCTCCCGATGCCGCGCGGCGTTGCCTGGCATAGCGTTGGGCTGGATGTCGTACCCGCAGGTATGTGTGGATGGGGAGCAGATGGCTGACATTGAAGTGCGTGACCTTGAGACGAGGCTGGTCGATGCGCGGGCGAAGCTGGAAGCGGAGGTCGATGCCTGGGTGTCGTCGGCCGGCGAGGATGGGCGCGGCTACCTCGTGCCGCTCTCCTACGCCTGGGATGGTCAAACGTTGACGCTGGCGGCCCACCCACGCAGTCCAACGGCGCTCAACCTGCGGCGCTCCGGCTGGGCGCGGCTGGCGCTTGGCCCGACGCGCGA
>JAUIIK010000010.1 GCA_030431755.1 Chloroflexia bacterium
CCGGGTTCCCTGGAAGAATCACCGCTGGTCGCCATGATCGAATGGAAGTCCGAGCCCTTCATGCCGCCGGAGGACAAGTTCAAGCAAATGCCCCAGGAGGAAATCGACCTCGTCAAGGCCTGGATTCTTGCCGGCGCCAATGGAGCGCGCGACTTCATGCTGGCTGCCGTGGGGTTCCAAGATGTGCGCTTCTTCGAGGATCTGCCGAACAAGGTCGAATCCGCCGATGCCGATTTCAAGCGTGGATACGTCCTCGCTAACGGGATCGACCCACATGGCCGGGTGATCGCCTTCGTCTACCCCGGCGAGCCGCCGCCGGCGATGCCGAGCGGATCGTCGGTGATGCTCATGCCGGCGGAAGCCAACCAGAGCGTCAATGCCCGGCTGCTCGAAGCCGGACTCTCCTACGCCGCCTTCTACACCTCATTACCCATCGACCTCATGGACGGGTTAGCCGGGATCGTAACGGCGGCGCGGGCCGCCGGGGCCGGCTTTTGGCCTCGCGAGCAGGCGACCGTGCAAGCTCCTGCCGTGCTGCGGGGCCTGGCTGACGCCGAAGCTATCGTCATCTGGCCGAAGCTCTTCCGGCGCTTGGTCAGCTACTTCGGGGAGGGGCACAGCGGGCTTGCGGGCTTCGAGAACTGGCTGCGCTCCGACCCCGTCCACCGCGACGATAGCATCATCCTGCCGGACCGCGAGCTCGGCAACATGCACGACATCTTCGAGATCGATCCGGTCGCCGACACGTTGGTGATGACGTATCGACCCGAAGAACTGATCATCGTTCCGGATGGTGTGCTGCCGAACTTGCCGCCGCGTGAGCTTCCGCCTGTGGCCGTCGGCGCGGTGCGGATCGTGGCGGCGCTGGCGAATCCACTTGGCGCGGATAGCCCTGGCCGGGAAACGATCACGCTGCTTAACGTCAGCCCGGAGGACGTGGCGCTGGACGGCTGGGATCTGATCGACCTGGCCGAGCGCCGGCACGAGCTGGCCGGGAACCTGGCCGCTGGCGAGGCGCTGCGCGTCACGCTAACGCGCTTGCAGCTGAACAACGCCGGCGACAGTGTCCAGCTACGTGACCCCGACGGGCAGGTCATCGACAGCATCGCCTACCTGGCACAGTCGGCCGGCCGCGAGGGCTGGACGCTCGTCTTCTGACGGTTCTCCCGCACCGTTGCTGCATGTGACGGGTTGTACGTACAGGGGCCGCGAAAACCGGTACAATCCCGGTCACTATGCACGGGTCGAGCGGATCAGTCCAACGTTCACTGCAGGAGTACGGTCGCGGCATCGCCGGCGGGTTGCTCTTCAGCTTGCCGATGCTCTACACGATGGAGATCTGGCAGTTCGGCTTCTTCCTGGAGCCGTCGCGGATATTCATCTATGGTGTCGCGACCTTTGTGCTGCTGATGGGCTACAACCGCTTCGCCGGGCTGCACCAGGACGCTACCTGGCTGGAAGTCGTCATCGACTCGATTGAGGAGATGGGCATCGGTGTCGTCCTGTCGGCGCTGTTTCTCACCGTCATCGGCCGGATTACATTTGACACGACGCTGCCGGAAGCCGTCGGCAAGGCGGTTATCTCCGGGATGACCGTCGCCATCGGTGTCTCGGTCGGTACCGCCCAGCTTGGTGGTGGTGAGGACGAAACCGAAGCGCCCGTCGAGCCCCGGCCGTCGGCGTTTCACGAGCAGCTCATCATTGCTGCCATCGCCGCCATCCTCGTCTCCGGTAGCATCGCGCCGACGGACGAGGTTGCATTTCTCGGGCGCAACCTCGAGCTCTGGAACCTGCTGGCGCTGGTCACGCTGTCGTTTCTGCTGACCGCCTTCATCCTCTTCTACGCTGATTTCATCGGGTCTATGCCGCACCTGCCACAGCCGAAGACGATACTGATCGTCATCGGCCGCTCAGCGTCTTCGTATGTCGTCGCATTGCTCGTTTCGGCGGCGATGCTCTGGTTCTTCGGCCGTTTCGATGACCTCACCCTGGTGCCGGCGCTCGCGGCGACCATCTCGCTCGGGCTGGTCTCGACGCTGGGGGCGTCGGCCGGGCGTCTGCTGTTGCAATGATCGAGGAGGCTGCGCGTGGTTGAGAAGAATTGGCTGGAGTGGACGGTCTTCTCCACAAGCCTGCTCGTGCTGGCGTTCATCTTCGCCTTCCTCGGCTACGACGCGCTGACCTCCGAGAACGAGCGCCCAGACCTCACCATCGAGCTCGGCGCGCCGGAGGAGCACGACGGCTATTTCGTCGTGCCGGTCAACTTCAAGAACGACGGTGGTCAGTCGGTCGAGGATGTCCAGGTCGATGTGACGTTAGTGGATGAGGGGCAGGAGGTCGAGACCTCTTCGGTCACCGCCCCGGTCGTGCCAAGAGAGTCGGAGCGCCGGGCCTGGGTCGTCTTCTCGACCGACCCTGCCAGCGCCGACAGGCTTGAAACGCGCATTGTGAGCTTCGTCGAGCCGTAGAGGCGTTCATCTATTCATCGAGCAGCGCGGCGCGAAACGGCAGCGTCTCCGCGCCGCGCCCGCCGGTGTCGACGCGCACCCGCAGCCGCGTGCCATCCTGCAAGACAAGGTAATAGCCGTCGCTAATGACGGTTGCTTCGAGCCACGGACTCTCGATGATGCGTAAGCGGCCCGCCATGCGGCTAGGCTCTCCGGCCGCGCGCTCGTCAGCGCTCTCATATTCGATGATCATGTCGTAGACGACGGGGATCTCTTCGCCGGTGCGTGTTTCGATTGTCCCACGCCCGTGGGCTTCGTCATGGCCGGTCACGTCTCACCTTCCTCGAACGCGCATGCCAACTCATGTTCTACGGCCCGGCCGGCGGCGCAGATGTCGGGAGGCTTCAGCCAGACCGGATGTGGAGGCGTTCCCGCCCGAACGCGCGCGCCGGGCGGGAACGAGGCTCTCAGCTACCCCGGCTGTGAGAACGGGTGTGATTTCCATCGCGGCGGCGCTGCGTAAGAGCGGGGGGCGGCCGCCGGGACGCCGGGCGGCATGCTGTTGAGCAATGCGACGCCCTGAGGTCATTACGTCTTGTGGCCACGAGCCGGGGGTGTCGCGACCACAGGTGAATTTGCGCCCATGTTAACAGCGTCTGCCGTGGCGTCAAACATGCCTGCGTGCCGACCGAGGTTTATTCGGGGATACATCCGGCGTTTGGGCTGCGCATGGCCCTCGTGGGCCAGTTTCAAGGGCCACGATAGTGAGGTTTGGGCCGATTATTTGGCCCTAGTTGGCTATGTCGGGTTCGGGCTGCCCAACCTACCGTAGCAACAGGGATGTTCCTCGACGTTCTTGCGGTCAACTCCTGCGGGGAGCTTGCCGCGTGACTCTTTATTTGCGAAAGGGAATTGCGAATGCGCGCTCGATTGTTCGCGCTGGCCATGGTTGCGGCGATGCTTGCCAGCACGCTACTTCCGGCGGTCGCCGCCGAGAATTCGACATCAGACGGCGCTGACGAGGACCGTCGACTCCAGGCAGAAGCGCCAGACTGTCCTGATTGGGCCGGGCCGGACGCGTTATTCGCGGCCCAGCAGACAGAGATCCTCGCTGAGATTGGCAAGGAATCCGAGCCCCGTGATCTCGTGCTTGGCATTATCGCCGCTGGTGAAGGCGAAGTCTCAACCGACGGGCCGCACCCACTGTTCATTGCTGCGCTGGTCGCCTACAAGGCGGCGCAGGAGGCAGCGATCTTGATCGAGCGTGACCACGAACTCTATCTCGAGTGTGAGAACGAAGCGCATTGGGAGCTGCTGCGGTTGGTCGATGACAAGATCGACGAGCTGACCGCGATCACCGAGACCGACGACACCGAGAACAACCGCATCGAGATCGAGAACGCGCTCTACCCGTGCACCCCGCTCGTCGGCTTCTACCTGCCGACCGCGAACGGCGGCCAGATTGAGACCGTCGCGGAGGTCGTTCAGGAGGCCATCGACGGCTCGCAGGGCGCTGGCTTCAACGTCACCAATGCCCAGCTCGCCTACAACAACGCGGTCAACGTCATGAACCAGGGCGCATACCGCGACGCCTTCATCAGCTTCTGCGCGGCTTACGGCCAGCTCGTCGCCTCGTCCGGCGGCGGTAACAGCACGAACATCGCGCGGACCTACGGCACCGGCTACATCAACCTCTGCGTCAGCTACTACACCGGCGCGGTGACCGAGTCGCGCGCCTACAACGCCCAGCCACCGCTGGTCGACGCGTCGACGCTCTGCAAGTCGACCGAGAAGGCTGTCCAGGTGCTCGGCTGGACCTACGGCCGCTAGCCAGCCGCCTGCCTTTCGAATTCCAACGGCGCCCGGTCACGCACCGGGCGCCGTTTTCTCATGCCTGGATGGCTGCTGGACGTGGCGGATGACGCCATGCGAATCGTGTTGGCTGCCGTTCGGCTATGATCGACGCTCTAGCCGCACAGCGCATGGGAAGAGAGCCTGACAATGTACCGACGCTTCTCCGAATGGGAATTCGACACCAACGGCATCACCACCGTCGTCAGCGAGTGGGGCGACAGCGACCGTTACGCCGTCCTGCTCCATGGCGTTAGCGGCAACCGGCACTACTGGTCGGACCTCGCGCCGCGGCTCGTCGCGGAAGGTTGGCACGTCTTCGCGCCGGACTTGCGCGGCAACGGCGACAGCCGGGTTACAGCAGACGATCAGGTCGGCGCCGATATCCAGATGTACGTCGAGGACCTGCGCGCCTGGACCAGTGAGCTTGGCCTGGATAGCTTCACCCTGGCCGGGCACTCCTTTGGCGGCCGTCTGACGGTCGATTTCACAGCGAAGTACCCGGACGCGGTCAACAAGATGATCCTGATCGCCGCTGCCGGGCCAGACGCCCTCGAAGACGTTGCCCGTCAGCATCCTGACCTCGTCGATCCCGGTGGCGCGAACTTCAGCGAGCTCTCCGAAATCGAGGGCCATGTCGTCGATGTCCTGCGGCGGCTGCGAGAGCGCCAACCCGACCGCCCGGCCACCCGCGCCGTCATGCGCCGCTGGCTTGAGAATCTGGAGATCGAGCCGGACGGCCACGCCAAGCACATAGACATCACCGCGACCTCGGCAGCCCAGATGAACATTATCCGGACAGAGGACCAGACGCCCTTGCTTGCGGACCTGACCCATCCGACGGTTGTTCTGCGATCGGTTGACGAGTCCCCGATGCTGCGCTACGTGATCCCACATTATGACGACTTCTTGCCACACGCGACCTTCATCGACGACGTGCCCGGCGGCCACGATACGCCGACCGCCGCGCCCGATTACGTCTTGCGGGCGTTCCTCGACTAGCAGCGCGTACAGGGGAAATGGCGTGAAAGTCCCGAGCTATTCGGGGCTTTCAACCTATGGTCGTCGCAGCGGGTAGCGGGTATTCCTGTGAGAGAGCGTGACACGCAGGAAAGGCCCGCCGCGCAATGCAGATCTTCCAGTACCGGCTCTTCGCAATCGCCTGCCTCCTCCTGGCTGGCGTGTTGGCTGCTTGCGGCGCGCCCGAAAGCTTCGAATCGTATAACCAAGCGCCGAGCCGGGAGCAGCTGATCGGACGGTTGCAGAGCCCGGACGACTCCGATGAGCTGCGGAGCTTCCGCATCAGAGCCGTGACCCGCTTTACCGGCGACATCTTCCCCTTCCCGGTGATTACCGAGGAGACGCCCGGCAAGATCACCGTCGATGCGGATGTCGTGGTCGAGCCACATGCGATCCACTTGACGATGACCACGCCGGCGCTGGCCGGGCCCGGGGTGTTCGAAACCGTGCAGATGATCGTCATTGACGATCAAATCTGGCTCGGTGAGGACGAGCAGTGGTTGTCGCAGGAGCCGTATCTCGACGACATGGCCGGCTATCTGCTCGACTCATTCACTGAGTTCAGCAACCCGATTGGATCACTACGAGACTCTCCCGAGACATCCGAGCTGCTGCGTGAGGCGCGGATCGTCGGCACTGAAGAGATCAATGGCCGGCGCACGACGCACTTTCACATGTCGACCGAGGCCAATCTCGCGCTGATGATGGAGAACTTCGATGGACCGGTCGCCACGCCGGACGGCGAAGTTTGCGGCGATCTCGACGCGCTGGAAGGCGCCGGCCGCGATCTGCGCGACGGCGAGGAGATGGACGACTTCTTCGAGTGCATGGGCGCGGCGGCGCTTGCGGGCATGCCCGCGCCGGATGAGTATATTGAGCGCTTCGAGGTCGATGTCTGGGTCTCCGACGACGGTCTGGTGATGCGCGAGCAGACCGTCATAGAACTCGCCTATCTGCCGATGATGGCAGCGCTCGACGAGGGCGAACGCGCGCCGCTGGCCATCGAGACGATCTTCGATCTCTACGACCTCAACGCGCCAATCGAGATCGCCCCGCCCGACCCGGCGTCGCTCGCGACCGGCATTCCCACGCCGTGAAACGAGCCGCCTCGACCGAGGCGGCTCGTTTGCGCTGGGAGCGTGGCTGTGTTGGGGGGGCTACGGGGCTGAGTTGAGGGCGTACTCGCAGCCCGAGACATAGATCTGGTTGCTGGCGTAGTCGGTTCCGCCGCCGCAGTTGTAAGCGGTGTTCCAGTCAGCGTCCCAAAGCTTGTCGTTGCCTGAGCCGTTCCAGTGGTTGTCGCCAAAGAGGCTGTCGACGCCGCTGCCGCCGAGCAAGACATCATTGCCGCCGTTGCCGTAGATGCTGTCTGCGCCGGTGCCGCCTTCGATCCGGTCGTGGCCGGAGCCGCCGGTCAGGTAGTCGTTGCCATTGCCGCCGTAGATCGAATCGTTGCTGTCGCTGCCATCGATCGTGTCGTTGCCGTCGTCGCCGTGCAGGTTGTCGGTGCCCTGGCCGCCCTTGATGGTGTCGTCGCCGCCTTTGCCGTAGACCGTGTCGTCGCCGGTCCCGGCTTCGATCTCGTCCCAATCGTCGCCACCGTAGATCGTGTCGTGGCCGGCGTCGCCGTGGATCGTGTTCCACCAGGGGCCGCCGACGAGGGTGTCGTTGCCGTCGCCGCCATAGAGCAGGTTGAGGTCGCCGAACTGGCCGCCGCCATAGATCGCGTCGTCGCCGCCGTTGCCATGGATCTCATCGCCGCCATCGCCACCGGAGAGCGTGTCGTTGCCGTTGCCGCCGGTGATCAGATCGTCGCCGGCATAGCCCCAGGCGGAGTCGTTGTCATCGCCCCCGTCGAGGATATCGTCGCCGTCGTTGCCGATGAGCGTGTCGTTGCCGGTGTAACCACGCAGGATGTCATTCCCGGCCTGTCCCAGGATGTAGTCGTTGCCTTGTTCGCCTTCGAGGGTGTCGTCGTCGTCGCCGCCATAGATGTAGTCGTTGTCGAAGCCGCCGCGGATGGTGTCCTTGCCGGCGTAGCCGTAGAGCCGGTCGCCCTGGTCGCCGCCGTCGATGAAGTCGTCGCCGTTGTCGCCGGAGATCGTGTCCTGGCCGCCACTGCCGCGCAACGTGTCGTCGCCATCACCGCCGTAGATGTAGTCGTAGCTGACCTGGCCGTCGATCTCGTCGTTGCCGGCCTCACCCATGAGGGTGTCGCTGCCATCACCGCCGTAGATCTCGTCATCGCCCGGGCCGCCCCAGACACGGTCCGCGCCGCCGCCGGCCATGATGATGTCGTGTCCCGCGCCGCCGAGGATCTCGTCGCCGGAGCCGAGGCCGCAGATGATGTCGTCGCCCTCCAGCCCGTAGATGATGTCGCGGCCTTCGCTGGCCACGATGACGTCGTTGCCGC
The DNA here is from genome assembly GCA_030431755.1 of Chloroflexia bacterium. GTDB lineage: Bacteria > Chloroflexota > Chloroflexia > Thermomicrobiales > CFX8 > JAUIIK01. The sequence goes on from JAUIIK010000010.1 coordinate 7,732, forward strand.
GCGTGCCGTAGAAGGCGGTGCGGCCATCCTCATAGCCGCTGGTGACGCCCGCCGAGGAGCGCAGGTTCGTGCAGCGCTGTTCGTCGGCCGAGACGCCCATGGGGATGCTGACTGCCAGCGCCAATGGGAAGGCGACTGCCGCCGAGCGGAGCGCCAGTTGCTTGAAGCGCGTCATCGTAAACATTGGTCTCACCCTTCGTCTGATCGTTGGGCCGTGCGCCCGTCGTCTGTCCTGTGCTCACACACTAGGGTTGGCGCGGCGCAGCCGGGATAAACCGCGATACAGCCGTGGCGTACACGATTAACCCAACGCGGCTCCCGGTCGTCGTTGACCGGGAGCCGCGTTGGAAGGAAGGGCGTGAAAGGTTGGTCGGGCGCTAATCCAGATCGGATGGGCGCGTGCCGAGCGTGACCTGGAAGGTCAGCGTCTCGCCGCTATCGGGCCGGAAGACCTCGACCTCGATCGTGTCGCCCGGCGCGTACTGGAAGAGGATGGTCTGAAGCGAGCGGTCCTGCGAGATAGCCTCGCCGTTCATCGTGGTGATGATGTCGCCGGCCTGGATGCCGGAGTCGGCAACTGGGCCACCTTCGGAAACCTCCATGACGATTGCGCCGTAGTCGATCGGCAGATCCTGGGCCGCTGCTTGGCTCGGCGACAGGACGTCGAACGAGATGCCCAGGAAGGGCCGGGTCACTGAACCTTCATCAATGAGTGCGCTGACGATCTTCTCGACGGTGCTGCTCGGGATGGCGAAGGCCAGGCCCTCGGCCGCGACGCCATTCTGGGTCGTGCGGATGACCGCGACATTGACCGCGACGACTTCGCCGTTCATGTTGAGCAACGGGCCGCCCGAGTTGCCGGGGTTGATCGGCGCGTCGTGCTGCACCAGGTTGTCGAGGTCGTCGAGCTGGCGGCCGAGACCGGAGACGACGCCGGCCGTCACCGTGCTGTTGTAGTCGCCCAGGGCGCTACCGATAGCGACGACTTCTTCTCCGGGGCGCAGCGCGTCGGAATCGCCAAGCGGCACGACACCGGGAACGCCGCCATCGACTTTGATCAGCGCCAGATCGGTGCGCGGGTCGGTTCCGACCAGCGTGCCGATTGTCGAGCTGCCGTCGTAGAAGATGATCTGGAGGCCATCGCTGCCGTCGACGACGTGGTTGTTGGTGACGATGTAGCCCTCTTCGCTGATGATGAACCCGGTGCCCGCGCCGGCCGGGAAGGGGTTGCCATCATTGAAGAGGCCGCCATCGAAGACCACCTGATTGATGACGGTGACGACCGCCGGGTTGACCTGCTCGTAAATATCGGCCGGGCTGACGTCGGAGCCGCTGCTGTTACTGGCGTCCGAGCTGTCGCCCGATTCCGCCGTCGGCGTGTTCTCCGTCTGCAGGAAGGCCGCGCCGTCGCTGGTCTCCTCGGCGGGGTCGGTTGGCGGCGTTGCATTGAGTGCCGACGCGCGCTCGCCCGCTGGCGTCGCGGTGACGACCGTGGTGTCACCGTCGCCATCATTGAGCATGTAGCCCACCGCGCCACCGGCGATGCCGCCGCCGGTGATCCCCAGCACTAGCACGATCGCGGCGATTGCGAGGACCGCCCGGCGGCCTATGCCGTTACCGTTACCGTTGCCGTTATCCGGCGGTGCGGGCGGCGGATCGGGTTCTCGTGCTTGAAAGTAGCTCGAGTCTGGCGAGCGCCAGGGATCGTTGTTCTGATTGTCGTACATAGACCGTGCTTCCATTGCTCTACGTCGAACCGTTCTGTCCCTAGTCTGCGGGTATTCCCTGAAAATCACCTGAATTCAAGCTGATTTCTTCATGAGCGCGGCCGGGTCCGGTCAGGTCGATGTTGGAGGATAGCGCCATTGGCGCTCGTCGAGATAGTGACCCGCACAAATGACCACCGGCCGCCGCTCCCGTGTGGGAGACCGGCGGCCGGTTGGGAAGGGGGATGGGGGATGTACGCCGCGCCGGTCGGGGGAGATCCGTCGCGACGGTGGTTCGTGCGATGCGTGGCTGCGTGGTGATCGGCCAGTAGAGTTGGACCTCGGGTGGCGCCGGAGGGGGATAACTCCGGCTCTGGCCGCTGATCACATGCTGCAAGCGCATCGATCTGTTACCTATGATGGACCCGGTAGCTGAAACCTGGGTTAAGCGTTTATGAAACGTAGCTGAAATCGGGGGCGAAGGAGTCGGGGCGTTGGGATTCGGGAATCTGCACAATCAACCAGCGCCAGGCTGGCGGCTGACACGGCGTGGATTGCTGGCGCTTGCCGGGGCTGCGGTTGTCGCCGCCTGCGGCCGGAGCGGCGATACGTCTGAGACTAGCGAGCTGGATTCCGCGTTGCTGGAGCCCGAATATCCCGCCGCGGATGGGCTCCTGGCGGGGCCAGAGTGGCTGCGGGAGCGGTTGGACGACCCGGCGCTGCGGCTGCTCGATCTCTCGGCCCTGCCGGACTACCGCGACGGCCACCTGCCGGGCGCGCGGCATTTCTGGTGGCAAGACCTGATCGAGATTCACAACCCCGTTTACGGGATGCTGCTCGGCCCGGACGGCCGCCAGGAGGTCATGCGCACGGCCGGGATTGGCCCGGATGCAACGGTCGTCTGCTACGACCGCGCCGGTGGGATCCACGCCAGCCGCCTGATCTGGGTGCTGCGCTACATGGGTTTCACGAATGTCCATCTGCTGGTCGGCGGTCTCCAGGGGTGGCGCGCGGCCGGCGGCGAGGTCACGAACAGGGCGGTCGATGCGCCGCCGCCCGGTGGCATCGGCGACGCGTTCGATGAGTCGATCAACGCGAACGCAGCTGACATCCGCAGTCGCCTCGGCGAAGCGGGATTGGCCATCATCGACACCCGCACTCGCGCTGAGTTGGAGGAGACCTGGCGTGGCCAGTTGCGACGCGGCTTGATCCCCGGCAGCCGCTGGCTACCGCGCGACAGCTTCCTGACCGCTGGCCCGGCGCCAGTGTTGATTGGTCCAGACGAGCTGAGCGAGCGCCTCGCCGGAGCCGGCGTCGACCCCGCCACCACGAGCGAGATCATCGTCTACGGACTCCACGCGACGTTGGCCAGCCTGCCCTGGCTGGCGCTGACCGCCCTCGACGGCCCCGCCGTCCGTCTCTACGACGGCTCCTGGGCCGACTGGTCCAGCCACCCCGACCTCCCCATCGACCCGCTGCCGGAGTTTGAGTCTTAGGCGCATCCATGTGTGATTGTCGAGAAACACCATGAGACCGCACTCGGATAGTTCGGTACGGTGATCCGGCCATCATCTGAGATGATTCAGTATGTGAACCGATATTCGTCGACGTCAACCACCGGGCGGTACCCGATGCGTTGATAGATGCTGTTCGAGGTTGGGTTGCTGAGGTCAGTAAAGAGAAAACAGAAGCGCCTGCCGCTGTCGATCAGTCGCTGGCTGAGAGCGGCCGTGAGCGCCGAGCCATAGCCGTGTCGTCGGAATGCCGGAGGTGTGTAGACCGGCCCGACCCTCATCCCGTTCGGCGTTGGACCGCTGTAGCCGGCCATGGACACCAATTGCTGATCTTCCCAGAAGCACAGACCACGGTTGTCGGCTGTGATGCCAAGTTGAGCGAGTCGTTCCGCTTGTTCGCGATCCTGGCGGCCAAAGGCCTCCATGTCAAAGGCCATGCGCCATTCGATAGCCAGCTCGAAATCGTCCGGGGTTGCGGCGCGCATTCTTCCTCTGACATCCGGGACCGGAACTACTTCGACTAACTGAAAGATGCGTTGTGCTACGCCGCTACGGAAGGCTACGCCAGTTCGTGCTGTCCAGAGTTCCGCGAAGCGCCGGGCAGCGTCGCTTGGGCCAAGCACACCAGGTAGATCAGGATAGAGGGCGTGGACATTATCAACGAGTTGTTCGATTGCAGCAGGATGGGCCCGCGTGACTTGGATATTGTGTGGCGGAGTCCGGAGCGCCGCCGCGTGGATTTCGTCACCGTTGTTGACGGTGGCCATATAGGGATGGAGTTCATCGTAGAGCGATGTGTGCGCGATGTCTGCGGCGATACCCAACATCAGGTTGTTCTCCGCTTCGCGCTGAAGCAGAAACGGCGTGGCTGCTCGTCTGAATGCGTGAATGTCAGCATATCGCTGAATTTGCATCTGGACCCCCATGTCTGGAGCTTTCCAGTGAGTTGGCTACCTGCGTTCGAAGGGATCTATCCACATTCTAAGCACAATGACACGCTCGTAGATCCCTCGCTTCGAAGACTCCACTCGGGATGCCAGTGGCGTTGCAGTTGGGGTTTCCTGGGGGCAGTGGCAACGCTCATCAACGGTGGAGCAGGCAGGTTTCTGCTACACACTGCTGGCATGCATGCCTTCTCTGCCGGTCCCTGGGCCGACCACCCATCGACTCGCTGCCGGAGTTTGAGTCGTGAACGTCTTCCTGTGTCGCAGCGCGAGAATGTTGGACGTGGCTGAAGTCCCTTGTGACTCGTAGGGATGGGGCTCGTCCCCATCCGTGCTTATCGGCAACTTCACCGGATGGGGACGAGCCCCATCCCTACGGAGTTGTTCGATCGTTTTGGGCTCGTTCAGTGGCAACTCACGCTACTGGGCTGCACGGTGAGACGCACTCGGTATGCAGTTGGGTCTCCGTGCAGGGAATCAGGTTGTCTATTGCGAAGGAATCGACTGCTAACTGAGTCGCAGTGCCACGTTCGTAGATCGCTTGCTTCGGAGACTCCACTCGGGATGCCAGTCGCGTTGCTGTGCGAGCTTTGAAACTCTGCAGTCGCGCTCTAACCGGCGCTTTCGCTGACGAAGGCTTTGGCCTCCAGCAGGAGGCCGCGCCAGGCGGTCTCGTCCGGGTTGGGGATGGCGACCCATTCGCGGAAGACGCGGCCATTGGGCGCGAAGGACTCGCCCACGCCCGCCTCGACGAGGTCGTTGACCCGGTTGGCCGGGAGCTTCACGATCAGATGGTGGGCGCGGTGGTCGAGCGAGGCGAAGAACGCGTCGTCGACGCGCAGGCAGGGAAAGCCCATCATCGTCGACCGGGTGACCGCTGCATCGGCGTACAGCTCCTCGGCTAGCTGCCAGAAAAGCTCGTCGGGTGGCATCGAGATGACCCTTCTCTCACTGCATGCATAGAACATGTGTTCGTATCATACTGCCAGGCAATGATCAGGACAATAGGACTGCTTGGTAGTTCAACTTCCCGGGCCGGCTGCCGATAATTTAGGTGGCGGTTTGCGCTCTTGTTAGACCTATGTTTGGGAGAACCCGCGAGATGAAGGACAACCAGAACCACTCTGGCAATGCAGCGAATTTTGAGATCAACGAGTCCAACTTCCGAAACTACCTGGCCGTGCAGATCGGGTTCACCGACGCGGATGCTGAGGAGCTCAAGGGACTCGCGTCATGGGCCGAGAGCATCGCTGATGAGTTGATCCACGATTTCTACGAGGGCCAGTTCAAGCAGCCTGAGTTTGTCCGGATCATCCAGAACGCCGGCTCGAATCGCGAACGGCTCTCCGCCGCACAGAAGCGCTATTTCCTCGACTGGTTCAAGGGCATGCCGAATGGCGACTACCTCTGGGGCCGGCAGCACATCGGCAGCCTGCACGCGCGCATCGGCGTGACGCCGCGTTGGTATATCAGCTCCTACCAGAACTACTACGACCTGCTCTATCCGATGTTCAGGAACAAGCTCCGTCTGCGTCCCGGCGCGGCCAATCGGGCGATCTCGGCCGTCGGCAAGCTGATTACCTTCGACCAAGCCATCATCATGGATACCTACGTCACCGGACTCACCGCACAGCTCGAAGGCACGCTGGGGCATCTGAGCAGCAACACCGACGACGTCGCCCAGGCGGTTGACGATCTGGCGCGTGGCTCGCAGGCACAGGCCCAGTCAGTCCAGGATGTATCTGACTCAATGAATGAGATCGCGCTCGGCATCGATCGCGTCGCCGACGCCGCGAGCCGCACGGCCGCCGTTGGCGAGCAGATGCGCGACGCCGCCCAGGAGGGCGCGGACGTCGTCGAGCGGCTGGTCGGCGGAATCGGCAACATCAACGAAACCAGCGGTCAGATCTCCGACCGCATCGGTGATCTCGATCTTGCCAGTGAGGAGATCGGCCGAATCGTCGAGACCATCGACGCGATCGCCGGCGAAACCAACCTGCTGGCGCTCAACGCCGCGATCGAGGCGGCCCGCGCCGGCGAGCATGGCCGGGGATTCGCCGTCGTCGCTGACGAGGTCCGCACGCTTGCCGAGAGCAGCCGCAAGGAGACCCAGGCGATTTCGGACCTGGTCAGCCGGGTGCGTCACTCAATCGAGCTGGCCGTTGAGGCCGTCCAGGCAGGGCGGGCGGAAGCGCGCCAGGGCGTTCAGCTGGCGACCGCGGCCCAGGCCAGCCTCTCCGAGGTTCTATCGTCGGTCGACGCGACCGCGGACCAGGTGCAGGACATTGCCGCGAACTCCCAGGAGATGTCGGCCGCCGTCCGCAGCGTCGTGGCCGAGGTCGAGTCGATCAGCGCCGTCGTCGAGGAAGCCAGCGCCGCCACCGAGCAGCTCGCCGCGACCGCCGACAATCTGGCCCAGATCGCCCGCGGCGAGGGTCAGTCCGGCCCGTCATCGGCGCAGGTCATCCGCATCGACCGGGCCGCCTGAGCCAACCAAACAAACGAAGCACAGACGGCTCCCTCAGCGCGCGGGAGCCGTTTTCGTGTTGCCCGGAGTTGTGAGCGAGCAGTAGGGAGTCGCTACAATTGGCGTCTACCGCGCTCAATCGAAAGGACGAGCAACGATGACCTCCACCGCTCCTCAGCTATCCCTGCCGGATCGTGACGGACTGAAAGCGCCCTTTGCCGCGCTGCATCATGTCGCGTTGGTGACGAACGACATGGAGGCGACGGTCAAGTTCTACCGCGATATTCTCGGCAGCGAGATCGCGATGGCTCACCGCCAGGGCGAGCACAACGTCCGCCACTACTTCATCACCGTCGCGCCCAACACCGTCTTCGCCTTCTTCGAGTTCCCCGAGGCCGAGATGCTGGACTATCTGCCGCCGACACAGCCCAAGAGCGGCCGGTCGCTCGACCACATCTCCTTCTTCCTGAACTCGCACGAGGAACTCGCTGCCTGGAAGACGAAGCTCGACGGCCACGGCATCGAATACAGCTCGATGGAAGTGCCCGGCATGGTCAGCGCCATCTTCTTCCCCGACCCGAACAACATCGTCATTGAACTGATGGTGATGCCACTGGACCAGCTCTCGTTCCCGAAGCTGGATGATCCGGAACCGGCGTATTAGAGGGTAGGGGGTAGGTTATAGGGGATAGCAGAGGTTGTAGAGACTCCCTCCCCTGTCCCCTCCCTCGACTTCGAGGGAGGGGTATCACGTTGCCTGTTGCGAGTGTCATGGATGTTGACAATGCTTCGACAGAATCTCCCTCCCTCGGTTCCGAGGGAGGGGACAGGGGAGGGAGCGACTTCTCTTCCTACTGCCTCATTCCCGCGTATCCCCGGCCAGGCGGAGGAGGCCGGGGATGAAGACAACGGCTGCGACGATGTGCATGATGATCAGGATCACGACGCCCGCGCCGCTGGAATCATCATCGCTCAATAGACCCAATGGCGGAATGAACGAGACGGCCAGGCCGATGAGCCCGATGATTGTCCAGGCTCGTCGGATGTTGCTGGCGCGCCAGCGGACGATGACGAAGGCGGTTGTCGCGATCAGGCCGTACATGATCGAGGCCATGACGACCGGCCCGGCCGAAGCGAGCGGGTCGAAGCTGTCCGGGACATCGACGAGCGCCAGACCGATCGCGCGGACGATCAGGTTGGCGATCATCGAAACGCCAATACATGCGATGGCGGCGATCAGGATCGAAACCCACGGCAGCGTCGCGAACTTCGAGCGGTTGGATGTCGACTCGGCAGACATGGAGATTCCTCGCGTTTTCCGTTCAAGCGGCGGATGCTGGATGACGCAAGTCTAGTCAATTACTTCCCGATAGGTTGCGGCAGCGCTTCCCGGGGCGGACTCTCGGGCGCCGCTTCCCGCTGTTCGGTGATGATGACGTTGCGGATCAGGAGCGCCGTGACCGCAGCGCCGACCAGGACCGTGATGCTGACGTAGAAGGTGCTCTGCATTGCGTCGACAAACGCCTGGGAGACCGCCTGCATGACCGCCGGAATCTGCTCTGCCGGGACCACCGTTGGGATGATCTCTGTGCGGCCCTCGCCGGCCAGCTCGGCCACCTGGGCCTTTAGCGCCGGGTCGAGCTGCACGGTTGCCAGCTCATCGGCCGTGTAGCTGCCGGCCCAGCTCTGGAGCGCCGAGCCGAGGATGGCGATGCCGAGGATCTGGCCGAGGTTACGAACGGTATTGACAATGCCCGAGGCGCTGCCGGAGATGCGCGGCGGCACCTCCTTCATCGCTGCGTTGGTCATCGGCGGGAAAGTCATGCCCATGCCGAGACCGGTCACGGCCAGGGCAGGGAGGATGCCCCAGACCGTTGTGTCCAGATTGATGCGTGTCGTCAGGAAAAAGACGCCGGTAGCCGCTGTCGAGAGCCCCCCGACCAGCAGCCAGCGCGACCCGATGGTGTCGCTTAGCCGTCCGGCGATCGGCGCGACGAGCATGATCGTGAAGGCCATCGGCGTCAGCGCCAACCCGGCCCGGATCGGCGTGTAGCCGAGGATCGCTTGCAGGAAGATGGTGATTGGGAAGAAGATACCGAACATGCCGAAGGCCATCACGCCGGTGATGACGTTGCCGGCCCAGAAGTTGCGGAGCTTGAATAGCTCGACCTTCATCATCGGGTCGCGTTGGCGCAGCTCCCACCAGACGAAGGCGGCAACGAAGACAGTGCCGGCTGTCAGCAGGCTAAGGATCTCTGGACTAGTCCAGCCGTAGCGGTTGCCCTCGATCAACGCGAAGACAATGGCGAAGATACCCGCGCCGGAGAGCAGGATGCCGCCCCAGTCGAGGCTGGTGCTGGCTTCCGGGTCGCGCGATTCCGGAACAATCATGATCGCCGCGATGATCCCGACGATGCCGACCGGGACATTGATCAGGAAAACCCATTCCCATGCATAGCTGGTGACAATCAGGCCACCGATGATCGGGCCGAAGACTGCGCCGAGAGCCGTGATCGAGCCCCAGATGCCCATGGCCGCGCCGCGCCGCTCGGGCGGGAAGACGACGGTAATGAGCGAGAGTGTCTGCGGCATCATGAACGCGCCGCCGACGCCCTGGAGCGCCCGGAAGGCGATCAACGCGTTGGCGCCACCGATACCGGTGACGTCGCCGAACCAGCTCGATGCCGCGCAGAGCCCGGAGGCCGCGGCGAAGATCGCCATGCCAACGACGAAGAGCCGTTTGCGGCCAAAGACATCGCCGAGCCGCCCGAAGGAGAGCAGCAGGACGGCGAAGGCCAGCAGGTAGCTATCGAGAATCCACTGGATCTCCGAGAGGTCTGCGTTCAGCCCTTCGCGAATCTTGACCTGGGCCACATTGACGATGGTCGTGTCGAGCAGGAGCATGAAGATCGCGCCGGCCAGAACAGCCAGCACGAGCCAGGGATTGCGTTCCTGGCTCGTGCCGGCCGACCGTGCCGGAGCGTCGGTCGTACGGGATTCAGACATGTGTCACTCTCTCCATTGAGGTGGCGGAGACCTTACGCGTTGGTCTCCTGCGGGCAGTTGTCGCGTTCTATTACATCCTGCTCGAAGACTTCAGCGAAGGCTTCGAGGGTGCGGACGACGATCGGTTGCTCTTCGGCGGTAAAGCGCTCGAAGACCTGCTCTACTTTGGAACGTTGGATGTTCCAGAAATAGTCCGCAAGCTCGATGGCTTTCGGCGTGAGCTCGACGAGCACCTCGCGGCGGTCGTCGGGGTTGACCTTGCGCTCGGCCAGGCCAGCTTCGACGAGGCCGTCGATCTGTTCCGACGCCGTCGGCGCTGAGACGCCGATCCAGCCGGCGATGTCACCGACCTTGGCCGGACCATTGCGGTAGAGCTGCATCGCGATGCGCATCTGCGCCGGCGAACCCGGCCCGCTCCAGCGGCCGCGCAAGCGCTCTTGGAGCGCCTTCTTCCCGCGTCCACGGCCTTTGCCCCGGTGTGGACCGCCCCGCTTGCCGCGCCGATGCGGCGGGCCGCCCATGTGCCGGAGCATGCTGCGCTTGAAACGCGGCAGCGCGTCGAGCGCCCGGTCGATCAGCTCGTCCTGTTCAGTTCTGCTTTCCATTGCAGAGCCTTTCCGTTTGCGTGGCTCCATTGCCACAATCGTTCGACTGCCGAATGATAAGGTATCCGAATTATAATGTCAAGGTTTCCGAAACAAATTAAGAAGGGGATAGGTGACAGGGTTTAGGGGATAGCAGAAAAGAAGTCGTCCAACTCTGCTAGCCTCTGTTCCCTAGCACCTGTCCCCTGGCTTCGCCTACTCCTCGAACGCTGGCGCGGCTCTCCGGGGCCAGGGGGCGAAGGCGAACCAGAGTGGGACGAGTGTGATAAGCACCGCTGCGGAGACCTGGATGGTTCTCACACCGAACTCACTGATGGCGAACCCGGCAACAAGCGTTCCCAGGGTGCCCGCAATCGCCACGCTCGTGAAGAGTGCATTCAGGACGCGGCCGAGTGCCCGCTCGGGTGCGCGTTCTTGCACGATGGTGCGCATGATCGGATTGAATGGTCCGCCCGCCAACCCGAAGACGAAGATCGCGAAGATGTCGCTCGCGAGATAAGTTGTCAGGGTGAACAACCATAGCGCTGCCGCACTGACCACGGATGTTGCGACCAGACTCGCGTAGCGGCGGTAGCGAACGCCGATGGAGCCGTAGGCAATCGTCCCGACGAGCGTGCCGCTGCCAAGGGCTGCGATGAGTAGCGCAAGATATGCGGCATCATCGAAGACCTCATCGACGTACACTGGCAAGATGACGCCGAAGTAGGCAATGAGCACAAAGCTGTAGAGCGCCGCGATAGGTTGGATGACGCCGACGACCTGGTCTCGCAACACGAATCGGAAGCCCGCCAGGAACGCTTCGATGCCACTTTCCTCCTGCGCCTCGCCGCCGGCCTCGCTGAGTGCGCGCGTAGGCGTCCGGATCAGCAGCGCGATCATCAAGACCGAGACGGCAAACGTGCCGGCATCGACGAAGAGCACGTTGACCGGGCGCATGAAGATGGTTAGAGCGCCGAAGAGCAGCGGTCCGAGAATCGTGTCGCCCACAACCACCGCGCCGCGGTAGACCGAGTTTGCGCGCTCCAGCGGCATCCGGCTCAACTGCGCAAGCGCCGGGGTTAATGCGCTCCGTGCGGTGCGCGCCGGCGTGTCGAAGTATGCGCCTAGCAGGACGAGCGCCAGGAGCAGCCAGAACGGCAGCAAGTCGGAGAAATAGAGAACTGGGATTGCGAGCACGGTCATCCCGCTCAGCGCATCGGCGAGGACGCTCATGCGCCGGTATCCCATGCGGTCGACGAGCGTGCCGATGGTCAAACCAGAAGCTATCACCGCGACTGCGAACATCGTGCTGACGAGGCCGGTACGGCTCGCGCTGTCGGTCGTTTGCAGCACGAACCACGGCACGGCGAGGAAGGTGATCGTGTTGCCGGCCTGGGAGATTCCGTTTGCGGCAGCGAGAATCCAGATACCAGTACGTTCGTGGAATGTCGCTCGTCTGTGCTCTACCAAACGGGCAGCCGCGTCGTTTCGAAGCGCGAATGTGTTGGCCAATCGTACACTGGCCGGTCGCGGCTATTGGATTGGTCGCGACATCGATCGTTGGATCGGCGAATGGGTTCTGGATGTGAGCCATGCCAGATGCGGACCTGGCTATTCTTCGAACGCTGGCGCGGCTCTCCGGGGCCAGGGGGCGAAGGCGATCCAGAATGGGACGACGGTCAGCAGGGCGGCCGCAGTGAGCAGGCTGGGACGGAGCCCGATGGTGTCGACGGCCAGCCCTGCGCCCAGCACGCCGAGTGGGGCGGCCACGGTGAAGAGGGTGAAGATCGCGCTGAGCACCCGGCCCAGCATCTGCTCGGGCGTGCGGAGCTGCACCAGCGTCTGGAGCAGTGGGTTGGCAGGTCCCATGCCGATGCCGAAGAGGAACATCGCCAGCAGGTCCGTCGGCAGGTAGACCGGCAGGGTGAAGAGCCAGATCGCCACGGCGCTGAGCGTAAATCCGGCCAGAAAGGTGTTGTAGCGGCTGAAGCGGTCGCCATACGCGCCAAAGAGCACCGTTCCCGCCAGCATCCCGAGGCCCATCGCGCTGATGATCAGTCCGAAGTAGGCCGGGTTGTCGAACTCGTCGCGGACATAGACCGGGAAGAGCACCCCGCCGTAGGCACGTCCAACAAAGTTGAAGAGGATCGCGACGGGCAGCACCGTCTGGAGCACACGGTCGCGGAGCACGAAGCGGAAACCGGCCAGCAGGCGCTCGACGCCGCCGCTCTCCGTCTCGTCCGCCACGTCCTCACCCGCCTTAGCGCCAACAGATTTGACGGAGATCAGCAGCCCGACGATGAGGATCGAGACGGCGAACGTCCCGGCATCGATGAAGAGCACATTGGCCGCCCCGACTGCTGTGATCAGGACGCCGGCTAACAAGGGCGCGATGACCGCGTCGCTCGCGCCGAAGGATATCTGCATGATCGAGTTGGCCCGTTCGAGCGGCATCCCGGCCCGGCGCGCCAGCGAGGGCACCAGCGCCCCGCGCGCCGTATGCCCCGGCACGTCGAAGAAAGTGCCGAGAAAGATCAGGACGAGTAGCTGGCTGAAGGTCAACCAGTTCAGCAGGTAAAGGACAGGAATCAGCGCCGTGGTGAGGCCGCTGAGGACGTCCGAAATGATGCTTGAGGCGCGGAATCCCAGCCGGTCGACGATTGGGCCGGAGACGATGCCGGCGGCGACGGGCGAGAGTGCCACGACCGCCCCGGCAACCCCGGTCCGGCTGGCGCTATCGGTGGTGATGAGGACGAACCAGGGCACCGCCAGCGCAGTCATCGAGTTGCCGGTCTGCGAGATGCCGTTGGCGATGGCCAGCGCCCAGATACCGGTGCGATCCGGCGCGTGCGACTCTCCGTTCGCCTGCGGGTTAGCCATCTACGCCGGCGAGCGCCTGGTCGTCGTCGAACTGGCGCACGACGCCGTAGACGCTGTAGACGCGCAGCATGGCCAGCGTTACGCCGACTGCGGCGGCGATCATGACGGCCGAGAGACCCACGCCTTCGATCAGGAAACCGGCGATGAAGACCCCGAGCGGGGCAAGCGCGCCACCGAAGGCGATCATCGCGCCGTAGACCCTCCCGAGCATCTCCTCCGGCGTCCGTTTCTGGACGATAGTGATCCCGAGGACGTTTGTTGGGCCGGTGGCAAGCCCGATGAGCGTCATGGCCGTAATCGCCGCCCAGACATTCGTCGAGAAGGCCAGCAACCAGAAGCCGACTGAAACCAGCGTGACCCCGCCCATCAGTGTCCAGGAGCGGCGTAGCAGGTGGCCCTTCCAGCCGAAGGCGAGCGTCCCGACGGCCGAGCCCGCGCCGAAGGCGGCGATCGTCAGGCCGAGGGCGCTCGAGCTGTCGAACTCGTCGCGGGCCAGCACCGGCAGGATGACCGCGATCGTTGGCGAGAAGATGAAGTTGTAGAGGAGCGAGATCGGGATCACCAGCCGCAGGAACTCGTCGCCGATCATGAAGCGGTAGCCATCACGCAGGGACTGCATGAACGAAGGGGATTCGGCCGCTTGCCCGGCTTCTTCGCCATCCGCCGGCGCGGATCTCCGGCTTTCGCCCGGCACGCGCACGAGGAGGGCGATGATGATGATCGAGAGGACGAAGGTGGCGGCGTCGATATAGAGCACGGCCGCCGCGCCCATGACGCCGATCATGATGCCGGCAACCAACGGCCCGAGCAGCGCGCGGCTGCTTTGGTCGGCGAACTGCATCGCCGAGTTGGCGCGTTCCAATGGCATCGCCGCCGCCCGGGCGAGCCGCGGGACGAGCGCGCCGCGCGCCACGCCGCCGGGAGCGTCGAAGAGCGCGCCGGCAAAGATGAGTACCAGCAGATGCCAGAACTCGAGCCAGCCCAGGAAGTGCAGCGTCGGGATGATCGCGACGGTGACTGCGCTCAAGAGGTCGGAGAAGATGCTCGATCGCTTGAACCCAAAGCGGTCGACGATGGCCCCGCCGAGCGTGCCGGAGAGGACGGTTGCCAGCACGGTCAGCCCGCCGGCGATGCCGGTCCGGGCCGGGCTGCCGGTCGTCACCAGCACGAACCAGGGAATCGCGATGTTCGTGATGCCATTGCCCACGTTCGAAATCGTGGTCGCTGCGACGAGGGCCGGGATGCCGATGCGGTCTGGCGGTGTGTCGGTTGCGCCCGTTTGTTCGAGCGCTGGCGCGTCCGTCGACATGGCGCTTCCCTCCCGTGCCTCTCCGGGCTGATTCGTTCGTTCGATCAGGTGCTTCGCCGGTTGCCGGCTAGCCGGATTCGCGCTCCATCGCCGCGAGCAGGATGTCGGCTTCGGCGGCGGTCAGGCGGCCCTGAGCCAGCGCTTCGAGTATCTGGCGGCGCTGCCTGTCGCGGTTGCTGAGTCCTCCGGCCGGGGCCGGTTCGCGCGTGACTTTGGCCATGCGGACATTGATATCCCCGCGTTGGGTCAGCGCCCGGACGAGAATGCGGTCGGTCTCCGAGCTGTCGCTGACACCGACGTAGCGGCGCGTCGAGCTGCGGGGTCCCGGCCGTCCGACCTCGACAAGTGGAATCGCGCTCTGGACCGAGCCGCGGTTGAGGATGAGCTCGACGCGGGTCGCCTGGTCCTCGGCGACATCCAGATTGATGTTGCCGCGTCCGGTCTTGAAGCGGAAGTGCTCCCGGCCGCCCGCAGAGCCCGTCGCGTTCACCCGTACCCCGGCGTCGCTGGCGTGGAAGATGGGCGTGCCGTCGGCTCGGCGGAACTCGACGCCTTCGGGCCCGGCGATAAAGCGCTCCGTGCCGCCGGTGCTCACCCGGACGCCGGCATCGCTGGCGATGAACTCGACGCTACCCAGGTTGAAGCGCACCTCTTCCTCGATCTCTTCAACAGCCTCTTCGAGCGCGGCATTGAAGTCGGGGAGGTCGATATCCGGCTCGCCGCCGGGTTCGGCTGGGGCAGTGAAGAGCAGCCGGGCAGTTGAGGTGATATCGCCGCGCGCGATGTCGATTTCGGCGGAGACGAGGCTGCCGCCCTGAACGCGCACATCGCCGCTCGCGCCGTGCACGCGCAACGCTTGTTCGCTAGGCCGCAGGACGGTTACATCGCCCTTGCCGACTCGTAGCACGACGTTGCCGGCGCAATCCTGGAGATCGACGTTGCCTTTGCTGGTATCCAGTGCAAGATCGCCTTTGCAGCCCGCAACGGTGACGTGGCCACTGCTCGCGCGGCAGGCGATATCGCCCTCGCGTTGGCGGATGACGGCGTCGCCGCTGGAGATGTTGGCGGCGATGTCGCCATGGCCGCCGCTGATCCGCAGGTTGCCGCTATCGAGATTGACCGCTAGCGAGGCGGAGATGCCTTCCAGGGTGAGATTGCCGCGGTTGATGTTGGCGGCGACTGTCGGGAGGTCGCTGGATGGGACTCTTAGCACCGGCGCCGACATGCCGCGGTAGCGGCCTTCCTGGCTGACGATCAGACGCGAGCCGCGCATCGCCAGGCTGGGCGCGCCGGTCCCGGACTCCGCCAGGAGCCGGGCCGCGCCATCGAGCTCGGGATCTGCCTCCACCACCAGGTCGAGCCTCGTTGCTCGAATTTCGATACCGCTCAGGTCGTCGAACGGTAGCTCCTGGCTGGCGGCAGGGTTGGGGTGGGAGGACACGCTAGCTTCCTTAGTCGTTCTGCGCCGGCAGCGACGCGAGTAGCTCCATCGCCTCGTCGACGCTTAACTCGCCGTTCGAGACGCGGGCCATCACATCGTCCCGGCTCAAGGCCGTCGCTGTTGCGGTTTCGGTTGCGTGTTCGCCGGGTTCCAGCGCCGCGATCAGGTCGTCGAGCTTGGCCCGGACAGTTGGATAGCTGACGCCGAGGCTGCGCTCAACATCGGACATATTGCCCCGGCTGGTGACAAAGAGATGCAGGAAGGCGAGCTGGTCGTCGGTCAGCTGGGTAAACGGGCCGCCGCCTTCCATGGGAAACCGGCCACGGATTGTGATGTCACATTCGCGGCAGTGCAACTCGCGAATTTCGAGTTGTCCGCCACAGGAAATACAATGTTCGACAGGTACAGTCATCACTGCCTCCTCTATCTATGAAGATATTACGGAATCATATAAGATTTGTCAAGTTCTAATGAGAATTTCGAGATTCTGATTCGATAGACCTCGCTGATACGCGACCCAATTATTTGCTATTCTCCAGCATCGGCTACAGAAATCGAAAGGGGAACCGACGATGGCCGCGAAATTCGAAGTCTACAAGGATGCCCGTGGTGAATTCCGCTGGCGGCTCAAGGCGACCAACGGTCAGACAATCGCAACCGGCGGCGAAGGCTACACGAGCAAGGCCGGCTGCATGAACGGGATCGATTCGGTCCGGCGCAATGCCCCCGAAGCTGAGATCGACGACCAGACGGACGATTAGTCCCGGTAACTCGTCCCGAGCGGTGACAAGCGGCGCTGTTTTATGCGCGCCGCTTGCTCGTTAACGCGACTGACACCCTATCGCGCCCAGAGACTGATCCACCATTCCGCATGAGGCATGCCGGCGGCGCGTGCCGCTACCAGCAGCGGCGCGGGGTCATACGGCAGACGGTGGAGCTGACAGGCGACACCGCCCGCATTGACGTCGATAACGGCGAACTCCGCCCGGGCGACGCAACGCGCATCCGGATCGGGCGGCGCGGGGTCGTAAGCCAGCCCGACTGCGCCGGGATTGAGCAGGAGCCGCGAGCGATGCCGTCGGAGCATCTGAATGTGAGTATGTCCGCCAGCGATGATCGTCGCCGCCTGCCCGGCGAGCATGTCATCGAGCGCATCCGGGTCCGTCTCAGCACGGATAACATCGTCGAACGAGCGCGGTGAACCGTGGACGCAGAGCAGCGGCTGGGCGAGACCCAGATCGATCTCAAGCGCCGGCGGCAACCCGCTAATGAAGTCTTTGTCGTCCTCGGTTAGCTGCGCGTGCCCCCAACGACTCATTTCCAGAAAGTGCTGCATGGAACCGTCGGCAGAGCTGGGATCCGGCGGGTCAACGATCTCGGCGTCGGCGTTGCCCATCACCGTCGGGATGTCTCGTTCTCGGAGCATCGCGACGGCTTCGCCTGGCTGCGGCCCGGTCGCCGCAACATCCCCGAGACAGACGACGCGCTCGACCCCCAGCCGGTCAAGCTCCGCCAGTGCCAGCCCCAGCGCGACGGCGTTCCCGTGGATGTCAGCGATGAGCGCTATTTGCATGGTCTTGCTCTCAATCGATTGACTTCACCGACGAAGCGTCTCGCACCGTAAGAGTGGAGTTCATCTCACTGTTCATGTATCAATCTAAGCCGTTCGCTTGCCGCGCGCCCGAAATCTGTTGGCACGTAGTGCCATGCGGCAGACGCCACAGTAGCAACATGGTCATTCCGACGCAGGAGGGATCTTGTTGCGAGCGTGCAACATGTCGGCGTGGCTAGACGTTGACAACAACGCTGTGGCGACGGGCACCATGTCTTCGGGACGCCAGTGCTGCGCTCGAAGATCCCTCGTGCCTCGGGATGCCAACGGCGATGCGGGTAGCTCCAGGCGCATCCTGGTTGAAGTCGTACCGCAGCGTATATAGGCTCGATTCGTCTTCTCTGACGCCTGCTTATCTTGATGCACGCAGATGGAGCTCATCTCCACCCTTGCGAGGACGTATATTGGAGCGTTTCCGTTGTGCATGTCATTATCGAGGTTGGGCAAAGTGATCGGCGGTTGCTACAGGAGGTGTTAGATATCGTCGCGCGGGAAATTCGCCATCATCTCGTGTCTTCCCGGATGACTCAGCATGCATCAAACTTGTCATCTAGACCGGAGCGGAGGCTTTGCGACGCCGGGTACCCGCGTGCGGGTGTGAGAGATCTCAACGCTGCGCATCACCGGTGTTCGACTGAGATTTCTCGCTCCGCTCGAAATGACAAGGTCGTTACGGTTGAGTCACCCGGCGAAGTGAGACGATTCTTTCACTTCGCAAGCAACAGGGCACTAGAGTCTATCACCGGGATTCTGGTCGCTTCCTACTCATCGCCGCTGCCGTCGAGTCCGACGGCCGGCAGCGCCAGCTGCTGGCCGAGGGTGCGGCGGGCTTCTCGCTCGACGGCGCGGCGCTCGAAGAGATAGCGCATGAGCGCGCGCAGCATCTCGCGGTCACGCGGGTCAAGCTCGGGCAGGCGGCGCAGGTAGAGCATCAGCTCGGGGTCGTTGATGCCCTCGGCGATGTCGGCCAGGGTCACGTCGCCCGGCAGGCTCAGGCCGGCGTCGCGGTAAAGCTCGGCCCAGCTGTGGCCCATCGCGCCGCAGACGCGGCTGAGGACGGTCAGGCCGGGCTGTTCCGGCACATCCCGTTCGAGGCGTGAGAGATAGCCGCGGCTGATGCCGGCCCGCTGGGCCAGCTCTTCCTGGGTCCAGCCAAGCTCTTCGCGCCAGCCGGCCAGCACCGGCCCGATCCGTCCTCCAAGCATCGTCCTAGCTCCAGCGTTCGCGCAGCGCCGGGATGGTGTTCTCGACGAAGTTGCGCATCACGTTCATGTCGTCGGGCGCGTGGAAGAGGAAGTCGGTCATGCCGAGGTCGCGCAGCGACTGCAGCTCGGCGACGATCTCATCCTCGTTGTTGTCGGTCAGGAAGGTGTCGCCCTTGGTCGTCGAGCGGCGGATCTCAGCCGGGTCGCGGCCGATCTGCTCGCAGACGCTGTTGATGCGGTCCGCGCGCGCCTGATACTCCGCTGGATCGCTGAAGTTATTGTCCCATTGGTCGGCGAAGCGGGCGATGATCCCGAGCATGCGCGGCTTCGAGCCACCGATTACCAGCGGCATCGGGTTGCGGACAGGCTTCGGCTCGAAGATGGCGTCCTTCATCGTATAGAACTTGCCCTCGAAGTTGGTGCGGTCCTCGGACTGCAGCAGCTTGAAGATCTGCAGCGCCTCTTCGAGCATCGAGACGCGGTCGCCGTCACGCGGGAAGTCGAAGCCGAACATCTCGTGCTCGCCGCCGAACCAGGCCGCGCCGATACCGAAGAGCACACGCCCGTTCGAGATGTGATCGACGGTCGTGACGTTCTTCAGCAGCATGGCCGGGTTGCGGTAGGTGATGCCGGTGACCATCGGGCCGATTTCGACATTCTTCGTCGCCTCGGCCAGCCCGGCCAGCAGGGTCCAGCCTTCGAGATTGGGATTATCGCGCGGATCACTGAGCGGGATCATGTGGTCGAAGACCCAGGCGCTCTCCAGCCCCCAGTCGTCGGCGGCCTGGAACCACTCCTTGATCTCGGCCCACTCGCGGTGGTGCTGGCTGCAACGCAATCCAAAACGTACGGCATGTGCCATTGGGATTAGAATCCTCTCTGAAGAACAAAACGTTGTCTCTAGATGCTAGCACTGGGGAAGGGGCTAGGTGATAGGTTACAGGGGATAGCAGAGGCGCTGTTCCCGCGTTAGCTCTGCTACAACCTATCCCCTATCACCGATCCCCTCGCCTCCGAAGGAGGCTCCGTGGATCGCCTCAAGCTCGACCATGTGAAACACGTTATCGCCGTTGCCAGCGGCAAGGGCGGTGTTGGGAAGTCGACTGTGGCTGTGAATCTGGCGGTCGGGCTGGCGGCGCGTGGGTTGCGGGTTGGCTTGCTTGATGCCGACGTGCATGGGCCGAATGTGCCGCTGATGCTCGGAGTGCGGCGGCGGGAGGCGGCACAGGGCTGGTCGGCCTTCGTCCCGCTGGCGAGTGGGAGTGGCGCGGCATCGTCGTCCAACATGCCGCCGCTGGAGCGCTACGGTGTCAAGGTTATGTCGATTGGTCTTCTGGTCGGTGAAGACCAGACGGCGATGCTCGATAACGTTGAAACCGTTGGCTGGCTAGTCCGCAACCTCCTGACGCTGGTCGACTGGGGCGAGCTTGACGTCCTGCTGCTCGATTTCCCGCCCGGTACCAGTGAGCCACAGGCGACGCTCCTCAAATCCGTCGTTCTCGATGGCGCAATCCTCGTCGTTACGCCGCAGGATCTCGCCCGGCTCGACAGCACCCGTGCCCTGCGTGCTTTCCAGCGCAACAACGTCCCGGTGCTCGGCCTGGTTGAGAACATGAGCTACTTGCGCTGCCCCCACTGTGGCGAACGGATCGAGATCTTCCACCGCACCGACGTCGAACGCCCGATCTCGACCGAAGTCCCGCTCCTGGCCGAAATCCCGCTCGACCCCGCCCTCTCCGCAGCCGGCGACACCGGTCGCCCGGTATTGATCACCGACCCCGACGGAGTGCAAGCTGAGGCGCTGTGGGCGTTGATTGACGCGGTGCGGGGGAGGTTGTAGTACGTAGTTTGTAGTTGGTAGGAATACGGGAACGGGCTCCCTCCCCTGTCCCCTCCCTCGAAACCAAGGGAGGGGGATTCTGTCGAAATCCGTCAACTTCCTTGGAAACTCATAAGTGTTAGCCAGATACCCCTCCCTCGATATCGAGGGAGGGGACAGGGGAGGGAGCTTCTTGGCTGTTCACTACAAACTACCCACTACAACCTACAACCTCCTCCCACATCCCGTACCACCGGCCACTTGCCAGCCGTTGTGCAGGCGCATATTCTGATTGCGAATCTGCGTTTGTATGGACGGGCTGGAGCTGGATTGGCGAGCGAGACACATCCCATGCGCTGGCGGCAGCTGCTGACCGCTCCAATTGAAACGCTCCTCGACGGTATCCGGCGCTTCTTCGCCTTCTACCGCTGGATGACCGAGTGGGATGCGATGGAGGATCCGCCGGTGCGCGACGCGACGCCGCTGCGGCCGCTGGTCCTCCGGCTGGCGATCGAGGTCGCGACGGTGCTGCTCTTGCTCGGCGCGATCTTCGGCACGATCTGGCTGCTCGACTCTGGCCTCCAGGTGAACTGGTGGGTTGGCGTGATGATGGGCGTCGCGCTGCTGGTTTTCGGCGTCGGCGGGCAGCTCTGGATGCCCGGCGGCTGGCGGCCGAGCGTGGCGCTCTTTGGGGTCGTCTCGGCCGGTGCGATCGTCCTCTGGTCGACGGCGCTGGCCTTCGAGGCGCGCGGGCCGGTCGTCGATCCCTCGTTGCCGGTCGAGCGGACGATCCTGCGCTATGTCCTGATCGCGACGACGCTCTTCCTGCTGCGCGACCTGCTCTTCGCCTACAAGCCGCTGTTCGAGTGGCGAGGCCTGGCGCAAGCCCGCTACGAAATCGCCACCGGCTCGATGGCGCTGACGATCGCCGTGCTATTCGTGTTTACACTCGCTCGCGGATTGCCTGGCCTGGCGTTGACCGGCCTGATGATGTCGATCCTCTTCCTGGCGGCGATGGCCGTCTCGCTCAGCCCGGCCAACCGGCTGCCGCGCATCGCGATCATCCTGATCCCGGCGACCATCGTCGTGACCTGGGTCCAACTCGTCTGGTCCCCCTGGGTGCTGCGCGTCGACCGTGGCGAGACCCACCTCTCCGCCGAGCTCTCAACCCTGATCGCCCTCGTTTTCCTCTACGAACTTGCCAGCAGCCGCTATCGGCAGCGGGGGAGCCGAGGCTCCTCCGATTCGTAGGGATGGGGCTCGTCCCCATCCGGGCCCGGGTTGCGTACGTACGCGGGCCCATGGGGCACCCCGGACGAGTCCCATCCCTACGAGGTCGTTCGTTTTTGTTACGTCGATAGGTAATCCAATGCCGACAGTGCATGTACCTGGACGGTTGCCAGCAGGTCGTCGAGGAGGACATGCTCGTCGGGGGCGCCCATGGCGTAGGGGGTGGGGCCGTAGACGTAAGCGGGGATGCCGCGGTAGCGCCAGAGACGGCAGTCGGTGCCGCCAAGGCCGAGCGACGGTAGCGGGCGGATGCCGCGGGCTGCTTCGGCGTTGTTCTGGATGATCGCTACAAGCTCGTGGTCGGGCTCGCAGGCGTTGGATTCGGCGCGGTTGATGATGCGATAGCTTGCGCCCTCGTGACGGGCGATGATCTCGTCGACCTTCGCCAGCACTTCGTCGGTCGTGACGCCGACCGGGGTACGGATGTCGACCTCGACGCGGCAGCTTGCCGCAATCATGTTGACCTTGTCGCCACCCTCGATGACACCGGCGTTGACCGTCACATGGGTCAGCGCATCGACGGTGCCGGGACCGAAGGTCTCTTCCAGCCGCTCGCGGGAGTCCTCGACCGAAGCCAGGACCGCCGCCGAGGCGCGGATCTCGATCTCGTTCAACGCCTGCAGATCGCGCAGCACATCCCCGGCGAGGAGGATGGCGTTCGGGCTCGTCTGCGGGTAGCCGCCGTGGCCGCCCGGCGTCTGGACGTTCAGCTCGATCCAGAGTGGCCCCTTCTCGGCGTAGCGCACGAAGTAGGGCGTGCTCGGCTCGCCGCTCAACAAGGCGTCGCCGAGGACGTCGGGCCGGTGCTTGACGAGATGCCGCGCGCCGTAGGGGCCGAAGGTCTCCTCGTCTGAGACGAGTGTCAGCGTCAGCTTGCCCGGCCAGTGCTCGCGGCGCTCGGCCAGATAGACGAATGTCAGGATCGAGGCGGCGGTCCCGGCCTTCATATCGTTCGCGCCGCGCCCGTAGAGCTTCCCGTCGCGTACAACGCCGGAGAAGGGATCGTCGGTCCAGGCGTCTGCGTCGCCAGCCGGGAAGACATCGAAGTGGCCGTTGAGGACGAGGTGCTTGCCCGGCCCGTTGCCCTCGACGTGCGCGATCACATTCGGCATCGTCGGCTCCGGCGCGACGATCTCATAGTCCATCCCGTGCCGTCCAAGATAGTCGACGACCCAGGCGCAGACCTCCGTCGTGTCGCCCGGCGGGTTCTCGCTCGGGATGCGGATCAGGTCCTGGACCAGCTCGATGATCCGATCCCGGTCGGCGGCGAGCTGTTCAGTCAGTTGTTGGCGGATGGTCATGGAGACGGCTCCCTCCCCTGTCCCCTCCCTCGAAACCGAGGGAAGGGGATCACGTCGAAACTCTGTTCACTTCCTTAGAAGAGATGCATGCGTATCAACCAGATCCCCCTCCCTCGGTTTCGAGGGAGGGGACAGGGGAGGGAGCATTCCCGGCTGCTTCCCTCTTCCCTAATCCCTATCACCTGTTCCCTCTCTCCGCACACCCACCCGCACCCGTCCATCCTTCCCCTCGCGCAGCTCGCGGTCGGCTTTGTCGAGGTTGACGGCGGCGTTGATCAGGGCCATGTGGGTGAAGGCCTGGGGGAAGTTACCGAGGAACTCGCCGGTGCGCGGGTCGATCTCCTCGGAGTAGAGGCCGAGGTCATTCGAATAGTTGATCAGCTTGGCGAAGAGCTCGCGGGCTTTGTCGACCCGGCCCAGGAAGGCCAGGTTGTCGACCATCCAGAAGGAGCAGATCGTGAAGGTGCCCTCGTGGCCGGCGACGCCATCGTCGGTTTCCTCGGTGCGGTAGCGGTAGACGAGGCCGTTGTGGGTCAGATGCTCCTGAATGGCGTCGACCGTGCCGGCCATGCGCGGGTCGTCGCCCTTGACGAAATGGACCATCGGCAGCAGCAGGGCGCTGGCGTCGAGGGTGTCGCTGTCGTAGGCCTGGGTGAATGCCCCGAGCTCTGCGTTGAAGCCGCGTGCGAGGGTCATCGCCTTGATCTCGTCGCGGATCTTGCTCCAGCGTTCGATGTCGCCCGGTAGCTCGTGGCGCTTCGCCAGCCGCACGGCGCGTTGGAGCGCTACCCAGCACATGACTTTGGAGTGGAGGAAATGTTGCGGGCCGCCGCGCACCTCCCAGATGCCCTGGTCCTTCTCGCGCCAGACATCGCAGACCTCGTCGGCCAGGCGTTGCAGGGCGTCCCACATCCGTCCGGCCAGAGCGACGCCGTCGTGGCCGTAGCGTTCGAGGCCGTCCCAGACCTCGTAGAAGAGGTAGGCCGTGTCGAAGATCTCGCCGTAGATATCGAGCTGCCGCTGGTCGTGCGCGCCGTTGCCGATCCGCACCGGGCGGGAGTCGCGGTAGCCGGAGAGGTGATCGAGCGTTTCTTCGTAGAGCTCCGTCTCGCCCCGGATACCGTACATGATCTGGATCTGGCCGCCATTCTGGTTGAAGGCGCGGTCCTGGATCCAGCGCATGAAATCGTGCGCTTCGTCATAGAAGCCGATCAACCCGAAGGACCAGAGCGTCAGTGTCGCGTCGCGAATCCAGGTGTAGCGGTAGTCCCAGTTGCGTTCGCCGCCGATATGCTCTGGGAGGGAGGTTGTGGCGGCGGCGACAATCGAGCCGGCCGGCCGGAAGGTGAGCAGTTTGAGCGTCAGCGCGCTGCGGATGACCATACTGCGGTACATCCCGAAATAGGGGCACTCCGCGACCCACTGCCGCCAGAAGTTGACGGCTTCGTTGATGCGGTGGCGCACCTGCCCCGGCACCGGTGTCGGCGGCTGGGAGTTCGACAGGACGGCGAAGAGGCGGTCGCCGGTTTGCAGGGTGCAGCGGCAGCCGATGGCGTCCGCGCCGTCGCGTTCCTCGAGCGGCCAGTTGCCGGTCAACCAGACCTCATCGGGCACGCGTTCGTCCTCACTCGTCCCGCCGGTCCTCCAGCGGACGGTGTGGTTCTCGATGATCTCTGTGCTGGCCGGCCGACGGGCGTAGTCGGGCGTGACCTTGCAGTGCAGCTCGACCTCCATCGTCCCGCGCGTGCATTCGACCAGCCGCAGGATCTCATGGGCCGGCTCGTCTGCGCGGTCATCGCTGGCCGGGACGGTGAAGCAGTCGGTCAGCTCGACGGTCCCGCTGGAGGTTGAGAAAGTCGTCCGGAGGACGTTCGAGTCGTCGATGTAGCGGCGGGTCTGGGTGAAGTGACCGACTGGCCGGATCTGGAAGCTGCCGCCTTTGTCGGTGTCGAGGACCTTGAGAAAGAAAGGCGGGCTGTCGATGAAGGGTAGCGCGCACCAATCGATGCCGCCCTCGCTGTTGACCAGCGCCAAACCACGGGTGTCGCCGATGATGCCGTAGTCGGAGATAGGCCGATAGCCGTCGCTCCCGGCGGCAGCGCTTGTCATTCCCTACCCTCCCCGCTCCGTCATCCTCAACATGTGCGTGCGCTGATGGTATCAGGCGCACCCGCCGGGGCGCTCGACAACCTCTCAATTGGCTCACGCGGTAGCTGGCGGTTGCCGGGAGGCGAGCCTTGCTCACGCTCGCGTCATACGGCCGCACAGCGAGGGAGTCCGGTTGCATTGCGCTGGCTGGGCCGAGATAGCGCGGCCCAGCCAGTGCGGTGGATGGCGTGGACTACCCCGCCAGGCGGTAGCTGGTGGTGTCGAGGAAAGCTTCGACGACGACCGGGTCGAAGTGGTGGCCGGCTTCGCTGCGCACGAGCTCGATAGCGCGATCCTGCGGCCAGGCTGCGCGGTAGGGCCGGTCGTGGGTCAGGGCGTCCCAGACATCGGCAACGGCGAAGATACGCGCCGGAAGCGGGATATCCTCGCCAGCCAGGCCGTCCGGGTAGCCGCGCCCGTCCCAGCGCTCATGGTGGCTGCGGATGATCTCGATGGACGGCTCGAGCAGCGCGACGGAGCGGATCAGCTCGCAGCCGCGGCCTGGATGTTCGCGGATCGACGTCCATTCCGGGTCGGTCAGCTTGCCGCGTTTTCGCAGGATGTAGCCGGGCACGAAGAGCTTGCCAACGTCGTGCAACAAACCGCCGCGCTGAAGGTTCGGCCACGCCGCCTGGGGCACGCCAAGCTCGCTCGCCAGGGCGACGGCGTGGCGGGTCACGCGCAGCGCGTGCCGGGTTGCGCCGGGGGCATGCTCGTCGAGTAGCCCGAGCCAGTGCTCGATGATGCGGTCGCAGAGATCGGCGTTGAGCTCACTGATCGTGAGCATAGTGAGTAGGTCGTCCTCGAATGGCTGCCGACGTCCGCCGGGATCGAGCGCCTCGCCCAGCCGGTAACGCGCCGAGCTGCCGTCCGAACCAAATGCTAGTGGGAGCGTCGGGGCGATCAGGGCGGAGGTGATAAGCAACGCGGTCTCCTTCGTGGAGCGCAGGCTGGCCGGTGCGGAATTGGACGCGCGGGCCGCTGTGCAGTCGATCAGTCGTTCTGTAATTACTCTACGGTCAGCGGACCGGTTTGGATATCGCATGTTTGTGGGGTTTGTGGATATGACCGGGTTGGAAGTGCATAGGTAGAATTACCTATATGCTCATATAGGCATAATAGAGCTTTGGTCGAGACCGCTTCTCTTCACGACTAGATACCCGCGATGCGCCAGCCGGGGCTGGCTTCCGCTACGCATGACCGCTCGTTGTGCAGCGTACGCAGCTCGAGGCTGTCTCCACGATGCATGCATCACGTTAAGCGGCACGCGGCGCCACACAGCAGACGCCACAGCAACAACCGTGGCATCCCGACGCAGGACAGATGTCGGGGCGGCAGTCGGCAATCGATGACGTTGGAACGACCGGGACAGTCTTCCGCGGAGCGTGGCGCTGGCGGTCGGAGGCCCCTCGGGCGCAGAGCCTTCCTCGTGATGCCAGGCTCGGAGCGGGGCGTGCGCCAGGGACGTTGCTTGGCGGTGTCCGGTGGAGACGACGGGCGCGATCTTTCTGTCTGACGCCTAACTTGATGTATGGAAGATGAGATGAACCCCACCACGATCCGTTGTAGCGGTAGTGACATGTCGCTGTGTGCTTGGGTCTAGATCAGTTTCTGCCGCAGGGCCGTGCTGACGGCGGCGGCGCGTGAGTTGACCTCGAGCTTGCCGTAGATCGAGCGCAGGTGGTGGCCGACGGTGCGGTGACTGATGAAGAGCTGCTCGCCGACTTCGATGTCGGTCATGCCGTCGGCGACGAGTCGCAGCACTTCGGTCTCGCGGTCGGTCAGGATGGCCTCGGGCTCCGCGCCCAGCGTGCCGTCGCCGGCCTGGACCAGGGCTTCGTTGATTCGGTCGATGTAGCGTTGAAGTGGCGTCGTCTTGAGCGCCCCGATCGTATACACCACCTCCGCCAGCGCCGCCTCCGCTTCGTCGAGCATGCCGGTCGCTGCCAGGAACTCGGCTTGCACCAGCAACGTCTGGGCGCGTTCGTAGGGCGACCCGCAGCGCTCGACCAACTCGAGCGCTTGCGTCAGCCGCTCTGCTGCGGTAACGGCGCGCGCTTCGCGGAGATCGACTCGTGCCAGAAACCGTAACGCACCAACGATCGCCAGAGGTTGCTCGGGCTGGGTTGCCAGGCGCAACGCCTCTTCGCCGGCCTCGCGAGCTTGATCCAGCGCGCCCTCAATCAAATGGATATGGCCTAGCAGGAGTTGGTGTTCGGCTCTGCCGGGCACCGTCTCGGTCCAGTCGAGCCAGCGCTTGAGCGCGTTGGTCCAGATGCGCGCATCTTCGAGCTCTTTGCTTTCGACTGCCAGCGCCGCGCCGAGTGTGAACAGGATAATTGCCCAGGCCGCGGGGATCGCGCCCGGCTCCGTTTCGACGCCGTCCGGCAGGCCGTCCTGGATGTGGCGGCGCACGGCGGCGGTGTCGCCGCGCGCATGGGCGATGCGCGCCGCCATCGTCAGCGCCAGATACGGGAAGACCATGCCTGGCCGCGCCTGGGAGGTCGCCAGCTCCAGCACCTCGTCCCACGCCCCATCGACGAAGAGTGACGGTAGCAATCCAAAGCGCGGCGGCAGCGCCGTCGTCTGACCGCTGTAGAGCGCCCAGAGCTCCTCGCACTCGGCGAACCGCAAGCGGCGTTCCTCCGGGTCGGCGATCGCGTAGACATATGTCTCGCTGACCATCTGAACGACCGGCACGGCGAGCGATACGACGTTCGGCTCAAAGCGTTCGAACGCGGCTCGGGAATCAGCGAAAGCCCCTCGGGCGCTAGCGGGATCACCAAGCATTGCGAGGCTGACGGCGCGTGCGAGATGGGCAGTGCCAAGCCCGAACCAGGTGTGCTGTGTGGGCGATCGATCTTCGCGCGCGATGAAGCGATCTGCGCGGGCCAGGGCGTCCCGGTAGCGGCCAAATGCGCTCAGGTGGACACTGATGATGCCTTCGGCCGAGTCGGTGTCAAAGCCGAGTTGACTATAGACGCGGGCGCGTTCGTCTTCATCGAGCGCACTAATGACTGGCAGCGCGGCTTCGAGGTCATCGAGGCCGTTTTCTCCCGCGCGTGGCCGGTTGACGCCACGTGTCCAGCGCACGAGCGCCAGCAGCGTCTCGTCATTGGCGGCCCGGGCGTTGCGTTCGGCTTCGTCGAGATAGCCCAGCGCCGGGCGCGAGGTGCTGTCGCGGAGCGAGCGCGCGATCTTGAGTCGCAGCCAACCTTCAGCGCCCGGGTCGTCGCCACGCGCGGCGACATGCGCCAGCGCCTCGCGAAAGCGTTCGCTCGCCTCGACATATGCGCCTGCCTGGTAGCAGCGGTCGCCGGCGCGTTGGAGCCACTCAGCGGCCCGCGGGTCGCCGGCCCGATCGAAATGATAGGCGAGTGACTCCGGGTCCGCGCCGGCCCGGTCCAGCAGCGTCTCGCCGGCGCGCTGGTGCAGGCCGATGCGGGTAAGCGGCGCAAGCCCGGCGTAGAGCGCCTCGCGGGTTACTTCGTGGCGGAAGTGGAGCGCGCCATCCTGCCCGGCGTCGTCCAGCAGCCCCGTCTGATAGCCCTGGGCGACGGCGGCGTCCAGTGTCTGGGGCGGCGCTTCGGTCATCGCCAACCAGAGATCGAGCGGCACATGCGGCCCAACGACGGCGGCGACTTCGAGCAGGTAGCGTAGCTCATCGTCGATGACGGCCAGCCGGTTGTCGATGAGCTGCCGGATAAACGCCGGCACCTCCGCGCCGTCGAGGTCGCCGATCTGCCAGCCGTTGTCCGTCGACGTCAAGAGCGACTGTTCTCCCAGTGACCGGAGCAGCTCCTCGACAAAGAGCGGGCTACCGCTGGTGCGGTCGAGCAGATATGCGGCGAGTCGTCGCCGCTGCACGCTATCCAGGCCGTAGGTGCTTTCCAGCCAGCTCTCGATGGCGTTGCGCGAGAGCCCGTGGAGGTTGATGCGCTGCACAGGCGCTTCCCTCACCAGGTAGGGAATCAGGTGGTAGAGCGGGTCGCCGCGCTGGATATGCTCGGAACGGTAGGTCACGAGCACGAGTAGCGGCAGGCGTGGCAGTTCACGCGCAAGCTGCCGTAGGAAATCGAGGCTGGCTTCGTCCATCCAGTGGGCATCGTCGAGGAGGATGACGGATGGCTGCGATGTCACCCGGCTCATGACAGCCGTGCGCAACGCCGCCGCCGCGAGCGGTTCCGACTCTTCCAGGCCAAACTCCGGGATAACCGGCGCGCCAGGGTCAAGCGTCGGCCCGTCCGCCACCAGGATATCTTGCCAGGGGCCGAAGGGCGGGGTGATCGACAGATCGAATGCGCGTCCGGTTGCCGTCCATGCGCCGCGCTCGTCTGCTGCCTCGACGATGGCGCGCGCCAATGATGACTTTCCGACGCCCGCTTCACCAGCAATGAGCGCCAGCGACCCCTGGCCGGCCAGGGCGGCATCGAGACACTGTGCTAAGGCTGTGTATTCGTCGGATCTTCCGAAGAGTGTATGGTCTTCGTGCCCGTCAAAAATCGAGGGTTCGCTGCCTGTTGTCACACACGCATCCACACTACTCGGAGGTCAAACTATCGCGCGGATAGAATACCACCCACCCTTACTATCTATCGTATTAAATGCGCTGCGTGTGTCGCTCATTCCCGCGCTGGGGTATTGCGAGCGTGTCCGAGCGTCAGGACCAGGGCTGCCGAGAAGGCGAAGACCGGCAATCCAACGCCGAGTAAGCGGTAGCCGCCGAGGCCGATCAGCGAGCCGCCGAGCAGGCTGCCGAGCGCCGCGCCGAGGGTGATCGTCGAAGCGTTCAGCACCATCGTCGTGGCCGCGCCGGCCGGTGAGACATTGGCCAGTAATGTCGTGAAGGCGACGCGGCCGATACCGCCGACCACGGTCAGGCAGACGAGCATCCCGACCGTCAGATAGGGGCCGGCGTCAGCAATCAGGATTGCCGCCCAGAGGACGCCGATGAGCGCCGTGCTGAGGGCGAAGATCGTCGCCAACGGGACGCCGCGCATGCGGCCCCCGCCGAGGACGCTGCCGGCGAAGAAGCCCGCGCCGGTGGCCATGTAGCCGTAGCCGATCTCCTGGGTGGTGAAGCCGAGCTGATCCTCGAAGAATGCGCCCAGGTAGGTAAAGGGGCCGGTCCAGGCAATGGCCTGGAGCAACGCTGCTCCGAAGAGCAGGACCATACGGCGCTCAGCAATGAGCGGCAGGTATGCCTCGACGAGTCCGCGTAACAGCGAGCCTGTGGCGTCCTCGCGCGGCGCTTCGCGAGGGAAGAAGAGCCCGAAGCCGAGCAAGGCCAGCGCTGTCAGGAACGCAACGAAGCCAAATGCAGCCCGCCAGGAGAGCGCCGCGCCGATTGACGTGAGCAGCGGCGCCCCGACGACGGCCCCGGCCGCGACGGTTGCCGTGATGATGCTGAGCGCCCGGCGGCGGGCGTCACCGGCGAAGCGCGATCCGGCCACCGCCAGCGGCACGCCCGAGGAGACCGACCCGCCGATACCGCCGATCATCCGGGTGATGAGCAGGACGCCGAAGCCGGGCGCAAGCGCCGTGCCCGCCGCGCTGAGCAGTGTCGTCACCAGGCCGGCCAGGATCATCCTGCGGTGGCCCAGCCGGTCGGCCAGCGGGCCAACGACGAGACCGCCGATAGCCGTTATCAGGAAGGTCGCCGTGGCCACCTGCCCGAGTACTGGAACGCTCGTCCCAATATCGGCGCTGATGGCCGGCAGGAACGGGCCCAGCGCGAACCCGTTCAGCAGCCCCACGAACGAGGTCAGTGTCAATGGGGCGAGCAACCCGGTGTTGAGCCGGGTCAGTGGTTCTGGCGCCGCCGTGCCGCGCGAGGGTTTCAGAGTAGATGATGGCGCAGCGTTCATCTACGCATCCTAGACCCTTTTTTCCAAATGGTGGCGCAGGGCGATAGAGGAAGCGAGATTATGTCTAATTATCGCGCACGTAGTCACGGCGTCCTACCTGAAGACATCCGTGGAGC
This sequence comes from Chloroflexia bacterium, assembly GCA_030431755.1. Classification (GTDB taxonomy): domain Bacteria; phylum Chloroflexota; class Chloroflexia; order Thermomicrobiales; family CFX8; genus JAUIIK01. The sequence goes on from JAUIIK010000010.1 coordinate 38,941, forward strand.
GCTGTCCGCAACGTCTGACCAGACATTCCACCGCGCCAACCTGGCCATCCCGAGGGATCGAGGATCTGCCGGGCGTGTGCCCTCCGTCAGGGGGGACAGAGGGCTGTTGACAGCGCGGTGGCGACAGGCAGGATTTTTCGCAGAGCGCCGCGCTGGCGTTCGTAGCCCCCTCAGGCGCAAAGCCATCTGCGAGATGCTCGGGTTGGATCGCAGGCGCGGCATGATGCTGAGTTGTCGCGCACGCTAAACTTGACGGACGCATCCCGCCGGCTCAGGCGCCCCACTTCCATGCAGATTGGCATAGGTCGCGCGTCCCTGCTACGGATGGTTCAAGCCGTCAGATGCGCGCGGGGCGACCAGATCGTACCTCGCCGTGCGTCGTTCAGGGCGTCGCGCACATGGCCCACACCGTCAGCGACTCGGCGCTACCAGTCGGGTTCGTCGCCCGTGATTGCCAAGAGCCTGCTGGAATGCCCGGCGAACTGCTGTCGATCTCAAGCGGGCTACCATCGGCAACTGCAAAGCCGCCGCCCGTCGCAACGTCGCCTGGATCGCATTGGGCCAATACCAACCCGGCGGTGCCCGGGTCGATGGAATCGGAAACACCACGCATGTACGGATCTCGGAGCCCGAGCGTGTCGGTGCCAGCCCAGCTGACCGGAGTTTCGCCGCTGGAGCAGGTGATCGCGCCATAGGGTCGCATACGAACCGCGCCGGTGTAGTTACTGACGCAGGCGTTGATATCGCCTGGTGCTGCGTCAGCGCTGAACTGACCGATCGCCAGGCCGATTGCGATGCCGGTCGTCAGCACCAGCAGCGTGATGGTGATGAGCAATGCTCGCGCGAGTAGTTGGTGGTGTGGATCTCGAATAGCGGATATCAATTCGTTCCCCGTTCATACAGTGACAGCCAAGCTGGCGTAGTGAGTTAACGCGTGGCGCTCAGTCAGGCCGGGTGAGTCCAGTTCCTCCTCCCGTTGTCGGACTGCTTATGGCATCTCACGGTGTAACGGGGAAGTGGGCTGCGTAGTTGTGGTTTTCTAGCTCGATCCGGCCGCTTGCACGACCTGAACACCATCAACCATGTTCGGAATTGCGCCAGCGCACGCGAGCGGCCACGAACATTGGCCGACCGGGCCGGGGCAAGCGCGATATGCGGCTCCGAGCCCAAGCGCGGGATGTCATCTGCCTGGAAGGGGCTGACCGGCCGGGCTACTCGGGCTGGTCTCTGACCCCGCTCTCCGGCGACCAATCGAATGCGTCGTCGATTGGCCAGAGCGGGCGCTGGAGGTGGCGGAAGGGCAGGCTCGCGTAGTCGACTGTGCTCGCGCCAGGCGTGGCCAGCTCGATGATCTTCGAGACGACTGGCCGCAGCGACGCGCGGTGAGCCTGATTCGACTTGACGGCGATGATCTTCTTCTCCTCGAAAAGGATCCCGGCGCTCTTCATGAAATCCCGGTCGTTGCGGGTATGCTCGCGGGTGACAATCACATCGATCTTGTTCTCCAGCCGCAGCACGACCCGTAGCCCGGCCTCGGCCTCGCGCCAGGCAGCGCGGTTGACGTCCCTGCCCCAGCCGCCGTGGGTTGGGCCGCAGATCATGTACCTGCCGTCGTCGATGGTCTTGACCTGAGCCCGGATTGGAAGCGGCGCGTAGAAGCGTTGGTCGATGCTCGCGCCGATCTCGATCTCCAGACGCGCCCCAACCCCGGCTGACACCGCGGCGTCGACCACGACCGGATCGCGGATCGTCACGACGCAGTCCCGCGCGCCCTGACGGAGCAGGCTCGCCAGCACGGCCGGGCTGTCGGAGGGTGTCGCGCTACCGGGATCGTCGCCGAGATCGACCAGAACGACCGGCAGTTCCTCATCGCTCTCGAGCGCCAACCGAACGCCCTCATCGACTGGGTAGATCGGCCGCACGTCGCGAATCGCGTGGCGCTTGGCCCAGACACGAGCAGCCATCTCCCGGGCCAGCCGTTCGGCCACTTCGGGGTCGCCGTCGGTCGTCGCGACGACTGACATGCTTGCTTCGGGCGTGTCGGCGTAGCCGTAGCCACCGAGGATTGTCACGTCGATGACGCCCGGCGTCTCTTCAACCGCCTCGCGGATGAGGTTGAGCTGGTAGAGGGGCAGGCGTTCCTCTTCATCGGCATCATGCGACCAGGTGCTCTGGCCGATGTTCGGCCCGATGATCGGAACATGAACGAGCTTCGTGACTGGTTGGATCTCGCCATCGAGCGTCCGCAGCATGCACCGCGCCGCTTCCAGGCCACACTCATAGCTGTCGATGTGCGGGTTGGTGTTGTTCGGGAACGCGCCCGAGAGCAGCGCAACCTCAGTCTGGGTCATGATCGCGTGAAAGTCGTAGGTCGCGACAAGTGGAACGGTCGCTCCGACCACGGCGCGGGCCGCCTGCAATAGGTTGCCCTCGGCATCGGTGTACGGATCTCCCGCCGCCATTGCGCCGTGGAGCGCGAAGAACACGCCGTCGAGCGGCAGCGCCTCTCTAATGCTGTCGATGATGATGTCGCGGTAGTGCTCGAACATCGCCGCGCTGACCAGTCCGCCGTGGACGAAGCGCACACTGGCGGCCGGCACGATCTCGATATCATCGCGCGCGACCCCTTCCAGAAAGCCGCCGAGGTAGCTCTTCGGGTGCGCCTGCTCGATCATCTCCTGGCCGACCTGTAGCTCGGCGTCGGGCGCGGTGTTCTGTTCCAGCGCAAATGTGTTCGTTTCGTGGAAGAACGACGCGACCGCGACCCGCTTCATTCTCCGGCCTCGACCGTTTCCAGCACATCAAGCAGCTGACCCATCTCGCCGCGGTGCTCGGCCTCGTGCTGGAGCAGGTGGTGGACGACCCAGACGGTCGAGACAACGGCGTCCGGGAGCGTGCGGGCTTGCCGGAACTCTGCATCGGACAGCGCCAGCAGCGTCTCGGTCAGCGCGGCACGGACCTGCGCGAGCCGTGCCAGATGGGCCTCGAGGGTTAAGCCGGTGACGGTGGTCAGGCGGCGCTGTTCGTCGCGGTGATCCCAGGGAAAGAGGGCGACGATCTCCGCCGGGTACTCCTCGTGCTCCTCGATCTCGATGCAGAGCCAGTCCGCTTCGATGATTGCGATGTGATAGAGCAGCGTGCCAATCGTGTGCTCGTGATAGGGAGCCTGAGCATCGACCATCGCCGGTGTGACGCGCTCCAGAAGTTCGAGCGTTCGTTGGCGCGCGTTCGCGAGTGCCGCGATCCAGAGTCCAACGCCGGGAGCAGCGCCAGTCGGCGCGTTCAATGTAATCTCTCGGATCTCGTCGTTCATGGGCTCACCCTCATTTGCGATGTTGGCTGCTTCGTCGGTAGCGGTGTGCCATCGTCGCCGGAATGGGAGCCGGTACGGGACCTCCGTGACGGGAAGATGGCGGACACGGCAACATTCTATCCGCTTCCGCCATGCTCCCGTCGTTCACCTGGCCGGGTTGGCCTCTGTCAAAGGACTCAGGCCATCGGTCTAATGTTCTGGTTCATCCGGAAGAGGTTGGCCGGGTCGTACTTGGTCTTGATCTCGACCAGGCGGTCGTAGTTCTCACCGTAGGCGCTGCGAACGCGTCCAACCTCCTCGTCGCCGCTCAGGAAGTTCAGAAAGACCTGATCGGAGTCCGGGCGCTGGACGGCGCGGAAGAGGTCGCGGGCCCAGCCGATGTGCTCGTCGGATTCCGTCGGATCGACCCAGTTCGCGAGAATGAGCATGTTGTAGGGCGCGCTGCGCTGGTAGTAGGCCATGGCGTCGCGCGGCACGCGGTGGCATGCGCCGTGCGGATTCTGGAGGAAGACCATCGAGTACGGCGAGGTCATCGCCCGGCCCGACGCGATGATGGCGTCGAGCACATCGTCGCTGAGAGCGTCGATCAGGCTCGACTTCCAGTAGTTCTGACGGTCGTCCGGGAAGAAATCGTCGAACATCGACTGAAGCTGGGTGTAGGGCATCCGTCCGATCATGTCGGCCACCGGCACGCCGAATGAGCGGAGTGGCTCGATGATGCGCTCGCCTTCGTCTGGATCGCCGGAATAGCAGACGAAGAGCGCGGCAAGGCAAGCGCCGTCGGGGTTGGTCATGAAGCCTGCTTCGATCGCTAGTTCATCGGGTAGATCCGCCGTGAACTCCCGGTAGAAGCGCATGACGCTCTCAGCTTCGGAGGCAGGATAGAAGACTGGCCCGGCGAGAACCTCCGCGAGCGGGTGGAGTCGGTACTCGAACGAGGTCACGATGCCGAAGTTACCGCCACCGCCTCTGATGGCCCAGAAGAGATCGGCGTTCTCTTCGTCGCTGGCGCGCAGGAGTTGCCCAGCGGCGGTGACGACGTCGGCCGCGATCAGGTTGTCGCAGGCGTAGCCGTGTTTGAAGCTCAGCCAGCCGATGCCGCCACCGAGCGTGAACCCGGCGATGCCGGTGCTGCCGACGATGCCGCCCGGCGTCGCCAGTCCGTACGCCTGGGTCGCGGCATCCAGCTCGGACCAGAGCACGCCCGGCTGGGCACGAACGGTTCTGGCGTCGGGATCGACCTCGATTCGCTTCATCGGCGCAAGGTCGATCATCAGGCCGTCGTCGCAGACGGCTGTCCCGGCGACGTTGTGGCCGCCGCCACGTACCGAAATCAACAGCCCCTGCTCGCGACCGAAATTCACCGCCGCGATGACGTCTCCGGCGTTGGTACAGCGCGCGATGAGCGCCGGTCGACGGTCGATCATGCCGTTCCAGACCTGGCGGGCGTCGTCATAGCCCGGAGCGCCGGGCTGGAGTAGCTCGCCTTGCAGGCTCTCTCCAAACGCTTCGATCTCGTGCTGTGCCAGGGCTGTCTGACTTCCGTCGACGGTGCGGGCGCTCGTTGTCTGACTCATGCTGGCTCCCTTCAGAAGTGCCGTTGTGATGCTCTGTTTCTACGATAGGAGCCGGGCCGCCGCCTGTGTATCACCAGTCTTGCCGGGGTAGACAGACCAGTGGATCCGGGCGACATAGGCAAGGTTGCCTACCTGCTCCCATCAACCCCTCCGGTTAGCAAGCCCCGTTCGACGGCGACCCTGGTTGCAGCGGCCCGCGATGGCACATCGAGCTTGGCGAGGATCGAGCGCATGTGGGCATTGACAGTGCGGGTGCTGATGCTCAGCAGATGGCTGATCTCGGTATCGGTCATGCCCTGGCCGACGAGGCCGAGGACTTCTCTTTCGCGCGGACTCAGGCTCGCGTTTGTCTGCTGTTCAGACTCAAGCGCTGCGAGCAGCTTTTCGGCCCGTTCCACGAGACGTGTCATTCCGAGCTCCGCAGCCAGTGTCGCTGCTGCGCGGGCATGGTCGAGCGCCGCCTCGCGGTCATCCGGTCCGTTCCGCGCATCGAGCATCTGCGCCCAGGCGAAGCGGGTGTGGGCGATGTGGGGCTGCATCGCCATCTGTTCGTGCTTCTCGAGCGCCAGCGCGTAGTGGCGCTCGGCATCCGGCCAGCGTTCCAGCGTCGTCGCCAGCAGGCCGAGGTAGTAGGCGGTTGAACCGTGGCAGACGGCGCTGATCGCCAGCAACGCGTACTGCCCGGCATATGGCAGGAGCAGGTCGTACAGCGTCTGAGCCCGAAGCCTGTCTCCAAGCCGAGTGCATGTTTCGGCCAGCAGTCCGAGCAGGCTGAGCCACGACATATCGAATGGTATGTCGGCGAAATCCTGTGTCGCAACAAGCTCGAACTTTTCCCTCGCCAGTTCGACCTCTCCGACCTCCAGGTAGAGCAGCGGCAGATGGATGTCGGCGAGATGGGAGTAGCGGGTGATGCCGGTGAGCGGCTCCTGGCTGGTCGCCTCGACGAGCTCGCGTAGCTCTGCGAGCCTGCCCTGTTCGCGACGCAGGGCGAAGAGTTGAAACTGATGCTGTCGGGCCGAGGAGCTTTGCCAGAGCCCGCCGCCCATCTCGATCAACGGCTCCGCCTCGGCGTACCTGCCGGCTAGCAGCAGCATCATCGCCCGGTAGACGGCGGAGCGGAGGGTGACGTAGGGCACACGGGACTGCTCGCCGATCTGTGACATCTTCTCCGACGCTCGCTCGGCTCTGGCCAGATCGCCGGCTTCGACCAAATCTTCGAGCTGGATCATGCGCGCCCAGGCCGTCGAGAGCAGATCTCCAGTCACTTCGACCAGATCGACAAGCTCCTCGGCCTCGGCCAAGCGCTCATTGAGGTTGTCGGGCGCCCAGCCGCTGAAGTGCCGTGCCGCAATTGCATAGGCGAGCGTCGCCGGATCGCCGAGCCGGCGGGCGAGCGCGACCGTCTCGGCCCCGACCGCGCGGATACGCTCAATATCGAAGGTGGACTCGCTGTTTGGGAGATCGAGCGCCAGCCGCGAGAGGATGCGGACGCGCTGCTCGGTGACGTCATCACCGAGCAGCGTCAGGGCTTCTTCAAGCAGTCGAATCTGCTGAGCGCCGCCGAAGGTAGCGATGACGTTGTAGCCGGAGTATCCGATCACCGCCGCGGCGAAATGTTCGGCTGATCCCAACGTGCGCGCGATCTCGATCGCCTGGAGGAAGGTCGCGCGTGCCTCCGGCGCGTCGCCTGAGCCGCCGCCGATGCGGTTCTGGGCTTCGCCGAGCGCGAGCAGAAGTTCCAGCCGGCGCATTGGATCGGGATCGCTCTGCAGCGCTAGTGCCTGGAGTGCCTGGACGAAGTGGCTGGCGGCCGGTTCCCAGGCAACCTGGTCCATCGCCTGCCTGCCGGCGCGGGTAGCGTAGTCAATCGCCCGCTCGAAATCGCCGGCGGGAGCTGCTTGCAGGAAGTGGTGCGAGATCTCTGAGAAGTGCGGCGCAAGGTTGGCGGCGTGCGTACGCTCGAGCGCTTCTCCAATTGTCTTGTGGAGCGTCACTCTGCGCGAGGTTGTCAGTTGGCCATAGATCACCTCGCGGATGAGGATGTGACTGAAGCGGTACTGTCCGAGAGTGTCGTCTTCGTGAATCACCTGGATAGCGATGGCTTCGTCCAGCAGGTCGAGCAGCTCGATGCGCGCGACCCCGCTGGCCGGTTCGAGGATGGCGAGGCCGAAGTCGCGGCCGATAACCGACGCCACGGCCAGCGCGTCGTGGCAGGCCGGCGAGAGCCGATTCAAGCGCCGGCCGATGACTTCTCGCACACTCTCAGGTACTCGAATTCGCCAGGAAGCCGGCGGAGAAGCTTTGTCGAGAGCGCCGTCCACTTCAAGAAGTCTCAGCACCTCGGTCATGAAGAAGGGGTTGCCTTCGGTCTCCCCGAAGATGGCATCGATGAGCTCTGGCGGCGACTCACGGCCGGCTACGAGCGTGACGAACTCCCCTACCGAGGGTTTGCCGAGCCCCTGGAGCGGGATACGCCGGCACACGGCAGCGCGAATGAGGCCGGAGATGATCGGCGCGAGCGGATGGTCCTGAGGAACATCCGCCGGCCGGTAGGTCGCCAGGATGCACAGGCGGCTGTCGTGCATTTCCTGGGTGAGGAAGTGCACGAGCATGACCGACGGAGTATCGGCCCGGTGGAGATCGTCGATGACGATCATGAGAGGCGTGTCCTGGGCGATGTTCCGGAGCAGCGACGCAATGGCATCGAAGAGCCGAAAGCGGCTCTCCGCGGGATCGAGCTCCGGGAGCGGCGCCAGGTCGGAGACGTGCTCTTGGATCTCCGGAACAATCTGGGCGATATCGGCCGCGCCGCTCCCGAACTGGCGTCGAATGGTGTCGGGATCGCTCGCCCTCAGATGGGCGCGTATCAGCTGGATCCAGGGCCAGAATGCCGGCGCGCCCTCCCACTCGTAGCAGCGGCCCCAGAGGACCCGAACATCCTGCGCGCGGGCGTCAGCCGCGATCTCCTCGGCCAAGCGGGTCTTGCCGATGCCCGGGTCGCCGGCCAGCAGCACGAACTGTCCCTGACCGGCCAGCATGCGGTGGATGCTGTCATGGATCTGGCCACGTTCTGGTTCTCGGCCGACGAAGGGCGCGTGCGGCGGCAGGGCGGTGGATTCGACGCCGGTGTGTTTCTGGTGGTGAGGTTGCTGATCCGGTTCGATCGAGATCACCCTCCCGATTCGTCAGCGTTTCGGTTGGGGCAGGCACAGTGTAGCAAGCGCCTGGAGAAGATGGCGTGTGGAGTCGTCTTGGCCGAGAAGCGACATGCGCCGTCAGTGCGCGATCTGCCGCGAGACCTCCGCGCTCTCGATCAGCAGCGTATGCCAGTCGTCTGCCAAGGGCGCAACGCCGAGATCGTTGATGCAGAAGCGGACGACTTCTTCGATAGCGACAGGGCCGGTGGGCACATGGAGATCGTTCAGGCTTACATATTGGGAGCCGACATTGATGGGCGCTGGCCCTTGCAGATGGTGCCGCGCCCAGAAGGCGTCCTCGCCATCAGGCGCGCTCACATACTCCCAGCGAAACATCGGCTCGTGTTGGCCCTCAGGTAGAAGCGTGTAGCGATACCAGGCTGCCCGCAGGCCAACCTGTCGTCGGTCGGCTGAGATCGCCACACAGCGTAACGTTATCTCCAGGTGAACAGGACCAAATTGTGAGTTGAGTTGCACCGGGACGGCGCGGCCAGCCTGGCGGAACTGGATCGTCGAAACATCGTCTCCTCGTTCGATGTAGGAGATGAGACGTCGGTGGGTGAGGGTCAGGTTGAGCATCCTATTGAGGTGGTCAGCATAGGTGCTACTGGCTTCGCGGAGTGAGCGGCCTGTAATGGACATACCTACCGCTCTTGTGGCTCGCTCTTACGGTACATCCACAATAGAGATTCAACGCTTGTGCCGAGCCCGTGTTTCGGGAGCTTACCGGTCCGCGCCTGTTCTTCCGCTTCTTCGAAGGTGAGACCAAGCACGCCCGCCTCTATCTCAATGAGCTCACGCAACTGCTCATGGCTGAGGACCCCGTCTTCGATGGCATCAATCAGATGCTGGGGAAGCTCATAGTCGTAGCAGGTTTTCTCAGCTGTCTCAGCCATCGCGCATCTCCCTTGACTTCTGCTGCAACGATTCTACTCGGGATGGCTATTGTTAACGGAGCTGGAGGTGTTGCACAGGCGCAACACCTCCAGCCTGCAATTATCGCTTGTCCAGCAGCGACCCAACCCGGGTCAGGCCAGCGTAGGCGACGTGGTTGCCGAGTTTGACGTCGTCGTGGTGGGCGCAGTCCTCGGCGTCGCCGGCGATGAGCTCCTCGGCGAGGGTTTCGGCCTTGATGTAGTCGGCGTGGGCCTTGATCGCCTCGGCTTCCTCGCCGGTTGCGCTGTAGACGAGCTTGATCGTGTCCTCGATCTGCAAACCGGCCTGCTTGCGGAGGTCCTGGACGCCGCGGACGAAGTCGCGGGCCATGCCCTCCAGCACCAGCTCGTGGGTCAGGGTCGTGTCGAGTGCGGCCAGGACATCGCCATCCTCGGCGACGTTGAAGCCCTCACGCTCGGCGACGTCGACGAGCACTTCCTCGTCGGTCAGCTCGATGTCGCTGCCGTTCAGGGCGACACTCACCGTCTCCCCGGCACGGAATGCGCCGGCGACGGAGGCCGGATCGAGCTGCATGATCGCGCCACGCAAGGCGTTCATCTGCTTGCCGTACTTCGGGCCGAGGACAGCGAAGTTGGGCTTCACCTGGTACTCGGCGTACTCGGCCGGGTCGTCGATCCAGTCGATGCGCTTGACGTTCAATTCGTCGAGCAGCTGCTCCTGGAGCGAATCGACGCCCTGCCGGACCTCGCCGTTGCGGGCCCAGATGTAGAGCGTCGCGAGCGGCTGGCGGACCTTGACGTTGGCTTTGTTGCGGGCCGCGCGGCCGAGGTTCGTGACGCGCAGCAGCGCCGCCATGTCGCGGTCGAGGTCGGCGTCGACTCTGCTCGCGTCAACCTCCGGATAGGCGGTCAGGTGGATCGAACGCGGCGCGTCCTGCTCTACTGCGACGACGAGATTTTGGTACATCTCCTCGGTTGTGAAGGGGATGAAGGGCGCCATCAGCTTGGACAACTCGACCAGCACCTCGTAGAGGGTCTGGTAGGCGGCGGCCTTATCGCGGTCGGCTTCGGTCTTCCAGAAGCGCCGGCGGTTGCGGCGGATGTACCAGTTCGACAGCTCTTCGATGGCGAAGTTCTCGATGGCACGGGTCGCCCGGACGGGATCGTAGTCGTCGAGGCCGGCGCGGACCTCGGAGATGGCGTGCTGGAGCCGCGAGACGATCCAGCAGTCGAGCAGGGTGCGCTCGGCCAGCGGGACCTGGTTCTCGGGCAGCGTCGGATCGAAGCCGTCGAGGGCTGCATAGTTGACGAAGAAGGCGTAGGAGTTCCAGATCGGGATGATGACCTGCCGCCGGACCTCGTCGCCGAGGCCGTAGCCGAAGTTCAGATTGACCGTCGGGTTGTGCCGGCAGTAGAGCCAGCGCATGACGTCGGAACCCATGCGGTCTGCGGCCTCGTCGTAGGGGATCGAGTTGCCGGCGCTCTTGTGCATCTCCCGGCCATGCTCGTCGCGTAGCAGGGCGAAGCCGAGGCAGGTCTCGTAGGGCGCTTCATCGGCCATGACGACGCTCTGAGCCAGCATCGAGTAGAACCAGTTGCGGAACTGGCCGGGGAAGGACTCGGTGATGAAGTCGGCCGGAAACCACTCGCGCCACTTGTCGCGATCCTCGGTGTAGTACATCGTGCTGAAGGGCACTGCACCAGCGTCGAGCCACGGATTGCCGACATCCTTGATGCGGCTGACCTCGGCGTCGCACTCCGAGCAGCGGAGCTTGACAGCATCGACCCACGGGCGGTGCGGTGAGTTCCCCTCGAACTCGTCCCAGCCGCTGACGGCGCGCTCGCGCAGCTCTTCCTTCGATCCGATGACCTCGAAGCTGCCGCATTCCTTGCACTCGTAAATGGGAAGGGCCAGGCCCCAGTAGCGCTTCTTGGAGATCATCCAGTCATCCATGTTGCGCAGCCAGTCCAGCTCGCGATCGAGGCCGAACTCGGGAATCCAGCGGACATCCCGGGCGATCTCCTGGAGCCGCTCGCGGAGCGGGTCCATCGCGATGTACCACTCGTCGACGACGCGGAAGACGACATCGGTCTTGCAGCGCCAGCAGGTCGCGTAACGGTGGGTGTAGTCGTGATCGTAGAGCAGTAGCCCGCGCTCGCGGAGATCGTCGATGACCGGTCCCGCGACGTCGTGGGCGTACATGCCGGTGAGGAAGCCGAAGCCATCGTAGAAGTGGCCGAGCTCGCCGATCGGCGCGATGACCTGGAGGTCGTGCTCCTTCGACAGGCCGTAGTCCTCGCGTCCACAGCCCGGCGCGATGTGGACGATACCGCTACCCTCGTCGGCCGCGACATCGTCCCAGGCGATAACGCGGTGCCGCACTTCGCTATTGGCTGGCAGGTGGTCGTAGAGGCCAGTGTAGCTCCGTCCGACGAGATCGGACCCTTTGACCTTATCGAGTTCGGTGTAGTCGCCGCGGAGTGCGTGCTGCATCGCTTCCTCGGCCAGGTAGAAGATCTCGCCGCCCTGCTCGACCTTGACGTAGGTCAGCTCCGGGTGGACGGCCGCGGCGACGTTGGCCGGCAGCGTCCAGGGGGTCGTCGTCCAGACAAGCAACGAGGCGTCTTCGTCATCCAGCTTCAGCAGGGCGTAGAGCGAGCGGTGGGTGCGCTCGGTGTAGCCCTCGCCGATCTCCATCTCCGAGAGGCCGGTGCCGCAACGCGGGCACCAGGGCATCGAATCATCGCCTTTATAGAGGAGGCCGCGCTCTTTGCACTGCTTCAGGAAATTCCAGATCGTGTAGTTATTGACATCGGACATCGTGTAGTAGGAGTTGTCCCAGTCCATGAAGCTTCCGAGCCGCTTCGTCTGCTCCGTCTGGACCATCGCGTACTTGCGGACGCGCTCCTTGCACTTCTCGACGAACTTCGCGATGCCGTACTCCTCGATGTCCCGTTTTGAGGTGAAGCCCAGCTCGCGCTCGACCTCGACCTCGACCCAGAGCCCCTGGCAATCGAAGCCGTTTTGGTAGCGCTGCCGGTGACCGAGCATCGTGTTGTAGCGCACCCAGAGATCCTTGTAGGTACGCCCCCAGGCATGATGGACGCCCATCGGGTTGTTGGCGGTGATCGGGCCATCGAGGAAGGACCAGTTGGTCGGGCTGTCATCGTTCTTTGAGAGATATTCCTCGACAACGCCATCGCCGTACCACCAGTACAGCCGATCCCGTTCCATGGCCGGGAAATCGACCCTGGTTTCGACGGAGTTGAAGCCCTTTTTGGCTGGTGCTGATGTCATGCTGCGTGCTCCCTATTGAGTTTGTCGGTTGTCGTACGTCGTTTGTAGGAAAGCCCGTCTTTGTTCTGCTCCCCTCTCCCCGCGTAGTGCAACGGAGCAGTGGGAGAGGGGCTGGGGGTGAGGGAGATTCCCCGGTTTTCCTTCAAACGACCTACGACAACCGACAAACTGACTCTTTCTTAAACAAAAAGACCCATCCTCGAAATCGAGGACGGGCGTCACCCGCGGTACCACCTCGGTTGCCCGTGCAGCGCAGGCACGAGCCACTCGTTCCGGCGCTGCTCGACACTGCGAGCGCTACCGGCGCCGTTGGTAACGGGCGGCGAACCCGGCCACGTCTACTTGGGTTGTGTTGCGTGCAACCCGTTCGGGTGGCGGCTCGGGAATGATCTTCGGCCGGTCGCGTACCGTCCGGCTCTCACTGCCCCGGACTCGCTAGGGGCCTCGGCCCCGGCCTACTCGTTTCCGTCAACGCCTCAACCTGCCTCTCGGCAACTTCCAGTATAGCACCGGCTCCTAGATCGTCTCTGCCCAGATAGTCACGAACGCAGTGCACAAGGGGCATGAAACCCGTAGAGAGCTTGGCTGGAGCAGAGAGCGAGTTTGCCAGTTGACAGACTGAGCCGAGGAGGGCGTTCTTCGGGCTCCCGAATTCTCGACAAGCGCTCCGTTGCGCTTGTTCTTTCGTCAAGGTGCGGACCACTTCGCATCCAGTTCCTGCGAGTACTTTCTCTTGCGGGTGTTGGCGCTCGCAGAGCTCTCGTTGGGTCTCCATCACGCTAAATCTGCCATTGGTCAGCAGGCCCATTGATATACTCCGGGCGAATGTGGAGGTGACAAATGTCTGAGCAGCCCTCGGCTTCTGACGCCGGTCTTCTGCTTGATGACGACCAGCCACTTATCGGGCTAATGCTTGAAGAAAACGGCCACGATGTCGTGCGCTACTTCGTTGACGACGATGCCGCCGATGCTGCGCTGTCGGATGACGTCACGGAGTGTGCGCTCAAGGCAATTGGCTCATTCGGAGATGTTGATTGGGAGGCAATGGTCGAAGCTTTGGATCGTATTCGCCATGAGACCCCTCCAACTCCGCCAATTGAGTGATGCGAGAATATCTAGTTGATACCGGCCCGCTTGCAGCGCTTCTCCATGACAGAACGCAGGTGGTTGAGCTGATTACGCCGTGGATGATCGCGCACAAGGCAGCGACGAGCGCACTCGTGTATGCCGAGATTGTCGAATACATTCGGCCACGCGCGGAGCTTGATGCGTATCACCGGTCCTTGCGCTCGATACTGCGTGAAATTCATCCCTACTTCCCAACATATTCGATATTGCGGCGCTACGCTGATATCCGGCTGCGACTTCGACCTCCACACGGTCCTGGACTCGTCGGCGATATCGATACGCTGATTGCAGCAACTGCGTTGGAGCGCAATCTTTCTGTGGTTACACTCGACCGTGATTTCCTGCGTGTGCCGAGATTGGGAGTGATACTGCTGGATCGTTCGACATTTGCTATTGCCGAGCAGCGCACCGCTCCTTCCTGACTAGTACCGCCGTAACGTGCCAGATCGATTCGCCGACCGTCATTTCCGGGGCTTGTGGCGCAACGGGAATTTTCTGAGGCTGTGGGCCGGGGAGACGATCTCGGTCTTCGGGACGCAGATCAGCGTCGTGGCGATTCCGCTGCTCGCGGTCCTGACCTTTGAGGCGTCGCCAGCGGAGATGGGGCTGCTGGCTGCGTCGAGCGAATTGCCGGCGTTGTTTCTGGCGCTCTTTGTCGGGGTCTGGGTCGACCGCCTGCGCCGCCGTCCGGTGATGATCGCCGCCAATATCGGCAGGGCGTTGCTTCTCTTTCTGATTCCCCTGGCTGTCTGGCTGGGCTGGTTGAACATCCGGATGCTCTATGTCATCTCGTTCCTGGCCGGGACGCTGACCGTCTTCTTTGCCGTCGGCTACCAGTCCTATCTGCCGACGATCGTCCGGCGGGATCAACTCGTCGAGGGCAACAGCAAGCTGGCCATGAGCGGGTCCGGCGCGCTCATCATCGGCCCGGCGCTGGCCGGTGCGATTGTCCAGCTGGCCTCGGCTGCGCTCGCGATTCTGATCGATGCGATCTCCTACCTCGTCTCGGCGCTCTTCCTCTGGCGAATCGACGCGCCGGAGAGCGCGGCGGCGGCGCGGGATGCCAGGAAAGGGATCTGGCAGGAGATCGGCGAGGGCCTGCGGACAGTACGCGATGAGCCGATTCTGAGGACGCTCGGCATCAGCACCGGCATCGCCGTCCTCTTCGAGAACATCCAGTTCGTCGCAGTCGTGCTCTACATCACCCGCGATCTGGGCCTGAGCGCCGGGACATTTGGCCTTATCTTCGCCTCGGGTGGCATTGGCTATCTCGTTGGGGCGCTGCTTGCCAGCCGTATCTCGGCCCGGATCGGTCTGGGCCGGGCCATCGTCGGCGGACTGGCGCTCTCATCAGTGAGCAATGTGCTTGTACCGTTGGCGAGCGGCTCGGCGGTCTTTTCGGTCGGTGTGTTGCTGGTGGCGTTTGCGACCGGCGCTGCCGGCGGTACGGTCTACGATCTGAATCAAGTCAGTCTCCGGCAGGCCGTCACGCCGGACCGCTTGCTCGGGCGCGTGGCCGGGAGCTTGCGGGTCGTCATCCGCGGGGCCGCGCCGGTCGGGGCCTTGATCGGCGGATTTCTGGGCGAGTGGGTTGGACTGCGCGGGGCGCTCGTCGTTGCCGCGGCTGGTTTCCCCCTGGCCGTCGCCGTGGTCTGGTTCTCGCCGGTGCGCTTGCTGGACGCGCCGCCGCCGGCGAGCTGACCGGCTCCAGCGAGTCTCCGGTCGCCGTCGCCTCGACCAGCGGTATTGAGCGCTATGTATCGGGCCCAGGGGAGCTACCAGTAAGTGATGCTGGTTTCTGCTCCGGACGCTGTCCCGAATGCGCCAGCCGCTCCCACTGAGATCGCGATGTCGAGTTCGAGGTCCTCCGGGCAGTGGCAGCCCTGATTTCCGGTGCAGGTGCAGCCTGGCGGGCAGCACCAGTCGTCGGGGCAGCAGACTGGGTAGATCGACGGGCAACAGGAGGAATCACCGCAGCAGACCGGGAAGCCGCTTGAGCAGCAGTAGTCGTAATCGTTGCAGCAGTGCGGGTAGTCGCCGCCACAGCAGAGCCCGCCGCCGCAATCGATCAGCTCCGGGCAGCAGACGCCATCGGGCACACAGGTGCCATTGGCGCAGCAGGTACCGCTGCACTGCCGGCAGCGGCCGTCATCGTTGCAGACTTCGCAAGCCCCACAGTCGCCATCGCTGACGCACTCGAGGCACAGCCCGTCGATGCAGTCCGTGCCCGCCGGGCATTCGATCCCGCATGCGCCGCAGTGGTCGTCGTTCGAGAGGATATCGACGCACATATCCTCGCAGCAGACCTCGTCAGCCTGACATGCGTCACACGGGCCTGGCTGTTGGCAGACACCGTTGACGCAGTTCTCGTTGTCGTTGCAGACGACGCCACAGCCGCCGCAATTCTGGTCGTCGTCCAGCGGGTCGAGGCAGACGCCGTCGCAACAGATCTGGCCGGCAAAGCAGTCGAGGCCACAACCACCGCAGTTCTGGACGTCGTTGAGCAGGTCCAGGCAGACGCCATCGCAGCAATAGTTGCTGAGATCGTTGCCGGGACATGCTTCGCAGGGGTCGGCCGGTGCGTAGCAAACGCCGTTGACGCAATCGTGCCCATCCGGGCAAGCGGCGCCGCATGCCCCGCAGTTGGCGTTGTCGGAGAGGATGTCGATGCATGTCCCGCCACAGCATGTCTGGCCAGGGGCGCAACGCGCGCCACAGCTACCGCAATTGTTGGCGTCGGTGTTGAGGTTCGTGCAGCCGCCCTGACAGCAGAAATTCGATGTATCGGTACCCGAACAGGTGGTGCAATCGGGGCAAACGGGGCGACAGCGATCTTCACAGTCTGCGACGGTTGCCTGTTTTAGGCAGACGCTGGTGATGAGATCAACGCAGACGACGACATCCGGCGCTTGGTTACCGTCCGTAGCGGAGCCTCCAGCGTCCGGGCTGGTTGACTCGCAGAAAACGTGTGCAAGCTCAGTACACGATCCAGTTGCCTCCAGGAATGCTTCAAAGTATGCGTACGGTGACGCGAGGCACTCGTTGACGCATCTGGCGCATGGATCGCTCCCCTGGAGCTGACTCCCTGATGTGGTTGTGGTGCTACCACCGGATGTGGGGAAATGCGCCTGAACCTGGCCATTCACGTCGACGTAGAGGACGTAGAGCAGATCATCCAGCGCCGTCACCACCGTGGCATAGGTTGTGGCGACCCCGGACAGGTCCGGGTCGAAGGTGAGGGTCGCTTGCAATGGGTTGGGCGGTGAAGATTCGTAGGCAACCTGGAGGAAAGAGGTTGGCGTCAGGCCCGTTCCGCTCGCCTGCGTTGCGCTCTGCCCAAGCTGTGAAAACCCTTGTGCGCTGAGATAGGCCGCAAGCTGCTGATAGTCGGAGTTGCCGCCAGCCGTCTCGGCGAGCTGGGCTTCGACTGCCGGCGGAGCCTTCGTAATCGCGGCGTCCTCTTGCGGCGTCGTGCGCCAGGCAAAGTAGTGCTGGCCGACGTTGCCGGCCTCGACCTGCCAGCCGGGCGCATTTGTTGGCGTGTAGGTCAGGCAACGGCGCTCGAAGCACTGCCAGAGGACATCCTGGGCCGTCCCACCGATGGAGACGCGCGACCAGTAGGCCTCGGTGATCGGCAGGCCGGTCGCGAAGAACCAGGGGTCGAAGAGCTGTGCCTCGGTCGTCTCACCGTCGATATAGACGGGGCCGCTCTGGTTGGTGAACTCCCAGAAGACCGACGCGACGGTGTGGTCGATGCCGGGAACGGTGATCTGTTCCGCCGCCGTCACGCCGAATTGCGCGTAGCTGTCGTCCGCGCCGATCGCGCCATCGGCGTAGGTGGTGGTGATGGTCGTGCCCGGCACGGTCGCCGGCGCGGTGAGCATCCCGAGCTGTTCGATCTCGGCGTAGGTCGGGCGTTCGCCTGGATCGCCGGCGATGTTGACCTGGGCTGGTTGACGGGTAATGAAGTCGTCGTTGCCGACTTGCATCTGGCCGGTTATCAGCTCCCAGGCAAGCCGGCCGTTGGTGACGAAGAACGGGTTGGCCGGATCGAGCTCCGGGTAGGTCAGCTCCATGCGGGATTTGTCGAAGTATTGGACAGTGCGTTGGCCGCCGGGCGATTCGGTGTAGTCCTCGGTGAGCGCTTCGGTAAAGGCTTCCGGCCCCCACATCCAGGTGCGGTTGGCCGCGCCCGATGCGACCGGTTGGTCGGTCCGGGCCCAGGTGCGCTGGAAGGCTTCATTGGCGGGCGCAACGCTTGGTGCGCGTTCTTCCGCCGTTGTCGTGTCTTCGCGGCCAAAGCGTGACAGGAGACCGCCAGCGGCTAATCCGAGCGCGCCCTTGAGCAGGCCACGTCGGGAAGAACGCGCGCTGATCAGTTTTGAAAGTTCGTCAAAGCGATGCTCGCGCATGCCCGTAGCTTCCATCGCCGGCCCGACGTGCTAACTCCTCGTGAATGCCTAACATATAGTCAGTATTCTATTGCCGCCAAGTGCCGTAGGCTCACTCTAGACCGCCTGAAAATGCGCGTCAAGCGCTGCGCCCAACGGTGCTAGGATGGTCGCGAGCAACTGGTCGCAACACACCGTCAACGCCTAGGGCGAGGCGCGTTTCGCCGCCTCGCAGGCCGGAGGGACGTGAATGGATCTCGCACTACTCCTGGCACGGCTCATACTTGCGGGCGTCTTTGCCGTTGCCGGGATCGCCAAGCTCATGGACCGTGACGGCGCGCGCGCCGCCCTGACGGGGTTCGGCGTGCCGGAGCGCCTGGCGCGGCCGTTGGCGGTTAGCTTGCCAGTCGTCGAACTGGGTGTCGCGCTGGCGCTCCTGCCGCTCGTGACAGCCTTTTGGGGGGCCATCGGCGCGCTCGTTTTGCTTGGCCTCTTCGTCATCGGGATTGCGCTCAGTATGGCGCGCGGCGAAGCGCCGGACTGCCACTGCTTCGGCCAGCTCCACTCCGAACCGGCCGGCTGGCGCACACTCATCCGCAACGCGGCGCTCGCGCTCGTGACGCTCTTCGTCCTGGTGGCGGGTGGCGCGCGACCCGGCTCGAGCTTGACTGGCTGGCTCGGGGATCTGAGCGGCGCAGAGCAGTTCGGGTTGGTCTTCGCAGCCGTATTGGCGTTCGCCGTGAGCGCCCAAGCCTGGTTCCTCTTCCAGCTGATGGCCCAGAATGGACGCTTGTTGTCGCGGGTTGAGGCGCTTGAGTCCGCAGCGTTGGCGGGCGGCGACCAGCAAGCTGGTCCAGCGCTGCCGAAACTCCCGGATATCGGGTTGCCCATCGGCGCGCCTGCGCCCGCGTTCAGCCTGGCCGGTCTCTATGGCGAAACGACGACGCTCGAGGCCCTGCTTGCGCCGGGTAAACCGAGCCTGCTGCTCTTTACTGATCCCAATTGCGCGCCCTGTAACGCGCTCCTGCCCGAAGTCGCCCGCTGGCAGCGAGAACACCGTGACGACATGACCGTCGCAATCATCAGCCGCCGCGAGCTGGAGGCGAATCGCTCCAAAGCCGAGGAGCATGGTCTCCGGAACGTGCTAGTGCAGCAAGACATGGAGGTGTACGGAGCATTCCAGGCGCGCGGGACACCTTCGGCGGTCTTCGTGCGGCCGGATGGGATAGTGGCCAGCCCGGTTGCCGGTGGCGCGCGCCAGATCGAGCGGCTGGTCGAGGCCGTGCTGGCCGGTGCGTTGGAGCCTGCGCCCACGCAGCACGGCGGCGCAAGCGCGACGAACGGGCATGGCGAGCCGCCCGGCTTGGCCTCGGCCCGGAGGCCGGCCCCGGCAGCGACCCTGACCGCCCGGCCGCCCGGCGGGCAAGCCCTGCCGGACATCGCGCTGCCGGACGCCGATGGCAATGAGGTGCGACTGTCCGCGTTTCAGGGCCGTCCGACCGTCCTGCTCTTCTGGAACCCCGGCTGTGGTTTCTGCCAGCGCATGGTTGGCGAACTCGAAACCTGGGCGCGGGAGCGGCCGCCGGACGCGCCGGGGCTGGCGATCATCTCCAGTGGCGGCGTCGATGGCGGGCCAGTGAGCCGTCTGGGAGCTCCCTATCTGCTTGACGACGGCTTCGCGGCCGGGCGGCAGTTCGGGGCGAGCGGGACGCCCTCCGCCGTGCTGATCGATAGCGCCGGCAAGCTCGCCTCGAACGTCATGGTCGGCGCTGACAAGGTGCTGAGCTTGCTCGACCCCGCGCGCCGGATGGCCCAGGCGAACGGCAATGGCAACGGGAACGGCACACTGCCGCCGCTTGCTCCGATGGTTCGACTCGGCTCGCCGGTTCCAGCATTCCGAGTGCCCGATCTCGATGGCAACATGGTCGATGCATCGGCGTTGAGCGGTCAGACGACGCTGGTCCTCTTCTGGGATCCCAACTGCGGCTTCTGCCAGCGCATGGCCGACGACCTGCGGGCGCTTGAGGCAGACGCCGCCGCGCCGCCGCTCTTTGTGATCTCGACCGGCACGCCAGATGTCAACCGGGCGCTCGGTCTGAAGTCGACGATCGTGCTCGATGAAGGGTTCACGCTCGGCCGCAGCTTCAGCGCGAGCGGCACGCCGTCGGCAATGCTCGTGGACCGTAAGGGCCGCGTCGCGTCAGCGATTGCCGCCGGCGCGCCAGCCATCCTCGATCTGGCGCGCGAAGCGCGGCGCGGATCGAATGCCTAAGCTCCCGCGACGATGCCGGCCGGCTTGAACCGCCAGCGCCAACAACACACTGAATATCGCTGTGCCACTTTGAGCGCAGGAATCCGATAGCCAGCCACCGCCTCCAGACATAGCCTGAGCTGACGATTCGTGTTGCGCCAGGAGGTACAGATTCGTGACGGTTCCGCATCATCCATTTCGTTTCGGTGTGATCAATGAGACGCTGGCTGCGGCGGAACGCTGGCAACATCATGTCAGGCGTGTCGAAGCGCTCGGCTATGCCACTTTCCTGATCCGCGATCACATCCTGCCGGATTTCTTTGGCTCGCAGCTTGCTCCACTGACTGCGCTTGCGACCGCGGCGGCGGTGACCGAGCGGCTGCATGTCGGCACGCTGGTCTTTTCGAACGACTTCCGCCACCCGGCCTTCCTGGCCAAGGAGGCTGCGACACTGGACGCGCTCTCCGGCGGCCGCTTCGAGCTCGGCATCGGGGCCGGCTGGCTCCGGTCCGAGTACGAGGCTGCCGGATTGACGCTCGACAGCGCCGGCACACGCATCGACCGGCTGGAAGAGTCCTTGCAGATTCTGCGCGGCCTGCTCGGTGGCGAGCCTGTCGATTTTGACGGCTGCCACTATGCCATCGATGGCATTGAGAACTACCCGCCGCCTGTCCGCCCTGGTGGTCCGCCGCTGCTCATCGGCGGCGGCAAGCCGAAGATGCTCAGACTGGCAGGCCGGTATGCCGACACGGTCAGTATCCTGACGACTTCAGTCGCCAGTGGTGTGGTTGACCCAGCCCCCGGCGAGCGCCTGCCGGAGGAAGTCGAACGCAAGCTGGGCTGGATCCGGGAAGGGGCCGGTGAGCGTTACCCGGAGATCGAGCTGAGCCTGATCCCAACGTTGATGGTGACTGAGGACCGACTTGGCGCGGCGGCGGAGCTAATTGCCGAGCGTGACTGGGCAGACTTGACGCCGGAGGCCGTGCTTTCGATGCCCTCAGTGCTGATCGGAACCTACGACCAGATCTGCGCGACGCTGGTCGAACGCCGCCAGCGCTACGGCTTCTCCTACTACATCTTCTCCGATGCGCTTGTCGACATCGCCGCGCCAGTGGTCAGCGCGCTTGCCGGGAGTTAGCTACGCTGTTGCAGTTGCCAGGGCAAATAAAATAATGTCTGCGGACAAGCTCGTGCTAAAATCGCTCTCGCTATAGATGTGCGCAGGAAGCGAGGGCAAGATGCCGGGCTGGGAGGGAGGCGCGATGCAGATACGCGCCTTCGTGGAAGCGGATCGCGCGGCGCTGGTAGCGCTTGCGCCGAGACTGACGATCGGGATGCCGGCCTGGCGGGACGCCGCCGGTTGTCTTGCGGCCGTCCACGGCTGGGTGGCGGCGGCGATGGAACGCGACGCGGCCGACGGCGCGCTCCTGGTCGCGGCGGGCGCTGATGGGCAGGTAGCCGGGTTCATTAGTATCGAGCGCGCGACACATTTCAGCGGCGAGCGGGAGGCCTGTGTCGGTGAACTGGTCGTCGATGTGCGCTACGAGGGCCGCGGTGTTGGCCGGGAGCTGGTGCAAGCGGCTGAGCGCTGGGCTGTCGCTGAAGGCTACCGAACGCTGACGCTCATCACCGGCGCGGACAACGGCAATGCGCGCCGTTTCTACGACCGCCTCGGCTTCCAGGAGGAAGAAGTCCGGCTGACGAAGATGCTATCGATAGCCGACGACGGTTTGGGCGGATGACCCGGTGATGAGATCCGCATGCGGCGGTTACACGTTTACCTATCAATGGCAGATGCGATGCACTGACTGGATTCTCAATCTTGCGGTACTGGAAATCTCTAGTCTTACTGCTACTCACCGTGCCGCTCCTGGCTACTAGCCAAGTCGACGCGCAACAGACCGTCACTGAACCGACCGAAGCGACGCTCATCGGAACCTCGCCCTATCTTGGAGGCGGGCTAACGACTGATGGCCGTTGGGTTGTCTACAGTGGGAGCGCCGACCTCAACGGTCGAGATTTCGACGTGTTCGGGATCGATCTGGCGACCGGTGAAGAGTTCGATATTGCGACGGGACCTGGTTCACAGAGTTCGCCCAATGTCGATGGCGATTACGTCGTCTGGTACGTGCTCACCGACGAGCGTCAGGCGATCGATGCAATGTATCTCCCGACCCGCGAAGTATTCACCGTTTCCGCGGCACAGTACGGCAACTACGATCCAAAGATATCCGGTGACTGGGTCATCTGGCAACACTACTCGGACGATAGGGTTAAATCACTATTGGCCCGGAACATGCGAACGATGGAGCCCGTCCAGCAAATACATACGTTTCCAGGAGGGGACAACGAACCATCGCGCATATTCACACGGCTTGATGATGGCCGAGTTCTGCTCTACGAGGTCTACGATTTCTTGTTGGATCCCAACACCTGGGTTGACGACTGGCGTATGTCCATTTTCGATCTTACTACTGGAGGATCACGCGCGGTCGTAGCGGGGCAAGCGCTGTACGACTATTTGGTGGATGACAATGGCCATGAGGCGTCCCTGATTGTCCGAGAAGGAACTGTCCCGCCAAATGGCTTTGCGTTCGCAGACTCGACGCTTGTCTATCAGGAGTGGCGTATTGATGGTGATCTGACGCTTATTGCTCAGGACGTCGACACAGGTGAACGCCGCGAGATAGCTTGGTACCCGACCCCGTTCGACCAATATGATGAGTTTGGATCACCCGTGCCTGGGATCTATATGGATCGATGGAATGCGCTTGCCACTGACGGCCGGCTCGTCTTCTGGGTTGAGCATGAGGTTCGCGATTTTGGCTACCCGTCGACGATTCAGGGTTTCGATCTTGAGTCCGGGGTCCAGATGGCCGTTGTCCAAGAGCGCGAGGCTATGTACTGGCCAGATTCATTCTTCATCATGGAGGCATCGAACGAGATGCTCGTCTGGGCCTATCACGGTGAACTTGCACCCAGATATTCAGATATTGCGGTCGAACTCCACGCCGCCCAAATCGCTGACCTTGTTCCAGAGCATGTGAATCCCGCGTTGCCGGTGCCTCCACGGGTCGATGCGCCGACCCTGCGGTACTTTGCGGAAACCGGCCACATACTGCGGCATCGTTTCCTGGAATTCTGGGAACTCAACGGCGGTTTGCCGGTGTTCGGTTTCCCGCTTACCGAGAAATTCTGGGAGGCTTCGGACGCGTCTGACACACG
>JAUIIK010000165.1 GCA_030431755.1 Chloroflexia bacterium
GACCTCACTCGTGCAAGTCCCGTTGCTCGGGTTCTGGGGCGATCAGGACCACGGAGTTGGCATGGACAATGTGCAACAGTATGAGACGCTGCTCGACGATGCCGGGAAGGAAAAAGAGTTCCACATCTATCCCGGCCGACCGCACGGGTTCTTGACATTCGATGAGAACAACGACAACTTCGAAGCGAGCATGGATAGCTGGCGGCGGTCAATCGCCTTCTTCGGTGAGAAGCTGGCGGGGTAGACGCTAGACCGTCGTGCATGTCGAAGGGCCGTCGGATGACGGCCCTTCGGGATCTCCTATGCGAATGCGCAGTACCTACAAGGGGGGACTTCTATGGCAATGCGCCATTCGCAAAAAGATCTCGCGATTCGATGATGCCGAGCGCGTATGCACGCGTGACGGGGAAGATGCCGTCGCGCTCGACGCTAGCCAGCCCCTGGAAGTACGAGGCCAGCGCGAGGTAGTCGCTACCGGTGATGCCGCGCAGGTGCGACAGGTAGGCGATTCCAGTTTCGATGTTGTCCCAGGCACTATTGACATAATCAGCCTCACGCCCGACGAGTGCCGGACCCGCCCACTCGGCCGTGGCCGGCATCAGCTGCATGACGCCTACCGCGCCGGCCGAGGAGATGGCGCGCTGATCCCAGGTGCTCTCGGCCCAGGCTAGTGACAAGATAAGGTATGGGTCCCAGCCGTAGGCGATGGCCAGGTCGATCACGGCGCTCTTGATCGTCTCTCGATCGTAGAAGGGCACCGTCGGGTTGATCGTGCTTGGCGGTGTCGTCGGCGTAGTCGGTGGCGTCGGCTGCACCGGGAGCTCGACGTAGGGGATGGTCAGCTCTTGGCCCGGGAAGATGATGTACGGGCTCTCGATGCCGTTCGTCGTCGCCAGGATCACCGTATCGATGCCGTACATCGCCGCGATGACCCCAAGCGTTTCGCCGGCGGCGACGATGTGTATGACCGGCGCGCCGCCAGTCCCAGGTGATTCCTGTCCATCCAGCGGTATCCAGAGCTCTTCTCCAACGTGGATGACGTTGGGATTTTCCAAGTTGTTCGCCGACGCGATGTCAGTAGCATCGACGCCGTACTGCTCGCCAATGAGCCAGAGCGTCTCACCTGGCTGCACGACGTGCCAGTCGGCGAGCGCCTGCCCCGATATGCCGACGAAGACGGCGACGGCACACGCTACAGACGCAACCACTCGAATGAACGTTCTTTGTGTCACCTTGCCTCCAGCCGCCAACCGGATAGTACGGACAAAGCGTACGGACGTTCACGCGGTGGCGCAAGATTTGTCACATTGTCAAGGACTTTCTTCACAACCAGGGAATTGCGGCCGCTTGAATTGGAGGGGTGCTGTGGGCAGGCATTGCTATCGAATCGAGGTCAATGGTCTCTGCGCACGTAGGGATGGGGCTCGTCCCCATCCGTGGATTTGTTGAGTGGCGTTTGCAGGATGGGGACGAGCCCCATCCCTACGGCAAGCATGTGACTCCACTACGCCGCCCTGGCACTTCGATTGGTTGCGGCGCTCTAGTCAGGCTCGACCGCAGCTAGCTGTTCGAACCGTTCGGCTGCCTGCTCCATCGTTTCATCGAGTTTCGCGAAGCAGAAGCGCGCCATCGGCGGCGCGGTAGCCGGGTCGAGGTAGAAGGCCGACGGTGGAATGGCGGCGACGCCAACCTGCGTCACCAGGTGCCGGCAGAATTCGACGTCGTTGTGGAACCCGAGCGCCCGGATGTCTGACATCAGGAAGTAGCTACCCTGTACCGGGAAAGGCGGCAGCCCGGCATCTCCGAGGATCGCCAGGAGCTTGTCGCGCCGCGCCTGATACTGCTCTTGCAACTCCATGTAGTAGCCGGTGCGTGCGGCAGTCTCAAGCGCGACGGCCATCGCGTGCTGCAACGGCGTGGCCGTGGCGAAGACATTGAATTGGTGGACAGTTCGCAGCTGACGCTGGAGGTCGGCGCTGCCGGTCACATAACCGATCTTCCAACCGGTCATGGAGAATGTCTTGCCGGTTGAGTTGATCGTGAGCGTCCGGTTCCACATGCCGGGTAGCGTCGCGATCGGGATGTGACGCGCGCCGTCGAAAGTTATGCGCTCGTAGACATCGTCGGCCAACACGATGACGTCGCGGCTCCGGCAGAGATCGGCGATGAAGTCGAGCTCGCCGCGACTGAACACCTTGCCGGTCGGGTTGTGTGGCGTATTGAGCAGAAGGACGCGTGTTCGCTCGTTGAACGCTGCGCGCAGCTCATCCGGGTCAAATGTCCAATCCGGCGCTGTGAGCGGGACGACCTTCGGGATGCCGCCGGCGAACACAGTCTGCGGCACGTAGGAGTCGTAGAAGGGCTCGAAGAAGAGCACTTCATCGCCGGGGTTGACGAATGCGAGCAGCGTGGACAGCAGTGCCTCGGTGGCCCCGGACGTGACGGTGATCTCAGCGTCGGGATCGACCGCAACTCCGTGTTGGGCCTGCCAGTCATCTGCGATGGCCTGGCGTAGCCGTGGCAGCCCGTGGCTCGGCGCATATTGATTCAAATCGCTCTGAATTGCCTCAATTGCCGCTTCCTTTACAAAGTCCGGGCCCGGAAAGTCCGGGAAGCCCTGGCCGAGATTGATGGCCTGGTGCTCATTCGCGAGCACGCTCATCTCGGTAAAGACTGACGTTCCGAAACCCGCCAGACGCTGTGCCGGCTCACGATAGTTCACGCCTGATCCCTCCTCCTGTTGGCGGCAGTATAGATGGTTTGCCTGACGCAACTGGCTTTGCCGGCACTGCGGGTCTGGCCGGAAGATGACCTGCGTACCGCACCGGGTAGGACCACTTGCTACCTCACGTGCGCCGGGAGGAAAGTACGCTGGTTCTAGTACTTTCGGGCCAGATGCTTCTTGCGGGGTCGCTGGCTGGGATGAAGGTCAGGAGAACCTGGGACTATGGCTACAACACTCCCGAAGCCCGGCGGCGTGCGCTATGCGCCAATTGCCGCGGAACCAGAGGAACCGGCCGATGCCACGGCGCAGGTGACCGCGCGGACATGGGCGTTGTCACCAATGTTGTGGGTCGGACTGGCGACTGTTGGACTCGTTGGCTGGTCGGTCGCCGAGACTGGCGGCGGGCAACCGCTCGCGCTCATTGGACTGACCCTGGTGGCGGCCATCGGGTTCGCGCTTGGGTCGAGCAGGCAGGTTGCGCGGCTGCTTGCCGACCGCCTCAACACCGACGTGTTCAACGTGATCGCCGTCGGCGCTATCTCGGCAGCCGCATTCGTGAGCGCCACGTCTGTCAGCCCGTTTGTCCTGCTCGTGCCTGCCGCGGTCGGGCTTGCCGTATTGACGAACCGGACGGAGATCTTCTCGGACCTGGCCGTTATTCTGGGTCTTGCCGGGTTGCTCGCGACCGGACTGCGGATGACGCTTGGGCTGGATCAGCCCTACGTCGCGACCGGTGTCTATCTCGGGAGTCTGGCGTTCCTCACCGTCGCCGCTTATCTCGTCAGCGACGCGTACGGCGCGACGACCAGCAGCTCGACGCCTGTGCGCTCGCGACGGCCTGTGTCAGTCGAGCTCACGCGCAAACAACGTGAGCTGCTGGCCGACGCGGTCGCGCCGATGGAGACGATTCGGACGGCGGCCGACATTCTGCGCGACGCGGTACAGCCGACCTACGTCTCTATTGCCGAACACATCCCTGGGACGAACGTGCTGCGGCCGCTTGTCGAGCGCGGCACGCTGGATGTCGATATCGAGCTGCTGCGCGATGGACTCGCGGCGCTCTCCCACGAGTACGTCCCGCAAGCCGAGGCGCGCGCCCTGTACCGCGATGGAATGGATCTCGACTCTATCGCGTGCCGGCGGATCGGCGCGAGCGCGGTACTGCTTGTCCCGTTGCGGCGCATGGGCGAGGCGCTAGGAGCAATTCAGATCGTCTGGACCGAAGACACCGAGCCCGGCCAGGTCGAACTCGCGCGCGGCGTTGCAGAAGAGCTGTCGCAGTGGATTGCGCCCGACATCGCGATCTCCCGGATTGCCGGCGAAATGGAGCGTGGCTACGTCAACGCCATAGCGACCGTCAGTTCTTCACTCGACGATCAATTCGCATTCACCAACGGACACAGCCACCGGGTGGCACGGACGGCGCTGGAGATTGCTGAGATCCTGACACTCTCTGACCATGACCAGCGACAGCTCGTCTACGCGGCGGAAATGCATGATCTCGGTAGAGTTGGCGTCGACCACGAGATACTCGCGAAGCCGGAAGCGTTGAGCGACGACGAGTGGAGCGCGATCCGGTCGATTCCGGCGCGCGGCGCGGGCATCGTCGATCCAGTTTCTTACTTTGGCGAGGTTGGCGACGCGATTCTCCATCTGCGCGAACGCTGGGACGGCGAGGGCTACCCGAACGGCCTGAGCGGCGAAGATATCCCGATGCTGTCGCGGATCATTGCCATCGCTGAAGCCTACGACGCGATGACGAGCGACCGGCCCTACCGTGATGCGCTGTCAACGACCGACGCGCTGCGCCAGCTCTGGTTCGAGCGCGGGAAGAAGTTCGATCCGGCAATCGTGGAAGCGTTCGTCGCGAGCCGCGCGCCGGCTGCCACCGCCACACTCTAGATAGCCCGCGCATCGCAGTTCATGTTGAGAAGCCGGTCCAGATCTGGACCGGCTTTTCGCATTGGCTGACGGCAAGATCGGATTGGCGCTAGACTGCATGTCGCTTGCAACGATTTGGGGCCGTCGGGCCGGTAGTAGCTGAATAGGGAAGATCCGCTTGAACTACGACACGCAGCTGGGGCATATCGGCGCGAAGATTACGGAATGGGTTGACACAGGGCAGATCAACGGCGCGGCGGTGGCAATCGCGCACCGCGGTGAACGTATTTGGGAGTCCTACGCCGGGACCGCGCGACCGGGAGTAGATAGCGGGCCGGATGTGCTGTGGCCCCTGGCATCGATCTCGAAGCTCTACGCCGTCGCGATGATCATGGCGCTCGTCGAGCGTGGAGAGCTGACGCTCGGCATGACGGTGGAGTCAGTCATCCCCGAGTTTGCCGGCGAGGGCAAAGAGCAGGTCCTCCTGCGCCACTTGGTGACGCATACGTCTGGCATGATCTACCAGTCACCGGCGCACTCGGAGCGCCTGATGAACCACATGCCGTACGATGAGATGATCGACGAGTCGTACATCTATCCGCTGCTCTTCAGCCCGGGCGCGAAGCTGAGCTACAGCGATTACGGCATCGCGCTGGCGGGCCGCGTCGCCGAGCGCGTCACCGGCAAGGACTTCGTGACACTGGTTGACGAGCTAGTGATCGAGCCCGCCGGGCTGGGCGCGACGACCTTTCGGCCAACGCCCGACCAGCGCGAGATCACCGCGCATGTCGAGGGCACCTATGCGGATGGGTCCGACGGCGCAATGTACAACTCGCCCTATGGGCTGGACCTGGCGCATCCCTCGTTCGGCACGGTCGCGTCGGCGCGTGACCTCCTACAGTTCGGGCTTGCGTTCGCGCCGGGTGGGGACCGCTTCCTGTCTGGCGCGACGGTGCGGGCGATGACGGTGGATCAGACCGGTGGTCATACGCCTGCCGTGATACCGGGCTTCATGGATTCGACTGCGCCGGCACCGTGGGGCTTGGGATTCATGATCGCACGGGCCGGCAATCCATTCATGCCGGACCTGATTCCTACGGGCAGCTACGGCCACGGCGGCGCGAGCGGCTGCACGCTCTGGATCGACCCGGTTGACGACATTGTTGTGGCATATGTCTCGAACAAGCACGCTCTGACGGGCCGGCCGCCATTCACACGGCGCTTTGTTAGCGTCGTGAACATGGCCCTCGCGTCGCTCACGCGTGACACGGCGTAGATGACCAAGCTGCATTGCGGACGGTTTCTCGCGGATTGCTGGGGTAGGGATGAACTTCGCCTTTGCGGCGGTGGTGATCTACGGAACAGTCAACCATCATCCACAAACGAATAAAGCATTGTGCTGGGAAAACCAACGAGTCATGCATCGTAGAGACGCGCCGACGGCGCGTCTCTACGGGCGAACACGCTATCGCGCCCTTCCGACCTGCATCAAGTCAAGTCGTTTGCTTGCACCGTTCCTGGATTCGGTTGGCACGCAACGCCATGCCGCAGACGCCACAGCACCAACATGGTCATCCCGAGGAAGGCTCTGCGCCGGAGGGACCTCGTTGCGAGCGTGCCATCCGCCGGTGCAGGAGACGGTGATCAACCGGATTGTAGCGACCGGACAGCCCTCCACAGAGCGGAGCCCTGCTGGTCGTAGATCCCTCGAGCGCGACGCCTTCCTCGGGATGCCAACCTCAAAGCGGGACGTGTCCCTTGGGAGTTGCTTAGCGGTCAGCGGTGGAGAGCACGGACGGAATCTTCCTGCCATACATCGAACTTGATGGAAGAAAGTTGAGTTCATCTCCACCAATACGACGCCGAACGCGATACCTTCCCGGTCGATTGCCCGCCGTTGTGCAATGGGCCTAATTCTGGCCGAGAAGCGCCTCGACGGTGTCGGTGGCTTTGAGGCCATTGCCGGTGATCAGGATGACAGTGGCGCCAGGCATCTCCTGGCGTGTAGCGGCGTCGATAAACGCGGCAGCGCCGAGCGCGGCGGTCGGTTCCACGTAGATTCCCTGGCGCCAGAGTGCCCGGAGCGCGCCGATCAGCGCTTCCTCGGAGACAGCCTGCGCCGCTCCATGCGACGCGCGCAAGACGTCCAGGAGCAGCGTATCGCGTGGCGGATATGCGATGCGCGCGCCCTCGGCAATCGTTGTCTCTGGCTCCACCGGGCTGATCGTCGTCGCCCCGGCATCCCAGGCGGCGACGAGCGGTGCGCAAGCAGCCGGCTGGCAGGCGACGATTGCAGGGATCTCGGCCGTTGCCTGGAACCCGCGATACGCGCCCATCAACGCGCTTCCGCCGCCGGTGGGTACGAAGACACGCTCTGGCGACTGGCGATCCAGTTGTTCCCAGACTTCAAGCGCCCAGGTCTTTACCCCTTCGGCAAAGACAGGGCTCCAGTTGTGACTCACATAGAATGCTCCCTCATCAGCGTCGCCGGCTGTTTGGGCAGCCTCGGCCACGGCCTCGCGCGGTCCATCGATGAGCCGGACCTCCGCCCCGTAGGCGCGGGACTGGACGAGCTTGCCCGCTGACGCAGAGGCCGGGGCGTAGACGACGCACTCAATTCCGGCGGCAGCGGAATAGGCCGCCATCGCCGCAGCCGCATTGCCCGAGGAGTCCACAATGATGCGGGTTGCCCCTTGCGACTTCAGATGGGCTACCGAGACCGCCCCGCCCCTGTCTTTGAACGACCCGCTTGGCAACAGCGAGTCCAGCTTGAAGTACACGGGCAATCCGGCGAGGCTACCTGGGACAAGTGGCGTCATACCTGCGCCGAGGGTCGTGAAATGGTCGCGGTCGACCGGCAGCAGCGCGGTGTAGCGCTCCATGCCAGTGTGGTCCGGGTCGATTAGGTCGGTCGAATTCGGACCTTGAAGGTCAAACGGTCGACCGTCCTGACTGCGCCATACCGTCTCGTCAAGCGCGGCGTGATCCTGTCCGTCCAGCGTGTAGCGCCATGAGAACAACTGGTGTTACCCTTCCGTAACGTCCGAGGCATTTCGGCAGGCGTGCTCCAGGCGGCTTTGGGGAGCCGTGGATGCAGGCACGCTAGTCTAACAGCCCGGATTGCGTCGATTGCTGCTGACGGTGGGGGATGGCGTCGTTGGGTCTCGTCAACGTCAATTTACAGACACGTATTCGCAACCACTTGCTCGCCGTAGATTTCGATGTAGACAACGAGCTCGTCGCGCTGCTCGGCAGAGACGGCGCGGGCAAGACCGAGATCTTGCGTTCACTCGCAGGGGTCTATGCGCCTGAAAATGGCGCGGTCGAGATTCAGGGGCGCACGGTCTTCAACTCAGCGCTGGCGATCAATACACCGGCTGCCGAACGGCATGTCGGCTGGGTACCCAACATCAGCGCGCTCTTTCCACAGCAGACAGTCGCTGAGAATGTGCGCTTTCCATTTCGGCGTGGCTACCCGCTTTCCGACCATGAAGCCGAGCGCAGGATTGACGAGACCCTTGAATTCATGGGGCTCTCGTCCAAGCGCAACCGGCTGGTCAATGATCTGCCGGAGCAGGAACAGTACGCTGTCGCGCTCGCTCGTACCCTGGTGCTGGACCCTGAGCTCCTCCTGATTGATCAGCCGTTCGCCGGTATGGCCGTGCCGCTACAGCGTAAGCTGCGTCATGATGTGCAGCGTGTCCGGCGTGCGATCGGCGTGCCGGCACTAGTTGCCACGACCGATCTCGAAGAGGCCTATGAGATCGCCGACCGTATCGCACTGATGCATGATGGCCGGATATTGCAGATCGACGCGCCACGAACGCTCGTGACGCGCCCCGCGAATCGCGGAGTTGCCGAGCTGGTGCGATCAGTCAACATCTTCCCGGCGACGGTGATCGAGCGCTTCGATGATGGCGTCGCAGTACGCACGGAGCTCGGGACCTTCCATGTTGCCGGGCTGGACCCTGATGCGACCGACATGGAAGCGGTCATCCGACCAGAGCATGTGCGGATACTTGCCGAGGACGAATCCCCGGCGGCCCATGAGAACGTAATCTATGGGACGGTGCTTGAGACGACCGACTACGGAGCGCTCTTCACGCTTGCATTCCAACCGGATGGCGCGCCGTCGTCAAGAGTGCTTGAGATCTCAGTCAGCGAGCCGCGTTTCAGGCAGCTCGAGCTCGCCAGTCGGGGACGCCGCGCAGCCGTCCTGCCGCCGCACGCGCTGCACCTGATGGACCTGCCGTCGGATGAGATCGTTGTTGATGATAACTGGATACCGGACCGACCGGAAGCAAGCGAGAGTCAGGAGCCATTGTCGTGACAGCCGTTAGCCGGCCGGGACTCGCGGAGCTCGTCGCCACTGCGACCGAAAATTACCGCGATCTCGCGCCTATTCCATTAGATGACTCGATAAGCCCGGAGACCTTCTACCGGGCGACGCCGAGCCCGCTCGGCTACGCCTACGGCTGGGCGCTGGCAGCTGAGATTGTCGATGCGCGGTTCATCCTGTCTGGTGTCGACGTGCTGCCGGTCTTTCACCCCGACAATGGCTGGGACAGATTTCTCATTACGCGCCGCGTTACCGGCGCAGCGTTCCAGTACCAACCTGCCAATGAATACGGCATGCTCATGCTCGATGCGTCGGATGCCGTCAACTACACCAGCCCTGGCGGGCGGCTCCGGGTCGCCGTCGGCGAGGGTATTCGCGATGAACCGCACGCGATGCTCGAGCAGATCCTTGAGCGCATCAAGTCACCGAGACTTGCAAAGGGCACCGATGCCCACTTGCGCGAGTATGAAGAAGCCCCACACTACCCGCGCAACCTGCGCGCGGTCGTGGAGCTCATTGTTGAGAACCCTGGCCTCACAGCGGCGCGTGAGATCTACATCGATGATGAAGAGATCGATGGTCAGTACCACCCGCTCTACCTCCACTCGGCGGAGCTGACCGGGATGGGACCGGACGACCGCCATGGCATTAACATCGCCACGACCACCTACCGGTGGTTCCAGCTCCAGTATGGCGATCTGTTTGCGTTCTTCGATAAGCGCGGCACGCGCGCGGTCTACCGTACCGATCGTGGAACCTGGTCCCGCGTCAAGAAGCAGCTCAGCGATGAAGAGTCTGTCGAGGACATCAAGCACCGGCTCAAAGGCTGGCTGCGGATTGACGGGCATGCCCCCGATCCCGAGATTGACTGATTCGCGCGCCTCAACTAGCCTCAAACAATCCGATGGTAGGTACGTCGCAGGCGCCTAATCCGCGCGCCGATTGCGGCGCGTGATGGGGGTGCAATAGTGTCGAATTCCGGGCTGCGGGCTGCCTTCACCGGCGATAGCTTGATTACTCGAGGGTTAACCCACAATCGAGACGCGGCGACCGCGGCGTTCTATGACCTGGTCCGGTCGTGTCACGTTGGTTTCACAAACTTGGAGACGGTGCCGAACAATTTTGTTGGCTATCCAGTCGAGGAAGCTGGCGGCAGCCACCTGGGCGCACATGAATGGGTGCTGGATGAGCTGGACGCTGGCGGCTTCAATCTGCTGGCTACTGCGAACAACCATAGCCTCAATTACGGGG
>JAUIIK010000264.1 GCA_030431755.1 Chloroflexia bacterium
CGCTGGTATCCCAAATCCAGATTCCTCGGTTGCCGCGGTAGTGCTGGTGATTGGAATTCTGGGCTCATTGCTGCTCACCCTGATGTATTTGCCGGTGACCCGGAAGGTGTGGACGGTTCCATCGAGACGCACTGCGTCGCTCTTGGCATCTGCCTTGCTGACCGGAGCTATGGCCGCACACTGGGCGTTCTTCCAGCACGGATGGGCCTGGGCTGCTCTCGCCGTCCATAGTGCTACAGCCGTCGGGGTCCACGTAGCAGCCGGCGCCGCCTCGGCAGGCTAAATCGATCGCCGCGCGTCCGAGTGCTAATCCAGAAGTGCAACTAACGTGTCGCGCTGGTCTGCGAATTCCGGACAGACGCCCAGAACTGCACCGTCGATGAGCGTTGATGAGAGTTCGTCGTTGCCGAGTTGGAAGACAGCACGGGCGCCGAGGGGCTCACGGGCTCCGTCGACTCCACGTAGGTAGCGGCAAAGATCTCGGCTGATTGCGACCGGGGCAAGCTCTATCGGCCCGTACCCGCCGTTGTCGGGGTCACCGTTGGAGTAAACGACGTCCATGTCGACGACCCGTTCCCATGAGCGATCGGCCGCCTCGTCGGCTTCTCGCACCGTGTCGCTGCATTGGTCGGGCTCGGCCCACACGGAATACGTTGCGTTGAGATCCAAGCTGGCCGTTCGGGACCGACCTCGGTACCGGTAGTCGACAGACAGATGGCCGAAGCTATGCCCACCGGAGATATTGCAGTATTCGCCCTCGAACCAGACGATCACGTCTGCACCCCAGGGGATGTCCTCGGGGCGCCACGAGCGATGAGCGCTGGCGTCGCCGGGGGTCGGCGTTGAAAGTCTCTCTAGGTTCAACTGCCAACCCACTGGCTGGATCGCCATCTGAACTGGGTTAGCGAAGTAGACGCGCTCAATGGTGACACCCGGGATCGACGACGATGGGCAGACGTCCACGCCGTAGCGCTCGCCGATACGAAGCGCCATCCGGTACTCGGTTGTGTTGCCGGCCTCTAGCATCTCCACTCCTGGCCCAATTGCCCCTGCGCAACTGTTGAAGATCTGAGGCGTGGCCGCATAGTAGGAACGCAGAGCTAGTCCGCCAACGAGCAACGAAAACAGGACTGCCACCTGCGTACCCCGTGCGACCGTCGATTGGTGCCACCAGTGCTTCCACGGCGCAGTCTTGCCGCTGAACCCTTCTTCGGTGCGCCACTCCTGGACGTAGTCAGCTGGCTGGCCGAGGGCAGCCTCCAGTTCTGCGGACGAGCCGTCGGGCGGCCGCCCCGACAGCATCTCTGCGGTCTCGCGCACCAGGGCGCGACGCGGTCTGGTCGGTAGCCGCTTTGCGTACTTGGCCACCGAGCGCAAGTAGTCGGCTTCTTCGCTGCTGAGATCGAACTCTGTGACGAGTTGTTGGGCCAGCCTGGTCACAGGTCGCCTCCTTCGCCAGCGGCAAACACCGAAAAGACAACCTTTGCGAGCGCGTCCCAACTGGCAAGTCGTTGGGAGATCTCGCCACGACCAGCGGCAGTAATTGCGTAGTAGCGCCGAGCTCGTCCGTTGTCGGCGATCTCGCGACGCGATGTCAACAACCCCTGCTTCTCCAACCGCTTGACGCTGGTGTAGACAGTTGCCTCACTTAGGTCGACTAGGCCATGCAGTTCAAGAGTCTGAGCGATCTCGTAGCCGTAGGTCTCGCCATCGGCGGCCACGCGAAGCACAAGCATGTCCATGACTCCGCTAGCGAGCTGGTCCGCTCCACGATGCTCGACGTTCTTTCCCATACTATGAGCTGCACAGTATCATGCGTTTCAGAGCGTGGGCGCCGCGGCACTGATGTGCTGACGGCTTGAAGTCGGACTCGCAACGGTCGTTCGTCGGAACATCTGGGAACCA
>JAUIIK010000265.1 GCA_030431755.1 Chloroflexia bacterium
AGAGTTGCTCGATGTCGATCGCGGCGAGTTCGACGAGCGCGTCGTTGGCGGCCCGAGCACGCGCGAGATACGACGCCTCGCTCTCGTCGGAGAGTTGGCGGTCGAAGCGCCGGTCGCCGCGCACGCTAGCGGTGACTGGGCTGCTGCGCTTCAGGATCTCGATCTGGTTGTCAAGGAATTGTTCGAGCGCGCGGTCGGCGTCGGACTTGCGCGGCGCCTGGGGAGCGACGGCGGGAGTCGGCGAAACGCTGTTCTGCGCGGCCGCGAGGGGTGATCCGGCGGCCACGAAGAGGGCGAGGACGGACAGCGACAGGGCGGCGGTTCGACGGGTGCTCATGCCGCGAAGATACCGGACGGGGAGGAAGCTGTTGCTGGTGGTGTCGTCCGGATCGCGAAAGACACTGGCGGGCGAGCCGCCAGTGGCGCCCGGTGGAACGGTCAATCCGAACTCAGGCCTTGGATGTGCGCTCTCAACCGTTCCCATCGCGGGCCCCACTTTGCTCGGTGGGAGAAGCGAAGATAGCCAAGTCCGGCTCGTTCGCCCCAATAGTCGTGAACAATGCACGCACGCTCGAGTTCGTACACGATCTCGATCAGGTCGTCGATAGCGTCGGGCCCTTCCGTAGCGGGCTTGTTGTACGAACCGAGATCGGGAAACATCGGCGTAAGGATGTTGCGCCAGCGTTTGAGATTGACGCGTGTTGAAGCGATCTCGCTCTCAAGTTTGACGCCCGCTGCTTCGAGCGACTCCGGAAGGTCGTTAAGCCACCACATGAAGGTGATATCGAGATGCTCAACCATCTCATGCGGTTTGCGCACCGTCCCGATCCAATCTTCATCGAACGATTCGACGGCTGCCAGAAGCGAGCCGGCGTACATAGGAAGATTGAACTCGAACTCGTCGTCGGACATCACTGACATGCCGCGAGTGTGACCGGCCGGGCGGGATCGGGCAAGAAGAAAGTATGGGGAAAGGGCAAGAACGAGGTGGCCTTACCCCGACTCTCCTCCAATTGGGTGCCACTGGCGGCTTGCCCGCCAGTGCGTTTTTACAGCAGACCCCGACTCACACTCGGCATCCATTCAGGCAGATGGGTCGTGTGTTCATGCCATTGCCGCCAACTGGACCACAGCCAAGCGGACGGCCGGTCGCACAACCCGCGTCGAACTGGGTTCATGTGGATGTATTCAATCGACGAATGGACTGCATCCCTACTTGTCAGATTCCGGTCGTACCCGCCGCCTTCCTGCCAGAACCGGAACGCGGTCTTGCCAGGTCGCTCACGGACGGTGAGGTCATCGCACAATTTCGGTTGTGATGTCGTCAGGAGTTGCTTGATTCTGAACGACGACGGTCGCTTGACTGCGCTGAGAACGGATGCGACCGGCGTTGTGCTTCCGTCGCGGACTGCCGGCACGAGAAGGAGGTGCAGGTGCTCGGGCATGAGCACGAATGCGATGATGCCGGCCATCTCACGCTCGGTGATTCGCGAGATAGCCGCGAGGACGATCTCCGGGATGCCGGGACCGAGCAATAGCGGAAGGCGGTCGTAGGTTGAGAAGGTGAGTTCGTGGGCGTGGTTGGGAAGATCGTAATGCCGGACCGTCTTGCGGTGCATGCACGAGATCGTACAAGACACTGGCGGGCAAGCCGCCAGTGGCACCCAAGCCGCCAGTGGCAGCCGAGCCGCCAGTGGCAGCCGAGCCGCCAGTGGCAGCCGAGCCGCCAGTGGCGTCCAGAGATAAGTGACCCCGGTCGGATCAGTACTGCGCGCAGGCGAGGATGCCGTCGACGATGCGCGGCGCCTCGGGCAGGTAGTCCAGTTCCAACTTGTAGTACGGCATGATCGTGTCGAAGCCGGTGACGCGCTGGATCGGCGCCT
>JAUIIK010000166.1 GCA_030431755.1 Chloroflexia bacterium
CACTCGACCGTCGGTCACATCCTGCCGCTGGTGACGCTGGCCGAGGCGGGTATCGCCACCGTGTCCGTCGATAGCCCGGAGGCCGAGGTCGGCCCTGACGAGGTCGGCTACTACGTCTCATCTGGCGGCCAGACCTCGATGAACCTGCTGCTCAATGGCGAGATCGCGGCGCTGGCGCTCGGCGACCGCGCCTTCAAGCAGTTCTCGCCGGATGTCCAGGAGCAGGTCACCGTCTTCGCGGAGACCGTCGGCGCGCCCAGTCAGCTCGTCGTTATCCGGCCCGATCTCGATCCCGACTTGCAGGCTGAGATCATCCGGCTGATGATCGAGCTCGATCAGACCGATGAGGGGCGGACAATCCTCGAACAGATGCGCGAAACCGAGAAGTTCGAAGCAATGCCCGATGATGTGCTGGCTGATCTCGAGGAGCTCTACGAGGTCGTGAAGCAGACGACCCAGAGCTAGCGGCGAGCTGCATGACGGAGCGGTTGCGCGCGTGGCTACCGACGCACTGGCGCATCGCGCCGATCCTGGCGGTCACGATGATCGCCCTGAGCGTCACCTTCATCGTGACGACGACGCTGCTCGACATCTCCCGCGCCCGCCGCATCTACCAGGAAGAGCTGCATGAGCGGGGCCGGAGCCTGGCCGATCAGATGAACGCTCAGCTGGCCGACCCGCTCTACCTCTCGAATGTCGAAGATGTCGAGAAGGTCGCGACGCTCGTCGCCAGCCAGCCTGATGTCGAATATGTGCGCGTTTTTACCGCCGATGGCGTTATCCTGACCGACACGTCGTTGACCGGGTTCCAATCGCTTGGCGCGCAGGCGCCGGAGCTTGGGGTGCAGGCGCTTGGGGGCGGCGAGCGCGTCGAGCAGACGAGCGGCGAGCTGATCGAGATCGCCCAGCCGGTCACGCTCGGCGGGCAGGTCATCGGCGGCGTCCAGATCGGCTTGCAGAGCAATGTGCTCGAAGAGCAGGTGCGCGGCATCATCATTGAGCATCTCATCCAGGGCGTCATCCTGATCCTGATCGCCGGGGGCATCGCCTACGTCATCGCGCGCGGCTTCTCGCGCCCAGTCCAGAAGCTCGTCGAAGCGACTGATGGCATGGCTGCCGGCCGGCTCGATACGCGCGTCGAACCGCTCCAGAGCGGGGAGCTGCGGGAGCTGGCCGGGTCGTTTAATTTGATGGCCCAGGAACTACAGACAACCGTCGGCGACCTCCAGGAGTCCCGCCGCCGCATCGTCGGCGTTCAGGAGGGCGTCCGGCGAGAGATCGCGACCCACCTCCACGGCCGGGTCCAGGCGCGCATGCTCGTTCTCCGTACCCAGCTCGACCGGACGATGCGGCGCACTGACCCATCCCCGGAGGCCGAGGAACAGATTTCCGGGATCATCGCCCAGCTCGACGACCTGATCCAGAACGACATCACCTCGCTCAGCCGGCGGCTCTATCCCTCGATTCTGCGGCGCGGGATGATCCCGGCGCTGCATTCGCTGGCCGACCAGTTCGAGCCATCCTTTACCGTGCAATTGGATATCAGCGACGGGTTCAGCCAGCTGGAGGAGGCGGACCGTGAGGCCATCTCCGAGACGGTGAAGCTCGCGGCCTACCGGATTGCCGAGGATGCGTTGACCAACGTCTTGAAGCACGCCGAGGCGTCAATGGCTCGCATCCGTCTGGTGATCGACAATGGCGACGCGCTGCGCCTGACAATCGAGGACAATGGCAAGGGTTTCGAGGTCGACGGCAGTGGCCGCGGGCTCGGCGTCGAAGCTATGCAGGACTACGCCAGCGCCGTCGGCGGCTCCTGCACCATCTGGAGCACCCCCGGTCGCGGCGCGGCGGTCACGGCGCGGCTGCCGATGAGGGAATAGGGAGCAGGGATAAGTGGGGAGTCGTAAATCTCTCTGCTATCCCCTATCCCCTGCCCCCTACGCAGTGCTCTCCTCCAGCGCCAGCAGTGTCGCTTTGACGCGGGCGTGGGTTTCGCGTTCACCGCTGACGCC
This sequence comes from Chloroflexia bacterium, assembly GCA_030431755.1. Lineage (GTDB taxonomy): Bacteria > Chloroflexota > Chloroflexia > Thermomicrobiales > CFX8 > JAUIIK01. The sequence continues at coordinate 2,013 of JAUIIK010000166.1, forward strand.
GAGCTCCTGGTAGATGACGGAAACATAGGTTTCGACGGAGCGTTCGGTCAGCGAGAGCTCGTCGGCGATGGCGGAGTTGCTGTAGCCCTGGGCGATGAGCTCGAGGACGTCGTGCTGGCGGGGTGTCAGGCGGGAGAGGGCGGAGTCGGGCTTCGGGCGCATCTCGCCGATCAGCGCCGGGTCGAGAACGACCATGCCGGCGGCGCTGCCGCGGATCGCTCTGACGATTGTGTCGATGTCGCCGACTGACTGCTTCAGGAGATAGGACCAGCCCGACTGCTGGTCGGCCGGCAGGCTGGTGAAGAAGCGCCGGTCGCGGTGTGACGAGAGCAGGACGATGCCGGTCTCCGGGCGGCGTTTGCGGATCTCGATGCCGGCGTCGATGCCGTCGTACTGGCCCGGCATCTCGATATCCATCAGGACGACGTCCGGCTCGTGGACGCTCGCCAGGTCGATTGCTCGCTGGCCATTGTCGGCCTCGCCGGCTACCTCCAGGTCCGGTTCATCCGCGAGCGTCTGGACCAGCAGGTTCCTGAACAGATCCTCATCTTCGACGATGAGCAAGCGCAGCCTGTCCACCGCTCTCCTCCTCTGCGCGCTCCGCTCGTGCGCGGCGCTGAGCCTAACGGTTGTCCTCGGTTGGACTCTAACACGCCGCCGTTGCGGCCGGTTCGCCATCGAGAAACCACGACGGGCATTGTCGAGTTCCGACGATATGCCGGCCGGGCTGAGCTGCGTAGAGTAGATACAGTGCAAACAACGCCGTGAGTGGCGCGATCGGTCGCCTGTCCTGACCCGTCGCAACCAGTCTACACAGCCACTCCGATGCCCTTCACAGCGCGCAGCAGGCGGCTCCTTCCCCGCCTGCTGCGTTGCTGTCTCCCTATCCCGTTGTTCGAGAGTCTTCATGCAGCAAGGCAAGGCGTTGTGCCGACAGGGACCGCGATTCGCCGACCTACCGCTCCTCGCTGAACACTCCACAGCACCAACCTGGTCATCCCGAGGGACGAGGGATCTTGCCGTGCGCGTGCCATCTGTCGGCGCAGTAGAAGGCTGGCGATAGCGTTGTGGCGACAGGAACGGACCGGCGCGTAGCGTAGCGCCGGCGATCGGGGATCCCTCGTTGCCTCGGGATGCCAGTGTTGTTGCTGTTGAGTCGGTTGCGTGGTGCTGCATGCCACCAGCGTGTGGACGAACGGCTTGGCTCGCCGCGTAAACGCCCCTGTGTTCGACGCCTCTATCGAGAAACCTCAATGCCAATCGCCGGGTTGGCTCGGTTCCGGGTCTGCCGGGCGCGGCATATCCTCTGCCGGAGTGTATGCGCCCCGCATGGCGCCGGGCGTCGAATAGAAAGAGGAGATCAATGGCGATCCCAGATAGTTTGAACAGAGTAGTCCATCGCAACGCGCGCAGCCCGTTACGCGTCGCAGGCATCCTCGGCATGCTGCTGGTAGCAGTCTTGCTGATCTCAGCCTGCAGCAAAGTCCCGTTGCCGGAGGAGGATGATTCCGCGACGCGTGTCGAATGGCAGGTGATCGATGCGCTGGGCGGCGGGCTAGCGCTCACGGCCAGCGGCCCGGACGACGTGTCGAGCGCGCATGTCGGCGAGATGGTTGTCGTGCAGCTGCAGGCCGAAGACGGTCAGGGTGTAAGGCGTGTCAAGCTCAGCGAGCCGGTCATGACCTATACCTGCGTTGACGCCGGCGGCAATGCCGTGGCACCGGACGGCGCTCAGGAGAAGCTGATCCTCGACTCCCAGGAGCAGACGCTCGTGCCGGACGCCGCCGGCGAGGTCTTCAGCGAGGTCTGGCTGTTCGACACCGTCTACTTCAACCATGACTGCGGCGACGGTATGACGCTGGCCGAGGTGACGGCGACGTTCTACGGCGAGGCCGAGAATTACTTTGACGCCGTCTCGACGGGTACTCTGATCCTTACCCACACACCATAGACCCGCACGCGCTACGCAAGAGGATGCGACTGAGTCATTCTCTTGCGTAGCTCTGCGTCTGGCCGGCGTAGCCTGCGCGCGTTCCGGTGAGGACCATTGAGAAACTGCGATACCGCCTATGCTGAGGGTTCGATATTCTCGCCTCGTTCCGCTTCATATCCTGATCCTGGAGCCGCACCGCTTGCGGCGCGCCGCCTAGGAAAAGGAAGACCATCATGGCTCGTTGGACATTCTGGCTGCTGCTGGTGCTCGTTGTCGCGCCCGTGCTCGGGCCCCTGGGGCCGTTGCCGGTTGCGGCGCAGGCTCAGGCAGAGGGCGACACCGTCGTCGACATACCGGCTCAAACTCACGTTGCCACGCTCGAAACCGGCGCTGTCCGCCGCGGCCAGCTCTCGGTCGTCAGCGAGTTTCGGCTGTCGCTCGTCGCCGGCGAGACCACCACCGTCGAAACCGCGAACATCTCCGAGGGTGGCGACCCGGTCCTGCACCTGCTGAATGCCGGCAACGGGGCCGAGGTGGCGGTCAACAACAGCGCTGACAACCAGGGCGTCGCCGCGCGCATTAGCTATACGGCGACGGCTGACAGCAACCTCATCCTGGTCGTCCGCTCGTTCTCGCAAGAGACCTCCGGCACCGCCGATCTGCTGAAGAACGGCGAGGCGTGGAAGACCGGCGTGCCTTTCGCCGGATTGCACCAGTTCTACAACGAACTACTGCCGGGCGCAGAGCTGCGGACGGTGCACCAGCCGGGCGGCACGGGCGCGACACATCGCCTGTATGTTGTCTCCGACAACGGGCTCAGCATCGCTCTACGCGTCGTTGGCGGCGGCCCGAACGGGGCGGCGATCGCGCGCTTCAGCGACGGTTACGGCAAGCCCGACGTGATCGTCGGCGTCGCCAGCCCGGAAGCCGTCGAAGAGGCGCTGCTGATTCACAATGACTACACACACGATGCCGACGGCGATGGTCTCGGCGACAACGTCGAGGCCGCCATCGGCACATGCTCGACGCTCTCCGATTACGTCCGGGTTGACGGTGGCTACGAGTTCGATTGCAGCCTGGCCGCCGATCCGCGTGACACCGACGGCGATGGCATCAGCGATGGGCTGGAAGTCTTTGGCCGCTACATCCCGCCCGTCCTCGCGCCGGAGACCGCGACGGCTAGCGAGCTGGCGGAGCTGCCGGACGTCACGGCGTCAATCGGCACGCACATCAACCTGCCGTTGTGGGGCGCTGACCCGCGTCACAAGGATCTCTTCATCGAGGTTGATTTCATGCAGCGCAGCCCGGGCGAGATGGCGGGCAAGGTCTCTCCGGCCGTAGCCCGGCAGTTCGCGGCCTACTACCAGGACACGCTCGACAACCCGCACCCGCTCGTCGACCTCTACCGCGCCGTGACGCTCCGCAACCCGGACGGCAAGCGCGGCATCAACACCCACCTCGACACTGGCGTTGCTCCGGAGACGCCGGAAGACGCGACGATCTATGGCGATTGGGGCGGCTCCAGCGTCGTCCCGCCAGTGCAGAAGGAGGACGGTAGCTGGGCCGGCGACAACCCGCAGACCGCCTGGCAGACCAACATGAGCGCGGCCCGGCGCGGCATCTTCCGCTACATCATGGTCTACCCGAGCGGCGGCGGCCAGAATCCGCTCAACAGCTTCGCCGGCAGCGGTCCACTCAACAACGCCTGGGTGCTGGCCCATGAGTTCGCCCACGCGATGGGGCTGGACCACGGCGGCGATCCGGCGATATCGCAGCCCAACTGCAAGCCGAACTATCCGAGCCTGCTCAACTACGGCTACCAGAGCTACCCGGAGGTCGGCTTCTCGGATGGCGTCGGCATTCCCCCGCTCAATAACACCGCGCTCAAGGAGTTCGGCGCGGTCGACCCGAGCAACACCGCCTACCTCGACATGCTCGAGTCGAACTACAAGTACTACGTCGACCGCGAGCACGGGCACGTCGACTGGAACCGCGACGGCTTCATCGCCGGCGAGAACAGCACGGTGCGGGCCTACGCCAACTACAAGCCGGGCGGCGGCGGTTGCGAGCTGACCCGCATGAACCAGTCGATGATCCCGACCTCGGCTAGCACGGTGTCGCCAGCGATGGCCCGGCTTGGGGACCGGCTCTACGTCTTCTTCTCGACGCTTGGCGCGGTCTTCTACAAGTACTCGACCGACGCCGGCAATTGCCCGCAGGCCGACATGACCGAATGCGCCACCTGGAGCGGTCAGAACCTCGCCTACATGGATGCCCAGGGCGGCATCGACGCGATCAAGATCAGCAACAACGAGCTGCTGGTGGTGACAATTGACCACAATGGCAATATCTGGGAACGGCGGCTCCTCCGCGATGGCGAGGGCAACGAGATCTGGACCGACCTGCGGCAGGTACCGGGCCTTGCGGCGGCCCCGACGCTAACAAGCGGCCAGAGCAGCGAGCCGTCGCTCTCGGAGCAGGCCTACTGCAAGTTCTTCCTGACCTATCGCGGGTCGGACGGCAACGTGCGCTACAACAACCTGAGCTGCGCCGACGGATTCCTGAACTGGGGCGCGGAGCAGACCGCGCTCGATCAGGACCGCAACCCGCTGCCGATGGCCGAATACGCCTCGCCGGGCGTCGGCCGCGCCTTCCTCTCAAGCCCGGGTGACGCCTGGCTGCTCGGCGCGTTCGCCGACACTAGCGGCCGGCTCAACCTCTACCGCTACAACGACGAGACCGGGCTGTGGGCTAAGACGGATCTGCTCGATGGCTACGCCGGCCCGGCCGAGGGACGCCCGGCGCTGGCCTGGCAGTGGACGGGCGGCGAATTCAACCGCACCGGCAAACTCTACCTGATGTACATCCGGCACGATGCCAGCGCCGATAGCTACCGCGGCATGCGGCGCCAGGTGCGGATGCTGACCTCCTACGTCGATGTCGACACCGCCGCCGACGGCAGCCTGACCAAGACGACGAAGGTTGGCCTGGAAGGTCCGTTCGACAACGTCTGGCTCTACGCCTTCGGCATCGACCTGTTGTTCGAGGAGGGCGTCGACAGCAACCTGCGGGCCGTCCTCTCGATCGCGATCAACAAGCCGGAAGTCTGGGCCGGCATCCAGTTCCGCCCGAAGGCCGACGGCATCTCGGACATGACGATGGTCGACAACAACGACTGGGAGATCATGCGGCTGAGCCTCTGCCGCGAAGTCGTCAACCCCGGCGGGCTCGTCAGCAACCCGATCACCTGCCCGGCGAGCTAACAGCTTGGCGACCTGCCCCAAGGTAGTTCCCGTTCGCAGGACCGCAGACGGGAATTGCCCTTGTTCACGTCAGCTTCTTCGAGATATGCCGGAACCATCGAGAAACCACGATGGGCGATTGCCCGGTTGACCGAATACCGGCGATTAGCGCCGCCCCCTAGTGTGGGAGGTAGAAGCACTCGTTGAACGCTCTGAAAGGAGCACAGCATGATCCGAGCAATTCACCCGCTCCAGGGGATCGTGATGCTCGTCTCGGTACTCGCGCTCGTGGTCGCCGGCTCTGGCGCGGCATTGTTCAATGCCGGGTCGGTGATGTCGCGGGCTGACAGCGCGCTCGCGGACGTGACCGGCTATTCGCTCATGGCGGATGACGGGATGCCCGATGGCGAGGTATCGGAGGATGTTGCGCGCATGCCGGTCAACTGTGTGCCCTCCTATTCCGGCCGCTACACGCTCTGCTGCGTCGATCTGATTATCACGACCTACTGCTGGGTACATTCGGGGCAGGTCGGGCTGGAGATCGAACCATCCCGGCTGCTGACGGATTCCGACATCGCCGGGACTGCACCGGGCTCGTTCGGATGATCCGGCGGCTTCCGCCCGCAGCTTGACTGTGCGACTCACTACATAGCCATCTGACGACTATGAAGTGCGATCGAGAGGCTCCCGCTGTCGGGGGCCTCTCTTATGTTGCCGTTCTACAGGGGGCCCGGAAGTCCCGTCGCCATGGCCGGTAAATTCATACCGAATAACCTACTAGAATCGTCCAGCGATCTCCTATGCTGTGAGGGAAGGGATCAGTTCGATGGGCGGCCATCTCATTGACACGTTTCGCCACAATCGTTGGGCGAATCTGCGGCTGCTGGATTGGTGCGCGGGTCTCGATGACGAGCTGCTCGACGCCAGCGCTCCGGGCACCTTCGGCGATGCGCGCACGACGCTGGTGCATCTCGTCGGCGCAGAGGAGCGCTATGTCGAGTACCTGACCGGCGAGCTGCTGCCTGACGAACGCCGGCTCCGGCTTGACGCGCCCTTCCCAGGCCTCGATGTCCTGCGCGAGCGGGTTGACGCGAGCGGTGCGCGCCTGATCGAGCTGGCCGGTTCGACGCCGCATGACCAGGTCGTGCGCGGTCATCATCTCAGCGGCGAGCCGTATACGCTACGGTCCACGACACTGTTGATTCAGGCGCTGCATCACGCGGCGGAGCACCGGACACACGTCATGACGGTCATCAGCCAGCATGGTGTCGATGTGCCGGAGACCGATGGCTGGAGCTTCGGGGTTGAGGTGCTCGATAGCGGCGAGTAAGCGGCCCTCAAGTTCCCGCGCCGCTGGCCGATAGTTCCAGTATGAAGTACTTTCGTCTGCGAGGAATGGGACGACATGACTACAGGGCAACTCACACCAACCCCACAGTCCGCGGATCCAGCAGGCCGTCATCTGCTCCAGCCGACCTACCAGAACCGTTTGCGCGTCATTGGCCGGGCGCTCGATGAGCACGAGCTAGAGCAGGCGCTCATCGTCGAGCTCGATGAGACGCTGCTGCTGCGCGCCTACAACGCGGGCGAAGAGACATTTGTCAGTGAGACGTTCACTGACGAACGCTTGCTCCAGACGTTGCGGATGGCTGTCTACGCGCGCGGACAATCCGAGGCAACGCCCTATCGTTCGCCATTGCACCCGACCGGCTATGAGGATTTCCTGCGGGCGCTCGGCCACCGGCTCGACGAGCGCGGCGCGGAGGCGGTCGTCATCGTTGAATGCCCGAAGTATTTTCAGGTCAGCGGCCGTGAGCTGCTCGGCAATATCCCGAACTTGCCGACGACGCCATTCGCCGAGATGTACGAGGTTCCGAAGGTCAACAACCTGGTCAACGAAGCCGTATCCCGGCGCGCCGACCCCGGTTCGTTCGACGCGCCGCTGATTCAGTTTGTCGAGCCAATCCAACCCACGCGCATTCTTCGCACTGGTTCCCGCTCGACCTGATATCCACCTCCTCACGATGCCATGCCCTGGCGGTCATGCTGGAAACATGCCCGCAATCTCTAACGGGGCACATGGGCTTGAAGCGTGCTGCTCGTTAGGCTGGTACGAGTCTAGCTTCGAGAGGAGTGTTCACCATTATTATGAGCAGCATGTCAACCGGCGAAAATATCGGCAAGCTTGCGGCAGCCGCCTTTGCATCCACCGCACAAGCAGAAGCCGCCTTGAACGCTCTGATCGAAGCGGATTACACCGAAGAACAGATCAGCGTCATCGGGTCGACCGAGCAAGCACACCTGATGCGGGAGTGGCTGCCCGAGATCGAAGAGGCCAGCGGCGATGGATCGGGCAGTCATGTGGCCATTGGCGGGATGATTGGCGGCATTATCGGCGGTGTCGCAGCCTTTGCCATTCCCGGCATCGGCTGGGCGGCCGGCGCTGGCATCATCGCGACCGCCATTGCCGGCGGGAGCTTTAGCGGCGGGATCGTCGGTCCCTTGCTCGATCTCGAAGTCGAGGAAGGCCGGGCGTTCTACCTCAACGAGCGCCTCGAAGCCGGCGACATCATCGTGACCGTCCACGATGACGACAGGGCCGCGGAAGCCCAGGAGATACTCCAGGAGTTCGGCGGCAAGACCGCCAACACCTGATCCCCCCATATCCCGACGATCACTACGTTGTTCATCCTTGAGCGGCGCTGATCTGACAGCGCCTGGATCTCCCCGTGCTTGTCGCGTTACAGGCGGTCGGAAGATTTCAGCGTGGGTTAATCGACGTTTCATCTCATCTCCATAGCCTGAAAGACGCCGGCACGGTTCAGCGTCAGATTGCTTGGAGGCATCATCATGAAACCGATGAC
>JAUIIK010000266.1 GCA_030431755.1 Chloroflexia bacterium
CGCGCCCTCGATCGGCTTGTGCCGCCATGCCTCGATCTTGGCGTAGATCTTCTTGTTCAGGTTCGACACCGTGCCGGGGCTCACCCGCGTGCCCCAGAGCGCCTCGGTAATGTCCTCCACACGCCGCACCGAAACGCCGGCCGGGTACATCTCGATCAACGCCTCCTCGACGCTGCTCTCGCGGCGCTGGTACCGCTCGATGATAGCGGTCTCGAACCTCTGGCGCCGGAGCTTCGGCATCTTCAGGCTGACCTCGCCGGCCCGGGTCCCGAGCTTGCGCTCGTAGCTGCCGGCGCGCGTGTCCTTCCGGGCTTCGCTGCGCTCGTAGCGCCCGGCCCCGCATAAGCGGTCAGCCTCGGCGTGTAGGCGGTCCAGCTCGGCTTCTCCGCCCAGTACTACCGCTTCGACGAGCTGATGACCGCGCTCAAGGGCGACGCCGACATGCCCCGACCCGGCTCAGGCGGCGCAAGTACATGTCCACCGCGCTGCTGATCATCGACGAGCTCGGTTTTGAAGTCATGAGCCGCGAGGAGGCCACGCTGTTCTTCCGCTTGATCACCTGCCGCCACGACCGCGGCGCGATCCCGATCACGACGAACAAGAGCGTTCGCGACTGGACCGAGCCGCTCGCCGGCGACGAGGTTCTGGCGGCTGCGATCCTCGATCGGCTGCTCCACCGCTCGAACGTCCTCAACATCAAGGGACGTGGACTGCCCCCACCGAGTGGTCCGGTTGAATTTTTAGTGCATGACCGGCCTCTGGTCGACCGGGATGATCGCTTCTGGGGCCGGCGGGCGGTATCGGAGGGCGCTATGTGGGCGGACGGTGTTGTAGTGGCGGCGCCATTGCTCGATCAGGATCTGTGCCTCGCGGAGCGAGAAGAAGATCTCGCTGTTGAGCAGCTCGTCGCGGAACCGGGCGTTGAATGACTCACAGTATCCGTTCTCCCAGGGGGAGCCAGGCTCGATGAACGCCGTCCTGGCTCCGACAGCCGCGATCCAGCTCCGCACCTTCCCGGCCACGAACTCCGGGCCATTATCCGATCGGATGTACTCGGGCGGGCCGCGGAGGATGAAGAGATCAGTGAGTGCGTCGACCACGTCGACGGAATTGAGCTTGCGATCGACGCGGATCATGAGCGCCTCCTTCGTGTACTCGTCGATGATGTTCAGCGTCCGGAAGACGCGGCCGTCATGGGTCCGGTCCTGGACGAAGTCATAAGACCAGACGTGGTTGGGCCGCTCCGGACGCAGCCGGATGCAGGAGCCGTCGTTGAGCCAGAGGCGCCCCTTCTTCGGCTGCTTCTGCGGAACCTTGAGCCCCTCCCGCCGCCAGATCCGCTCCACCCGCTTGTGGTTCACATGCCAGCCGGCATTGTTCGAGCCAAGCCGGTGATCATGCGGTACCCATAGCGCCCGTAGTCCCGGGCGAGCTCGATGATGTCCTCGGTGAGCAGTTCCTCATCGGATCGGCCCTGAGGCTCCTTGCGCTGGGTCGAGCGGTGCTGCCCGAGCGTGCGACAGGCGCGGCGCTCGCTCACGCCAAGCGTCTGTCGCACGCTCTGGATGCAGCGTCGGCGACGCGCGGGGCTCAGAAGTTTCCCTTGGCCGCCTCCGCCAGGATCAACTTGTCGAGCGTCAGGTCAGAGACCGCCTTCCTGAGCCGTTGGTTCTCTTTCTCCAGTTCCTTCAGCCGCTTCAACTGTTCCCGGCCCATGCCGCCATAGAGCCGACGCCACCGATAGTAGGTCTGCACTGTCACGCCGATCTGGCGCACCGCCTCCGCGACCGACGCGCCCTGGCCCTGCAGCACCTCGACCTGGCGCAGCTTCACGACAATCTCTTCCGGCTTATCTCGCTTCCCAGCCATCTCTGGTCC